>NZ_JPHT01000013.1:40420-118640 GCF_000733325.1 Frankia sp. Allo2
GACCTGCCGGCTGCCGGCCGGCGAATCTGGGGGACCTGAGCACAGTTTGCGGTCCCTGGACCGTGACGGGCTCCCCCAAATTCGGCCGCCGCGCGATGGTGGTCACTGCATGAGCTGACCGTCTACCGGACTTCGCGGCCGCCGACGTCGCGGGGCTTCCGGATCCGGATCTGGTCTGGCCTGGCCTGGTCTGGCCTGGGTTATCCGGCTCGGACGGTCTGCCCGCATCGCCTGCCCGCATCGCCCGGAGGTGTCCGCCCGGGACAGGTCGGGACGGGGTTGGCAGGTTGTTACGCCGGTTTCGCGCCTATGAAGCCATTGTTTCCGTCCGCAGGTTGCGGGTTATCCCGTCGACGGGGTCGTGGTGGGTGGTTTGGGTCGGTACTCTCGGGGTGGAGAAACCTAGGATGATCGGGGGTGTCCGTGCTCCTCTGGTCCAGGTAAGTATGAAGCGAAGTCACCGAGACTGATGTAGCGCCGATCGAGACGTGAGGGCCGGGTAACGGTGGGTGCACCAATACTGGTGGATAATGCCGATCTGGCGGTCAAGACCCTGGGGGTCTGCCGGATTGACTCCCCGCTCCTGCCGCTGCTGGGGGAGCGGCCGACGACGCAGCATTACATCGATGAGTCGGACAAGGTCCTCTACGACGACACCGCCCTGATGATCTCCTCGCGTGGTGTCGCGCTCGATGACCTGCCCGGATTCGAGCCGGCCGGGCCGCGCCGNAAGATCTACTTCGACCCGTCGAAGACCCGGGTGGGCATCGTCACCTGCGGTGGGCTCTGTCCCGGGTTGAACAACGTGATCCGCGGTCTGGTGCTGGAGCTGACCTCGCACTACCGGGTTCGGCGGATCTTCGGATTCCGCAACGGGTACCAGGGCTTCATCGCCCGCTACGGCCACGACGTCGTCGATCTCACCCCGGAGAGCGTCGCCAACATCGACGAGGACGGCGGGACGATCCTCGGCAGTTCCCGCGGCCAGCAGGATCCCGCCGAGATCGTCGACTGCCTCTCCCGGATGAACATCAACATCCTGTTCGTCATCGGCGGNGACGGCACCCNGCGCGGGGNCGGGNAGATCGCCCNGGNGGCCGAGACGCGCGGGGNGAAGATCGCCGTGGTCGGCATCCCGAAGACGATCGACAATGACATCCCCTACATCGACCAGAGCTTCGGCTTCCAGACGGCCTTCGGCAAGGCCGCGGAGTCCATCCGGGTCGCGCACGCCGAGGCGACGTCCGCGCCCGGCGGGCTCGGCGTGGTCCGGCTCATGGGCCGCCACTCGGGATTCATCGCCTGCTACGCGACGCTGGCGAAGAGTAACGCGGACGTGGTGCTCATCCCGGAGTTGCCGTTCAAGCTGGAGGGCGACGGCGGTCTGCTGAACTACGTGCGTCGCCGGGTGGCCGAGCGCGGCCACGCCGTCGTCGTCGTCGCCGAGGGTGCCGGCCAGGAGCTTGTCGTCGGCCAGCCGGAGAGCACCGACGCGTCCGGGAACCGCAAGCTGCACGACATCGGCCCGGAGCTCTCCCGCCGGATCAAGGAGTACTTCGACGCCGAGGGCATCGAGCTCAACCTGAAGTACATCGATCCCAGCTACGTGATCCGCAGCGTGCCGGCGAACCCGTACGACAGCGTCTACACGATCCGGCTCGCCCACGCGGCCGTGCACGCCGCGATGTCCGGCCGCACGGAGATGGTCGTCGGCCGCTGGCGGCGGCGGTTCATCCACATCCCGATCCCGCTCGCGATCAGCCAGCGCAACCAGGTCGACCCGGCCGGCGATCTGTGGATGTCCGTCCTCGAAGCGACCGGCCAGCCCCCCCGCTTCGAATAGCCGAGTAGCCAGCCCCCTCTCTTGCCTTTCCAGAGGGATAAAAGGGACGTCGAAGCCTCTGGATAGGCAAGATTCCCGGTGTGGCCGTGCGTGTCCACAAGGACGAATCGGGCTCGGGGCCTCTGGACAGACACCCACCGGAACAGCCCACGGTGTGCCGCGATCAGGTCGGGCCGGGTCAGGCCGGGTCGGGCCGGGTCAGGCGGCGGATCCACCAGAAGCAGAAGCCGGTCCGTCATGCCGGACGACGGGCGCCGATCACCGTAGGGTACGACGACAGACGCACCCGGCCCGCCGCGCCCGACCTGGATGTGCTGGCCGGACACTGTTCGGACCTGGTGGGTAGGAGGGCAGGGAGTACGTGGAGGTCTTCGAGACTCATCGGAGCCTGATCGAGGACTATGCGGCCTTCACCGACTCCCTCGTCGAGGTTCGCGACGAGAAGATCAAAGATTATCTCGAGCGGGAGCGGGCGGCGAAGGTCCGCTGGCCTGACCCGTGGATCTCGCTCAACCCTGCGTTCGCCTCCGGCGGCACGGTCGACGAACTGGTCGGCACAGGTCTGCTGCACCCCGACTGCGGCAGATTCTTCCGGGTCAAGAGGGATTCCGGCGATCCCGGCGGGCGGTCGCTGACGCTGTATCGGCACCAACGGGAAGCCATCGAGGCGGCCCGGGACGGCAGCAGCTATGTGCTCACCACCGGCACGGGATCCGGTAAAAGCCTTTCCTACATCGTGCCGGTCGTGGATTCCGTCCTCCGTGACCCCCGCCCGAACCGCATCTCGGCGATCGTGGTCTACCCCATGAACGCGCTGGCGAACAGCCAGCTCCACGAGTTGAAGAAGTATCTCGAATGGGGAATACCCGTGGATGGCCGGTCGGTCACCTTCGACCGGTACACCGGGCAGGACTTGGCCGAGTCCCGGCAGCGGATCCTGGATCGGCGTCCCGACATCCTGCTGACGAACTACGTGATGCTCGAGTACATCCTCACCCGGCCACCCTCGCAGCCTTCGGCGCGCACAAGGCACGGAGCCACCTCCCGGCGACCAGCACGCCCTCTGGTAGCCGCGTCCCCGGATCTCTGCGTACGATCTCAGCGCCGATCTGACTTCACCCGATACCGACGGGTTCTGTGGGCCGCCGGGATCAGCCGCGAAGCCTCACAGGTCGGTATAGCGATCGACATACAGAGTGGGCTTCTTGTCGCCGAAGATGCGCTTGGTCTCCTCTTCTTCCTTCTCGCGCATCCGCTTCTTGACGGCCTCNCATTTATCTGGGTCGAAGGTTTGGAGTCGGTCCATCCCCTCATCGAACTTCTGTGAACGACGAGCGTCGAACTCCTCGTCGGTTTCCTTGCCTTCCATGCTATGCTCCTTTTTCTCGTGAAACCATCTGTCTGATATTCGGATTGTGCGGGTAGCTGGTCGTCGAAGTGAAAATTATTGGTTTTCGCCTCGATCGGTGTACAGTGATGCCGGCCCCATGGCTTCTGGATTAATGTTTATTTTATTTTGAAATTTATCGTACGATCCTTGGTCGAGAATTGTCAAAATTTCGCCCGCCCTCTTGCGGGCGATCTGTCGGGGTTCAGAGTTGGTGTCATAAAGACGTACTTTATCGGCCTTCTCGGCATAACCTTCGAAGCCCTGGGAGAATCCACGGTGTGCCGCAAGCTGGTGGTCAACGGGAACATAGCGGCCGGACTTTGCGGCGCGGTCCGCGGCGCGCGTGACCGCGAGCTCCGGATCGGCACTCACCCCGAATAGGCGAACCTCGTATCCCTTCGCATGCGCGTCATCGATCAGCTTGGCGGTCTTCTCCGGGTTGCCGAGGGTGCTATCGTAGATGATATTGAGGCGGCGGTCCATGGCCTGTTGAAGGACTCCCTTCGCGAGTGAGCTGCTCTCTTCATGGACCACCTCAGCCGCGCGCGAGTCTCCTGCACCCATGATCTCGTCGAACTCGGGGATCATTTTCTTGATCTCGTCGGGATCAAGATGGACTACGTTCTCGGTGGGTACTTGGCCTTCGTCCTTGAGGTACTCCAGCACGAAGCCCTTGCCGGAGGCTCCGCCGCCGCCCATGAGGTCGAGGGTGGGGCTGCCCTGCTCCGGCGGCTTGGCATCGCCGATCACCTCCTTCACCAGATTCTCCCGGAGGGCGGCGCGTTCGGGGGTGTTGATGGTGTCCGTCGGGGTGAGGAGCGGATGGTCGTCCGGCAGAGTCCGCGGTGCCTCGCGGACGGCCCAGCGCTCCCGACCGGGGGCGGGCGCGTCCGGGGGCTCGGGGCGGTAGCGGCGGGCCGCGTCCTCCAACAGCGCCAGCTTGGCCTCGGTCCGAGCCCGGTCGCTGTTCCCGGGCTCGGTGGGCGGGCGGACCTCGGACGGCCGGTCGCCGGTGGTGTCCGCCGGCGTAGCCGCGCCGCCGCCGGAACGGGCGAGCGCCGCCCTGTCGAGAAGGTCCAGCTTGGCGTCGATGCTGGAGGTGTTCCGGCTGGGAGCATCCCGGCCGGCCGGTCGCTCCTGATGGCAGGGCTCGGGTGAGTCGCCCGGGGAGGCGGCGCGGTCCAGCAGGTCGAGCTTTCTGTCGATCTCGGTGACCCGAGACTGCTCCGGGACCGGCCCACCGCCTGCGTCGGGTCGTTCCGGGGCGGTTTCGAGGCCACGGAACTCGGCCGGAGTCACCGCGGTAACCTGGCCGGAGACCGGCGAACAGCCATGGACGCTCCCGGGGCAGAAGAGAGCCATTCTCGTGACCGGGCCAACGGTATCGTATTCAGAAGCGCCTGGCACTTGTACGGCATCCCGGCGCGGAGAAGCGAGCCGGGCGGGATTGCCGCCTGTAATCACCTCCGGCGATCGGGGGGCGTATTTCTCCGCGGTCCACGTGAGCCGGCGCCGCGCGAAACAGATCGGTTCGCGCGCCTTCATGCTCGCGGTGAGGACGCTCCTGCCGGCCTGTGTGCCTGCTCACGGCAGCATCGATCTTCGGTTGCCGGCAGGCCTGCCGGGGGCGACGGGCGTTCGGTGCGTGAGGCGTGTGGACGGCGACAGCGGGAAACGGACGGCTCGATACCTCTCCGGACGGCCTGGCTGGCTCACCAGAATGATCACTCTGGGTAGTGGAAGTTTCGTTCGCTATGAGTGCTTCGTCGTTGTCTGATGACCTGATGAATAATTGCTCCCGATCAGATCCTGCGGGTGGATCGTCTCGGGGGCGGGTGCATGGCGGATCAGCTAGAGATCATCGGCGGGCTGCTGTACCGGGTTATGCGGATCTTGGCGGAGGTCGGCGAGGCGTCTCCGGACGAGCTGTGGATGCGGATGCGTGCGTCCGATGCTGGCGCCGATCCCGGATGGCGGCGCGGATCAGGTGACGACCCGCGGAGCGCCGTCGCAAGGAAACTCGTCCTGCGGGGCGCTGTCTNCCTGGCCNGGGCCGGTCATCTGAGTGAGAGCAACCGCCGGTGGCAGGCTACCGGAATCGGCCGGGATGCGTTGCGGGCGTCCCCGGACGAGGCCGCGTGGTGGCGTGATGTCACGGAGCACAACACTTACTGGCGGGAACACCGGAGCAGCCTTGGCCTGGTGGACGACGTCCTCGCGGTGCTGCCCGAACAGACCTGGGTCAGCGTCACGGATCTCTCGACGGTGGCCGATCTGACGGTCGATGGCCTCGTCCGCCATCTGTGCGGCTTCCGCCCCGAGGGCTGGTCGCGCGTACTCGACCCGGCGGGCCGGCCGCCGCGCGAGGCCCTCTTCACCGAGGACGAGTATCGCGACTGGCTGGACTGGTTCGAGGTCGAGGTCGGCGACCTGACGGCGGGGCGGGCTGCCGGCGAGCTGCGGCTGCCGCTCGACGACCTCCGCATGCTCGTCGAGTCCATCGCGCCGGAGCGGATCCCTCGCCGGGCCTGGCTGGTGCGCGGCGCGGACCGGCGTGGCCGTTCGCTGGCGCGGGATCTCTGGCTGGCCGACGAGGTCTGTTCCCTGCCCGGTGACCGGCTGGAGGTGCGGCCCGGGGTCGACCGGGAGCAGGTGCGCCGGGCGGTCGACCGCGAACACGCCTCGCTCACCTCGGCCCGGCGCGGCCGGCTCACCAGCGAGTACCACGCCTTCCTGAGCCGGATGCGGGAGAACGACCTCGTCGTCGTGAACGACCGTGACGAGTACTACGTCGGGGAGATCCTCGGACCGCCGGTGTTCGTCGCGAGCGTCGGGGGCGTCGCGGACCTGCAACGGCCGGTCCACTGGCGCAACGCCGACGAGCCGGTGAACTACCTCGATCTACCCGATCGGGTGGCGGCCCTGCTCGGCAACGCGGAAGCGCGCATCGTCGATCTTTCCGATTTCGTCGCCGACCTCGACGCCCTGGTGCCCGCGCCCGCGCCGGTGGCATCGATCGCGACGACGGGGGCCGCCCCCCAGAGCGCCGACGCCGACCTGGCCGGCCAGGCCCTCGCCGGCCAGGCCCTCGCCGGCCAGGCCCTCGGCGGGGACGATCTGCGCGAGGTCACGGACGAGTTCGCGGACGGCCTCTTTTACAGCCGGGACTGGTTGCGCAGGTGCGTCGAGCTTCTGCGGGACCGGCCGCAGCTCATCTTCTACGGCCCGCCCGGCACCGGCAAGACGTACCTCGCCCGGCGCTTGGCCTGGCATCTCGCCGACGATCGGCGCGAGAACGTCACCCTCGTCCAGTTCCATCCGTCCTATATGTACGAGGACTTCTTCCAGGGTTTCCGTCCGGTGCAGGTGAAGGGCGGCGACGGTGACGCGGCCACCACCAACCGGATGTCCTTCGAGCTCGTGGACGGTCCGCTGCGCCGGCTCGCCACCGCCGCCGAGCTCAATCCCCGCCAGGCGTTCTTCCTGATCATCGATGAGATCAACCGGGGTGACCTGGCCAGGATTTTCGGTGAGCTGTACTTTCTGCTGGAATACCGCGGGGAGGCCGTCACCACCCAGTACGCCTCCGCGGACACGCGCGACTTCCAACTACCGAAGAACCTGTTCATCATCGGCACGATGAACAGCGCGGACCGTTCGATCGCCGCCTTCGACCAGGCGCTGCGCCGGCGGTTCACCTTCGTCGGGCTCCATCCGGACGTCGAACCGACCGCGTCCGTGCTGCGCCGCTGGCTTGCGGCAGGCGACCTGCCCGACGAGGCGGCCCGCCTGCTCGGCGAGCTGAACCGCCGCATCGACGACCCGGACGCCCGCATCGGCCCGTCCTATCTGATGCGCGACCGCGTCCACCAGAGTGCCGACGGCCTCGACCGGGTGTGGGAACATCAGATCCTGCCGCTGCTGGCCGAACACCACGTCGGCGAGACCATCGATCTCGCGGCCCGGTACGGCCTACCGGCGCTGCGGCAGTCCCTCGGCCTGGCCGCGGTGGTTCCGGCCGCGGTGGTTCCGGCCGCCGGAGTCCCCGCGAACACCATCCCCGGCCCCGCGGCAGGCTGATGCCATGCTTGCGCCGGTGGAGCTGACCGAGGGCGCCGGGTGGCAGCGGCGGAAGCTGAGCCCGGGCCAGGCCGATGCGCTCGATGCCAGCGAGGTGGCGCAGGTGCGGCAACGGCGTGCCGACGGTACCTGCGAGGTCAAGGACAACGCCCTGGTCGGCACCGTGCGCCTCGGGTCGGGCGAGGATACGTTCGAGGTTCGCATCCGACCCAAGGTCACCATCCGCCGTCTGCTGTTTCTGCTTGGCTACGCGCAGGATCGCGGCAGGTGGTTCGAGGACGAGGTCCAGGCGGCGGAGGAACCGGATCTTCTGCCCGCGGTCGCCGCGGCGTTCGCCCGAACCGCCTCGCGGGCGCTCGCGCACGGGGTGCCGCGAGGCTATCGGCAGGTGGATGCNGCGCTTCCCGTCCTTCGCGGCCGGCTGCGCGAGTCCGCGCAGCTCCGGCAACGGTCCGGGGNGATGTTCCCCCTCGAGGTGCGCTATGACGAGCGCACCGTCGACACCGCCGAGAACCGGTTGCTGCTCGCCGCCACCCGCTCGCTGCTCGCCCTGGCCGGGGTGGCACCGGCCACCGCCCAGGAGCTGCGCCGTATCGCCGCCGCCCTGGACGGTGTGGCCGAGCCGGCGCACGGCCCCGTCAAGCCGCCGGACTGGGTGCCAACCCGGGTGAACGCGCCTTACCATGCGGCGCTCCGGCTCGCCGAGACGGTCTTGNGCTCGTCTTCCTTCGAACGGGAAGACGGGGAGACGCTCCGGGTGGACGGCTTCGTGGTGAAGATGTGGGAGGTCTTCGAGGACTTCGTGACCCACGCCGTCGACGAGGTCCTCACCCACCGCGGCGGTGAGGTCCGCCTGCAGGACCGCACCCACCACCTCGACGAGGACCGGACGCTGGAGATGTGCCCCGATCTCGTGCTGTACCGGCCGGAGGGCCCGGGCGGGCGGATGATCCCGGCGGTTGTCCTCGACGCGAAGTACCGGCTCGCGATCCGACAGGGCGCGCGCGCACACGTGTACCACCAGATGATCGCCTACTGTGCCCGGCTCGGCGCCCGGCAGGGATGGCTCGTCTACGCCGGCTCGGAGCGGGCCGACGGCCAGCCCGGCGGTCGTGGCGACGTCATCCGGAGCCGGATCGGGGGTCCCACGCCCATCGGGCTCGTGACGTACGTGCTCGACCTGAGGCTCCCCCTGGCCGAGTTGCGGGCCAGGATCGAGCGGATCGCCGACGATATGGTCACCCCGTCCGTCTGACGGAGCTCTCCGATCTCGCGGCCCACTTTCGCGGCCCACCTTGGATCGCCGTCACCNGGCCGGCCGGCTTCCTTTGGATAGGCAAGAGGCAAGAGGCGAGGAGCTGCCGCCGGGAAACGGGGCCGCGCGGTCAGCGTAGGCCGGAGCGGTCAGCGCGGTCAGCGCAGGCCGGAGCGCACGAACGCGTCGACGACCTGGCGCTGCAGGACCAGGTAGAGGGCGAAGACGGGCAGGCAGGCAAGGCCGGACCCGGCCATCACGGCGCCCCAGTTGTCGCCCTCGAGGGTCAGGAAACCGCGGATGCCCAGCTGGATGACGGAGTTCGCCCGCTGCAGCGCCAGCGCCGGCCAAAAATATTCGTTCCAGGCGGTGATGAACAGCAGGATCGACAGCGACGCCAGCGCCGGGCGCAGGTTCGGCACGACGACCGTCCACAATGTGGACCATGAACCCCGCCCGTCGATGCGGGCCGCGTCGAGCAGCTCCCGGGGGAAGGCCTGCATGTGCTGGCGGAGCATGAGCACCGCGAGCGCCGAGCACAGGTTCGGCACGATGACGCCGGCCAGCGTGTTCAGCAGGCCCAGGTTCGACAGCACCAGGTAGTTCGAGATCATCGTCACCTGGAACGGGATGAGCCAGGTGGCCACGAACGCCAGGTAGAACAGGGTCCTGCCGCGGAACTCCCAGGCGGCGAAGGCGTAGGCGGCGAGCAGGGACATCATGAGCTGGCCGGCGGCGGTGACGGCGGCGATCGTGAAGGTGTTGGCGAGCAGCACGCCGATGTCGAGACTGTCGAAGACGTAGCGGTAGTTCGCGAGGCTCAGCGGCCAGGGCAGGAGCGACTGGTCGAAGATGTCGTCCGGCCGGCGGAAGGAGGTGGCGAACATCCAGTACACCGGAAACAGGCTGATCAGGCTCAGTAGGGCCAGCATCAGATGGCTGGCCGCGGCCCGCCAGTGGGGTATCCGCGGTATCCGCATGCTGCTCATCGTGTGCGCATCCTTGGATCGGGGGACCGGGGTGTGTCGAGAAATCCGGTCGCCGAGGGTCCGGGTCAGTTGTCAGCGAAGCTGTACCGGTCGGCCAGTTTGACCAGCACTGCCGCCACCACCGCGAAGACGAGGAAGAACGCGATGCCCGCCGCGGAGGCCAGACCGGAGTCCAGGCTGCGGAAACCGAACTCCCAGAGCAGGTAATAGATGTTGGTCGAGGAGTCGGCGGGGCCGCCCTGGGTGAGCACGTCGAGCAGTGGGAATGTCCACTGCCCCGACAGCAGCACGGTTATCAGCAGCATGAACAGCAGGGTCGAGCGCAGCATCGGCAGAGTCACCCACCGGGTGACCTGCCAGCGCGACGCCCCGTCCATCTCGGCGGCCTCGGCGTAATCACTGCTGATGCCGGTGAGTCCGGCGGAGATGACGAGGGTGGCGAAGCCGAGGATCTGCCACGCGCAGATCGCCAGGATGGCGATCAGCGCCGTCCGCTCCTCCCGCAGCCAGCTGTAGTCACCAAGCCCGAGGGCGTGGTTCACCACCCCTTTGGAATCCAGCAACCAGCGCCAGACCGCGGCGGCGGGGACCGGCGCGACCAGCATCGGCAGAAAGACCAGCGCCCGGTAGACGGTGCGCGACCGACCGCCCAGGTCCCGGATGGCCAGCGCGATGGCGGTGGGCAGAACGATGGCGAACGGAACCAGGCCGAGGATGTACCACAGCGTGTTCTTCGCGGCGCCCCGGAGCTGCGGAAGGGTGAAGATCTGCCGGTAGTTGTCCAGACCGACGTAGGTCCGTGGCGAGTTCGGCAGCAGGTTCCAGTGGTAGAAGGACAGCTGGACGGCCTCGATGATCGGTTTGTAGGTCCATAGCACCAGGCTGGCCACTCCGGGCAGCAGGTACAGGTAGGGCGGGGTGGCGGCGAGCATCCGCCGGGCCAGCGACGGCCGGGCGGCCCGCACCGGCACGCGCGACGCGGCACCGGCGGAAACTGCGGCACCGGCGGGGACTGTGGCGCCGGCTGCCCCCGGGATGGCGATTTCGACGAACACGGTTCGGAAGCATCCTTTCCGGAGGCGCGGGAAGTCCGGAGGCGTGGGAAGGGCCGACGCACCGGACGGGGTCGGTGCCGGACGGGGTCAGTGCCGGACGGGGTCAGTGATAATCCGCCGCGAGCTGGACGACCTCGTCGAGGGTCATGTCGTAGACCACTTCGGAGGTGGCGATCGGTACCGCGGTGGCGACGGCCCCCTCGGGGTAGACGTCGATCCGGGTGTACTCGCCCCCCACCAGGCCGGTTATCCGGTCGGCCGGGCCGAGGGTGCGTATCCGGTAGGCGGTGGCACCCGCCACCCAGACCGGAACGCCGCTGAGCACGCCCGCGGACGCGTGGTGGGCGTGACCGGCCAGCACGATCTTCACGTCGCTGCCGGCGAGCACGTCGGCGAGGTTCTGCGGCTCGGCGAGCAGGAGCGAGTTCACCATCGCGAGCGGGGACGGCACGGGTGGGTGATGCAGGGCGAGGATGGTCCCGTCAGGGGCCGCGGTGGCCAGCTCGTCGGCGAGCCAGCGCAGCTGGGCGGTGCTCAGAAAGCCGCTGTGCTCGCCCGGTTCGGTGGTGTCGAGCATGATGATCCGCAGGTCACCGACCCAGTGCACGTAGTCGTGAGCCTCCGCCGTGGGTTCCGCGCCGAGCAGTCCCTCCCGGAACGGGCCACGCGAGTCGTGGTTGCCGACGCCGTAGAGCACGGGCGTGCCCAGGCGCGCCGCCGCCGGTTCGACCAGGTCACGCAACCGCTGGTAGGCCAGCAGATCACCGCGGTCGGCGAGGTCGCCGGTGAGCAGCAGGGCGCCGATCTTCAGCGTGGACGCCTCGATCTGGTCGAGCACGGTGCGCAGCGCGGCGTACGTGTCGACCTTGCCGTGCATCAGCTCACCCTCGCGGACGATGTGGGTGTCACTGATCTGGATCAGGATGTGGGTGGGCGTGTGCGCGGTCGGGTCCAGGAGTATTGGCATGGACATCCTTCCGGAGCGGGGTTCAGGGCGGGCGGGGTGGCGCATGGGGTGAGCCGCAGGCCCGAGGGGTGGGGACTTCGGGCCTGCGGCTCACCGGCTGGGGTTCAGCCCGCGGTCGGCGGACCGCAGTCCGGCCCGGCGTCGGAGGCCTCCGCCGGCACGAGCAGGGCCTCGACGAGGCGGTCCAGCGCGTGCGCCGTCGCCCCGTGCGCGAGCAGGTAGGTGCGGGTGTCCCCGTGCCGGGCGTGGATACGGTCCAGTGCGTGCAGGATGAGGTCGGGCGGGCTCGCCATCAGCGAGGCCGGCAGCTCCTCGCCGTCGGTGGACATCAGGGCGGANATGCGCTGGACGGCCGCCGCGGCCTCGTCCCGCAGGAAGTACGAGGTCAGCGCGAAGTCCTGCGCGATCACCTCGGCTGGCACCCCGGCGAGGTCCAGCGCCAGAGCGATGACCAGACCGGTGCGGTCCTTGCCTGCGCTGCAGTGCACGATCGCGGGCAGTGCCCCCGGTGTGGCGAGCGCGAGCATGGCCGCGGTGAGGCGGTCCCCTCGATGATCGACGACGTGGTCGTAGAGGCTGCGCAGATCGCCGGCCGTCTGGTGCCGGTCGACCGGCAGGGTGTAGACGGGCACCCGCCGATGCGTCGCGGCGAGCCGGCCGAGCTGGTCCGGATCGTGCGCCACCTCGGTGTCCTCGCGCAGGTCGATGACCGTGCGCAGCCCGATCTGCGCGAGGATGGCCTGCCCACGGCCGTCGAGCCCGCGTAGCGTGCCCGAGCGCAGCAGCGTGCGCCAGCGCAGGGAGCGTCCGTGCACAGTCGGGTAGCCGCCGACGTCGCGCAGGTTGATCGTGCCCGGCAGCGACAGGACGCGCCGCGCCTGCGGCGCCCCGCCGTCGCCCGGGGCGCTCCCGGTGCTCGCTGCGGTGGCCGTGCTCCCGGTGCTTACGACGGGCACGGCGGTCACTTCCGGGGCAGGAAGCTGGTGGCCTGCTTCTGTGCGGCGGCCAGGGTGGATGCGGGATCCTTGCCGGTGAAGACGGCGCTTTCGACCGCGGTCATCATCGTGTCCGAGATCTGGAGGTAGTTGTCACCCGGGAAGGACTCCCACGGCTCGATCCGGGCGAGCTGGTCGAGGTTCGGCTTGATGAGCGGGTTCGCCTTCGCCCAGGCCTGCAGGCTCTTCGGGTCGTCGATCAGGCCGGTCCGCAGCGGCAGGTAGCCGATCTTCGAGGAGATCTCGGTGTAGGCGTGGTCGCCGGTGAGAAACTTGATCAGTTCCCAGGCGGCGCGCTGCTTGGCCGGGTCCTTACTGAAGATCGCCAGTGCCGCTCCCGAGTTGGTGGGGATGACCGGCTTCGAGCCGAACGAGGGTTCCTGGGTGGCGTCGAGCTGCCAGTTGTTCGCCTTGGCGCCGGCCATGAACATCCCTTGCAGGGAGCTGCTTTCGAGCAGCATCCCGGCCTGACCGCTGCTGAACGCCTTGACCTGCTGCTTCTGGTCAAGGTTCGGCATCACGCCGCTGTGTACCAGGTCGGCGGCCATCGATACCGCCTCGACGCCCGGCGGATCGGCGAAGGACAGCTTGGTACCGTCGGTGGAGATCACTCGGCCGCCGGCCGAACGTACCAGGCTCTGGAAACACCAGTCCCCGACCTTCGTCAGACAGTCGATGAGGACCCCGTCCTTGCCGGTCTTCGCCTTGATGGCAAGCGCCGCGGTCTTTACCTCCGCCCAGGTCTTCGGCGGCTTGGCCGGGTCGAGGCCGGCCTGGGTGAACAGGGTCTTGTTCAGCCAGAGAACCGGGGTGGAGAAGACGTACGGGACGGCGTAGGTCTTGCCGTCAACGTCGCCGAGGGTGCGGGCTTTCGGGGCGAACGGGTGTTCGCCGCCGAAGTTCGCCTGAACGGCCTCCCGCCCGACCAACGTGTCGAGCGGCTGGGCGCCGAGGCTGCCGGCGGCGAAGCGCAGCGCGTTGAAGGTGATCTGGGCGACGTCCGGGGGGCTGCCTGCCAGCACCTGGTTCTTGATGCTGGTGACGTAGTCGCCGCTGTTCGCGCTACCGGCCAGGTTCTGCGGCGGCTGGCCCTTGACGGTGATGTTGGGATGCGCGGCCTGGAAGTCGCGCAGCAGCCCCTCGATCACCGGCTTCCACGTCCCGACGTTCGCGAGGTTGTAACTTTNGAAGACGATCGAGACCTTCTGGTCCGGGGAGAGTTCGGGGATCGTGCTGGCGTTCGCGGCCGTACTCGTGGGTGTGGACGAGGACGTCGCACACGCGGAGGCGAGCGCCGCAAGCAACGCGAGGCCAGCCGCGGCACGCAGCAGGCGTGGTCGAGCCACGGGGATGCTCCTTGGGATCAACGGGACGTTGGGATCAACGGGATCAACGGGATGGCGGACGGACCGGATCGCGATGATCTGGTCCGGTTGGTCTGGTCGCAGCTCAGACCGCGGCGGGCGCGGGCGAAGCGGGGGATGGGGACGCGGCGAGCGCGCCGGGCACGGGGATGGTCAGGGATTCCCGGGGATCCGGTGGCCGCCAGGCGAGACGACGTCCGCTCGCCCGAGCGAACAGGTGCACCCGTGAGACGTCGACAGTGAGTCGGGCCCGGTCACCGGCGGCCAGTCCGATCGGGCGGGGGCCACGCAGCGCGACGGCCTGACCGTGGACGTCGCACCAGGCCACCTCCTCGCTGCCGAGGTTCTCGACCGTGGTCACGACACCTTCGATCTGCGCGGTCGACCCGGGTGATGCCGTCAAGCCGGGTGATGCCGTCGATGCCTCGGCCGGGTGGGGCGGCTCGGCCGGGCGGGGCGACTCGGCCGAGCCGGGCAACAGCGTCAGGTTCTCGGGTCGCAGACCGACGATGACGTCGCGGGGTTCGTCGAAGCCCGGCCACAGCGGGATGCGCAGCCCGTCCGCGCGGACCGCCAGCAGGTCGCCGTCGGCCTCCACCCGGGCCTCGATCAGGTTCATCGGCGGTGCGCCGAGGAAGCCGGCGACGAACACCGAGGCCGGCGTGTCGTAGACCTCGGTCGGGCTGCCCACCTGTTCCACGCGGCCGCCGTTGAGCAGGACCACGCGGGTTGCCATCGACATGGCCTCCACCTGGTCGTGGGTGACGTAGATGAAGGTCCGGCCCAGCCGGCGGTGCAGTCCGGCGAGCTCGGTGCGGGTCGCGGTGCGCAGTTTCGCGTCGAGGTTCGAGAGGGGTTCGTCCATGAGGAACGCCTGGGGGTCACGGACCAGCGCACGGCCGAGCGCCACCCGTTGGCGCTGCCCGCCGGACAGCTCACGGGGGCGCCGGTGGAGCAGCCCGCCGAGTTCGAGCTGGTCGGCGACCTCGCGGACGCGCCGGGCGATCTCCGCCTTGGGGCGGCGCGCGGCCCGCAGCGGAAACCCGATGTTGCGTTCGACCGTCAGGTGCGGGTACAGCGCGTAGCTCTGGAAGACCATGGCGAGGTCGCGCCGTCGGGCGGGGACATGGGTGATGTCGCGATCGCCGAGCATGATGCGTCCCTCGCTCGGCTCCAGCAGGCCGGCGATCATGCGCAGCAGCGTGGTCTTCCCGCAGCCGCTCGGTCCCAGCAGAACGAGGAAGTCGCCGTCCGCCACGTCGAGGGAGACGTCGTCCACCGCACGGACGTTTCCGAAGCGCCTCGTGAGGCCCTCGATCCGGATTTCTGCCACCCAGCACCCCGTGTACGTCTGCTCCAGGAGCGCGCCTGCCTCCCGGTTCCTCGTTACAGAGGCAGTCTCGGGTACCGAGATGAATGGTCCATGACGGTCGGGAAACGGGGGACAGTCACTTACCGCAACGAATCTCCGGCCAAGCGCCTTGCCGGTGGGACGCTTTCGTAGCTGTCCGCGCGTCCCCTGACCCGACCGGTCATCGGTCAGAACTCGTAGGGATCGGCGGCCCCGAGGCCGGGATCCGCCGCGGGCCGCCGCGGGCCGTCCTCCGCCCGCACGGAGTGGCCCTGGACGTCCCGCATGATGGTTCCGGCCAGCAGCGGGTTGTCCGTGCGGCGCAGGCCGACCGCGAGTTGCAGGGCGTTGAGCAGCAGCAGGGAGGCCAGCCGGCTTGCGATCATGTCCGAGCTGATGGGCCAGTCGGGCGCCCCCACCACGAGGCTGATGTCGGCGATCTCGGCCAGGGGACCGGCCGTGTAGCTGGTGATGCCGATGACGGCGGCGCCCGCGGTCCGGGCCGCCTCCGCGGCCCGCAGACTCGGCTCGTTCGCTCCGCTGCTCGTGATAACCAGGCAGACGTCCGAGGGCGCGAGCAGGCGGGCGGTGAGTTCCTGGGCGATCGAGTCGCCCGGCGCCTCGGCCGGCCGGCCCATACCCAGGAAGCGCAACGCCGCGTCCTGGGCGACCGGAGCCGATCCGCCGTTGCCGATGACGAGCAGCCGGTCGGCCCGGTCCAGCAGGTCCACGGCGGGCGCGAGACGGGACCGGTCCAGCGGGCCGAGCGCGTCGGCGAGCACCGCGGTCGCCGCGCCGAAGACGGTGTCCACCAGGCGCTCGACCGGGTCGGCGGCGTCCGTTCGGCCGATCTCACCGCGCAGCGCCGCGGCCCCGCTCTCCCGGGCGAGCTCGACGCGGAAATGCTGGAATCCGCGGAAGCCGAGATGTTGGCAGGCGCGCACCACCGTGGCCGTCGATGTTCCCGCGGCCTCCGCGAGCTGCGCAGCGGACCATTCGACCACGTCCCCCGGACGGGCCAGACACACTTCGGCCACCCGCTGCTCGCTCGGGAGCAGGCCTGGCAGGGCCGCGCGGATGGTGGCGAACAGCCCGCCCGGGCGGGCACCCGGCGGACCGGCGGAGGGGGTCACCATGCAGCGGTTCATACACGCTCAAGGTGACGGGCCGGGGTGCCGTGCCGTCAACGTGCCGCGCCGTGCCGTCAGAGTGCCGCGCGGTGCCGTCAACGTGCGGATAAACTGTGCGGATAATCAGTTCCGGGTCAGGCCGTCCGGAGGGCGTCGTGGACGATTGCGGCGACCTGCTCGGTCTCGATCAGAAACCCGTCGTGCCCGCGCCGCGAGTGGACGACGCGCAACGGCGCGCCGACGCGCTCGGCGATGTACTCCTGCAGATGGAGGGGATAGAGCCGGTCGGAGTCGACCCCCGCGACGGTGAACGGCACCGGGCAGGACCGTAGCGCCGACGCGCGCCCCCCGCGCCCCCGGCCGACGTCCTGGGTCATCATCGCCCGGGTCAGTGCGACGTAAGTGCCGGCGTCGAACCGAGCGGCCAGCTTGCCGGCATGGTGGTCGAGGTAGGAGGCGACCTCGAACAACCCGTCGGGCCGGGTCCGATCCGCGAACCGCTCCTCCAGTTCGGCCTCGCTGCGATAGCTGATCTGGGCCACCCGCCGGGCCAGACCCATGCCGGCGTCCGGGCCGCGTCCGCCGGGCCGGCCGTGGTAGTCGCCGCCGTTCCAGGCCGGGTCGTCGATGATCGCACGAAGCTGCACCGCGGACAACCCGATCTGCTCCGCCGTCGCAGCCGCGCCGCAGGCCAGGACCACGGCGTGGTCGACCCGGTCGGGATGGCCGACAGCCCACTCCAGGGCCCGCATGCCCCCCATCGAGCCGCCGACCACCGCGGCCCAGCGCCGGATGCCGAGCGCGTCGGCGACGGCGACCTCCACCGTGACCTGATCGGAGATCGTGATCTCGGGCCATCGGCCGCCCCAGGGTCGGCCGTCCGGCGCGGGACTGGCTGGCCCGGTCGTGCCCTGACAGCCGCCCAGCACATTCGGACAGACCACGAAGAGGCGATCGGTATCGAGGGCCCGCCCAGGCCCGATCAGGCCATCCCACCAGCCTGGGGTGGGATGGCCCGGCCCGGGCGGGCCGACGGCGTGACTGTCCCCGGTGAGCGCGTGCAGGACCAGCACCGCGTTGGTGGCCGCGGCGTCGAGGCGGCCCCACGTCTCGTAGGCCACCGTCACGCCGGGCAGGATGCCGCCGCGTTCCAGCCGCAGCGGTCCCGGCAGGTCGACGAACCGGCGCCGTCCCACCGGGTCGATCCCGGCGCGCCATGCCCCGGAGGCGGGCGGTGGCGTCGGCGGTATCGGTTGGACCGTCGGCGGTATCGGTTGGACCGTCGGCGGTACCGGTTCGACCGAAAGGGCCGCACCGGTGCCACGCGACTCAGCTCTTGGCCGCACGGAACCCGGCATCGAGGTCGGCCAGGATGTCGTCGATCCCCTCGATGCCGACCGACAGGCGGACGAGATCCGGGGTGACCCCGGTCGCGGTCTGCTCGGCCTCGGTGAGCTGGGAGTGCGTCGTCGTCGCGGGATGGATAATCAGTGAGCGGACGTCGCCGACGTTCGCCAGATGGCTGAACAGCTCGACCCCCTCGACGAACTTCTTCCCGGCCTCGGCGCCACCGACGATGCCGAAGGACAGGATCGCGCCGGCGCCGCGGGGGAGCACCTTCTGCGCCCGGGAGTACCACCGCGACGATGGCAGGCCCGGGTAGGCCACCCAGCTCACCTCGTCGCGCGCATCGAGCCACTCGGCGACCCGCCGGGCGTTCGCGGTGTGCCGCTCGATCCGCAGCGACAGCGTCTCCAGACCCTGGAGCAGCAGGAACGAGTTGAACGGGGAGATCGCCGGGCCGAGGTCGCGCAGTAGCTGCACTCGTGCNTTGGCGATGTACGAGCCGTGACCGAGCGCGTCCCAGTAGACTAGACCGTGGTAGCTCGGGTCGGGAGTGGTGAAGTTCGCGAACCGGCCGGAGGCGCCGAAGTCGAACCGGCCGCCGTCGACGATGACGCCGCCGATCGCGGTGCCGTGGCCGCCGATGAACTTCGTCGCCGAGTGGACGACGATGTCCGCGCCGTGCTCCAGCGGCCGGTACAGATAGGGCGTCGCGAGGGTGTTGTCAACGATGAGCGGGATCCCGTGCGCGTGGGCGACCTCGGAGATCCCGACGGTGTCGAGGACGTCGCCGCGGGGGTTGCCGATCGTTTCCCCGTAGAACGCCTTCGTGGTGGGCCGTACCGCCGCCCGCCACTCCTCGAGATCATCGGGATCGCCGACGAAGGAGACCTCGATGCCCAGCTTCGGCAGGGTGTAGTGGAACAGGTTGTACGTCCCGCCGTACAGGCTGGCCGAGGAGACCACGTGGTCGCCGGCCTCGGCCAGGTTCAGGATCGCCAGCGTCTCCGCGGCCTGCCCCGACGCCGCCGCGAGCGCCCCGATCCCACCTTCGAGGGCGGCGATGCGCTGCTCGAAGACGTCCTGAGTGGGGTTCATGATCCGGGTGTAGATGTTTCCGGGCTCACCGAGGGCGAACAGAGCGGCGGCGTGGTCGGTGTCGCGGAAGACGTAGCTGGTGGTCTGGTAGATCGGCACGGCTCGGGCGCCGGTCGCCGGGTCCGGCTGGGCTCCCGCGTGGATCTGCTGGGTCTCGAACGACCAGCTCTCGGTGCTCATAGGGTGATTCTCCCCGGGTCGAAGTCGGTGTTCGGTGTCAGTGGTGTTGGCGGTGTTGGCGGTGTTGGCGGTGTTGGCGGTGTTGGCGGTGTTGGCGGTGTTGGCGGTGTTGGCGGTGTCGGCGGTGGGGTGCCGGCGTGTCGGCGGTGTACTGGGCGCCGGCGTGTCGGCGGTGTACTGGGCGCCGGCCGTGGGGCGCTGGCCGGGCACCGATGCCTCTGCGACTAATCCGCGATGGCTGTCCTCGTCCGCGGTTCCTCACGGTTGCTCGCGCGGTGCGGCGGTGGACGGTCCGGCTGCCGAACCGGGCCGCTTCCCCGGGGCCCGGTCGGAATGCCTAAGATCGTGTGGTACGGAAAAGGTCAGGAGCCTGGACACAGCCCGTCGAAGGCGGCCGTGCGGGATGGGTGACCATTCGGTGTACCGATGTTCGGGCATCCCCCCGAACATCGCAGAGCGGCGCGCAACCGTCCCGGATATCCGGCATACGACCTCACGGCTTCGACGCTAGCAGCGTGTCGGGTCGTTGTCCGCGGCGGGNGCAGATTTTNCACCGGAGAAGNGAANAATCGCAGGCGCGGGNTGGGCTCTGGACCGTGCTCGAGGCCGTGCCCCGGGCTGCCGGGGGAGTCGAGGGCGGCCCGGGCGGGGTGCGGGGACGGTCCCGGCCGGCAGGCCGCCGGCCATACACGTGAAGCCGAGGGCGACCGGGATCTTCGCGCAGGGCGCGCACCAGCACGCCGGTCCTCATTTCCGCTACGACCACAGCACCTAGTTACGGCAATCGAACATGAGTTCGACATCGGGGGTTGTGTGATCTACGCTTGATCCATGACCATCACTGCCGGCCCGGCCCTCGGGCAGCATTTGGTGCCGTCGGGTTTGGCGGTAGTGGCCGAGCAGGTCGGCGGCCTGTTGGACGCGCCGGTGTGGTCGTTGTCGGATGCCGAGTTGTACGGCGCCCTGGACGACTGTTCGGTGGAGCTGGCCCGCCTGGCCGCGGTACGGCTCGCGCTGGTGCGAGAGGCCCACGGCCGGAACCTGGCCGTGCGGGAGGGGGCTACCAGCACCGCGGCGCTGCTGCGGGAACGGCTGCGGATCCGGCCGGGGGACGCCCATCGCCTGGTCGATCTGGCCCTGGCCCTGGCCGTGGACGGACCGCTGAGTGCCACCGGTGCGGCCCTGGCCGCCGGCGCGATCACGGTCGAGCAGGCGGTCGAGGTCCGCACGACGATCCGTTCTCTCCCCCGCGGCCTGGACGCGCAGGTGTACACCGCGGCGGAGGCATCCCTGCTGGAGCTGGCCCGGATGTTCGACCCCCGCGAACTGGCCCGTCTTGGCCGGCACCTGCGGGAACAACTCACCCGCATCGACACCAGCCCCGGCGGCGACGGCCCCGCCAACACCGGCAGCCAGAACGGCGACCGTGAGGGCGCCGACTCCGGCACGTCTCCCGGCCCCGCAGGGGGCCCGGCCGGCGATGACAACCAGAACCCCGGCAACGACAACCAGGATTCGGGCAACGGCAACCAGGATTCGGGCGACGCCCCCGCGGATCGGCGCGGCCTGTGGATCACCGATCTGCCCGGGGGTAGCACCCGTATCACCGGCGAACTCGACGCCGAAGCCGCCGCGCTCCTACGCAGCGCACTTGACCCGCTGGCCAAACCCCGCCCCGCCGACGACGGCACCCTCGACCCCCGCACACCTGCACAGCGCCGCGCCGACGCCCTCGTCGACCTCCTTCACCGCACCCTCGCCACCGCAGCCCTGCCCGTCACCGGCGGCGTGCGCCCCCACCTCACCGTCACCGTCTCCTGGACGGCACTACTCGGCCAGGGAGGTACGCCCGCCACCACCAGTTGGGGTCAACCCCTGCCGGCCAGTGTCCTGCGCCGGCTGGCCTGTGACGCCACGGTCACCCGCGTCGTCTTCGATGCGGCGAGCGTCCCCCTCGACGTCGGACGGGCCCACCGCACCGCACCCGCGGACCTACGCCGCGCCGTCATCGCCCGAGACGTCTGCTGTTCATTCCCGGGGTGTGATCGGCCGCCGTCATGGTGCGAAGTTCACCACGTTCGTCATTGGATAGACGGTGGAAGAACCTCACTTGACAATCTGGTACTACTGTGTGGATATCATCACAGGCTCATCCACCATCACGGCTGGATCGTCCGAATCGGCCACGATCGCCGGCCCGAATTCATCCCTCCGCCCTGGGTCGACTCCGACCAGATACCCCGACGCAACCCCTACNGCCGACATACCTCCGATCTCCTCCGTGCGGCAACAGTTGCATAGACCGGCTCATAGCTGAAGGAAGGTCCGAATTTGAAGGACCAGCTCAAAAACCTCCAGAATATCCTCGCTCGCGCTGCCGTGAACGGCGCTACACGACGAGCCTGTCGTCCGACTTCCCGGAGTGGCTCGCGTGGCGCCGTCGCCAGCACCACCTGGCCGCCAGGTGCGCGCCGCCAGGTATGCGCCGCCGGCGGCTCCAGGGCTCGCGTACAGGAGTCTCCGGGAGAGGGTCGCCCAGACCGCCACCATGGTCAGCAGTCCGGTGACGGCTTCGCCCAGCGGCCACGGCGCCGCGGCCACGGCGCCGAGCCCGGTGTGGCAGGCGGTGTGCTCGCCGTCCTCGAACTCGACGGACGCGCGGCCCGGTTCCGGCTGGAGAAGACCGAGCCGGACGGCACCCCCGGCGGCCTCGATCCGGTGCTGGTGGCGGATCTCGCGCCGGCGAGGTGATCCGTGGACGGGTCAGGGGGAGAACGATCCGGGTACCTACTCGTTCCGTGTCCGTGTCCTGGTCCTGGTCCCCGGCGTCGACTGTGACGCCGACGTCGCCCTCGATGATGGGTGTCCGACAGTCGTCACGGCCGTCCCCGGCGCGGGCCACTTGACCGTCGTCGTGGCCAGGTCGCGGGGGTAGACGGTTCTGAATGTCGTACCGGTGGTCTGTTCGATCGCTGTTGCGGAAAGTGTGTTCTGGTGGGTTCCGTCGAAATGGACGCCGTTCCACGGCATGATGGTCGAACTCGCGGGTAGATTCAGGGCGGTCAACGCGGAGCGGACCAGTTCACGATCCGTACTGCCCGCGTCATCGATTGCCTGCGCGATCGTGGTCATGGCGGTGAAGGCCTCGGCCGCATTCTCGGTCATCGGCGCCCCGAAATCGTGCAGATAGCGGTCGATTACTCTCGCGGCCAGCGGATTGGCCCGGGCGATGGGCATCGACCAGGCGACCTGGCGGCTGACCCGATCGGCGAACTCGGGAACCGCGGCGAGTCGGGCGGCCTCCGCCGGGTCGCCGTACACGACAACCGCGGGCGGTATGTATCCACCATCCCGGAAAGTGTTTCCCAGAATTGCGCCCTGACCGGGAGAAATATTCGTCAGTACAATGTCGGGTGCAGTGGCTTGCAGGGCGCCGACAGCGGCGGCCAGATCGCCCGTACCCGGCTGGCCCGTACCCGGCTGGTAGGCCACGCTCGCCACGATCGGGTAACCGGTCTCCTCGGCGAACTCCGCCACGGTCGCCTGCATATCGAGGCCGGTGGCGTCGTTGGTGTAGAGCAGGGCGACGCGTCGGCGTTCCTGGCCCGGCTGCTCGGCGTCACGCAGCAGGGACAGGAAGGCGCCGCCGTAGTCGGCCGCGTCGGGTCCGATCCGGAAGAACCAGCTCAGCCCACGTTCGGTCAGCGCCGTCAGCGACGGGCCCCCGCTGACGAACGGGATCCGCAGGCGTTCGGCCCGCTGGCTGGCTTCCAGGGTGGCGTCGGGGGTGAACGCGCCGACGATGCCCACGACGCCGTGGTCGGTCGCCAAGCGTGACGTGGCGTCCGCGGTCTGGCGCGGATCGCTACTTGTATCCAATGTCACAACAGAAAGGTGGGCCCGGCCGGCTGGCCCCCAGAGGTCTCTGGTCCCGTCGCTCGCCCAGCTTTCGCCGGCGTTGATGAGACGGCTGGCGAGCTCTGCTCCGCGTTGTGCGTCACGCCCCGTCTCGGTATCGCCATGGGTCATGGGGGCGAGCAGTCCGATCTTGACCTCGCCGGAAACTCGGGCCGGCTCGGCTTTGCCACCGCTACCACAGGCGGCCAGCACGACCGCGGAGAGAAGCGCAAGGCCCGNGACCGTGCTTCGAAACCCGTGGATCATCGTGCTCCCGCATGCCCGGCTCGGTGAGGAGTGAAAGCTGGCAGTGGCCAGCGGCGACACTAGTTGTTTGTCGGACAACAACCGCAGCCGGGCTGTCCAGCAGCGCGGGTGATTGACGGGGCCAATCGTCAGGCGAGCCTACTGGCGACCCCACCGGCGGCGACATCGGGCGCCCACATAGTCTTTGCCGGCCAAGGCATAGTCTTTGCCGGCCAGGGCCGGGACTGGCCTGGCGGGACAGTTCCAGAGGGCGATCCGAGAGGGCGAGAGGTACGGATCTCGTGGTCCAGCCGGGAAGAAGGCGGGTCGCGGCGGATGACCCGCCGGGCTCCTCTGCCGAGAGCCGGCATTGTGGCGCGGGCACACCCGGGGACCGGGAGCAGCCATCCCCGGTGCGGCGTCGGCGGCACTCGGCGGGGGCCGTGACCGTGACCGTGACCGGGGCCGTGACCGGGGCCGCGGCCCCCGCCGTGGCTACGACCGGGGCGGGGGAGTTCCGATCGCGTCCGTGGCGGCGGCTGCGCCTGCACGACCTCCCCGTGCGCGGGAAGCTCTTCGCGGCCTTGGCGGTGCCCATGGCGGCCTTCTTGGCGGTAGCGATTCTCGCCGGCGTGACCTGGCTGTCCGACGCGGCCAGCTACGGTCACGGGGTGACCTCGGCGAGGCTCGGCCGGGATGTGACCGCGGCGGTGCACGAGATGCAGCTCGAGCGGGACCTCGCCGCGGGCTTCATCATGAGCGGGCGTGGCGCCGCCCCGACCAGCAGGGCGCTGGCCGACCGGCTGAACACCGAGCAGCGTGTCGTGGACAAGGTGCTAACCCGTTTCCAGGCCTCGCTGGGGTCCTCCTCCGGCCGTCTCGGCCGAGGGGCCTCCCCGCTGTCCGTGCGGGTGCGGCAGAGCATCGCCGCACTGCCCGCGCTGCGTCAGGCCGTCCGGGGCGGGAAGCTGCCCATCGGCGCGATCCTGAGCGAGTACTCGACCACGATCAGCCGCCTGCTCGCCTTCGACCGCCGGATCGGGCAGGACCGGGACGACGACGAGCTCCGCTACGCCACCACGGTCCTCAATGACCTGTCGACCATCAAGGAGATCAACTCCCAGATCCGCGGTCAGCTCTACGCCGCGGCCCTCACCGGCCGGTTCGAGTTCGGCGCCGCCGAACGGATGTCCGGTCTCCTCGCCGAGGAGCAGACGGCCCAGGACGCGTTCCGCGCCGCAGCCCGACCCAGCGACCGGACCCGCTATGATCAGATCGTCAACGGTCAGGCGGTGCTGACGGTCAAGCGCACCTCCGACCGTGCCATCCAGCGTCAGCGGCTGCCCGACCTCGGCATCGATCCCGACCAGTGGTTCGCGGCCAGCACCACCCACATCGAGCTGCTGCGCACCGTCGAGACCGGACTGCTCGACGACGTCATCGGGTCCGCGAGCGACCTGCGCTCCACCGCCTGGGAGCGAACCGCCATCCTCGGCGCGCTGATCATCATTATCATGGCCGGTGCGATCGTGTGGACGCTGGCGATCGCGCGCACGATGACCGGCCCCCTGCGCAGACTGCGGACGGGCGCCCTCGACGTCGCCCACGAGCGCCTTCCCCGCCTGATCGAGCAGCTGCAAACCGCGTACCCGGACCAGGTCGACACGACGATCCGGTCCATCGCCGTCGACTCCCGCGACGAGATCGGCGAGGTCGCGCGCACCTTCGACGAGCTGCAGCACGAGGCGGTGCGGCTGGCCACCGAACAGGCCGGCCTGCGGCGCAACGTCAACACCCTGTTCCTGAGCCTGTCCCGGCGCAGCCAGAGCCTCATCGAACGGCAGATCGCGCTCATCGACCGGCTGGAGGCCAGCGAGGAGAACCCCCTCCAGCTGGAGAACCTGTTCAAGCTCGACCACCTGGCGACCCGGATGCGCCGCAACAGCGAGAACCTGCTCGTGCTCGCGGGGGCCGGCCCGGGCCGGCGCCGGGCGGGTCCGGTACCGCTGGGTGACGTGCTGCAGGCCGCGATCGGCGAGATCGAGCAGTACGAACGGATCCAGATCATCGAGGTGCCGGAGGTGCAGGTTGCGGCCGACTCCGTCAACCACGTCGTCCACCTCGTCGCCGAGCTGTTGGAGAACGCCGCCCAGTTCTCCCCGCCATACCTCGCGGTCGACCTCGCGGCGTCCCGCCTTGACGACGGCGGATTGCTCATCATCATCGACGACGCCGGCCTCGGGATGTCGGAGAAGGAGCTGACCGCAGCCAACCAGCGGCTGGCCGAGCCTCCGGTGTTCGACTTCTCGATCGCCCAACGCCTCGGCCTGTTCGTCGTGGCCCGCCTGGCCGCGCGGCACGACATCGAGGTGCGGCTGGCACGCTCGGATACCGGCGGGGGTCGCGCGCTCGTCCATCTGCCCGCCGTGCTGCTCGTCGCGGGCAGCGCGTCTCGTGGCAGCGCGTCTCGTGGCAGCGCGTCTCGTGGCAGCGCGTCTCGTGGCAGCGCGTCTCATGGCAGCGCGTCTCATGGCAACGGCCTGGCGGCTCCCGGCCTGGCGGGGCCCGGTGCGACGGGCCTGAACGGTTACGGGCCTGCGGGGCCTGCTGGGCCTGCGGGGTCGCTCGGCGGTCCCGATACGCCGCCGGCCGCTCTCGGCTCCTACACCTCCTACACACCGACCGAGGAGTGGTTCCGGCCGCGCGGTGTCGATCTCGACGTCGTTGACGAGCTCGCCGACGACGCCGACCTGCCCACCGCGGCCGAGGCGGGTGGCGGGNCGCGTCCGGGCGCCGCCACGGGATCGGATGGCGGGGCCGCCCTGCCTCCGATAGAGGAGGCGGTGGCCGCGCTCCGTCGTCGGCGCGAGCGTGGGGCGGACAGAAGGATGCGCGCCGCCGCGGTGCGGTCGCCCGAGCCCTCCGAGCCCTCCGAGCCCTCCGAGGTCCCCGAGGTCCCCGAGGTCCCCGAGGTCCCCGAGGAGAAGTTCAACTGGTTCACGCGAGATCCGGCACCGTCGCGTTCCGCGGAGCGCATCCCACCCGCGTCCCTTGAGCCACCCGCGTCCCTTGAGCCACCCGCGTCCCTTGAGCCCTCAGCGGCCGGTGGGGCGGCACGGTCAGGCGGGGCGATAACCGTCGGTGGGGTACCGGGCTCAGGCGAAGCGGCGGTGAGTGACCATCCCCCCATCGGGCCAGACGGTCCCAGGACCCCCTCCGGGCTGCCGATCCGCGCCCCGCAGACCCACGGGCTCCTCGGCCCGGACCCGTTGGGCACACCCCCGTCCAGGTCCGCGACCGCTCGCCCCCCCGATGCCGGTCCCGACCTTTTCGGCCCGGCAGCGGCGCTCACGCCGGCCCCGGAACGGCAGACGGTGGCGCCCGAACGGATCCGCGGCCGCCTGAGCCGACTGTACGAAGGCGTTCACCATGCCCGTGGTGTCAAGGGAGACCCCTGACGAGCCTGGCGGGGACGGATGACCATCCGCACCCTTCCTGCCTGCGCGCGGACACCACACCGTCTGATTCGCACCGTCTGATTCGCATAGTCTGGAGGACGCGTGACCCGCGCGGATCCCGAGCATCCCTCGCTCGACTGGCTCGTCAACAACTTCGTCGACTTCGTGCCCGGCGTGGCCAATGCGATCGTCGCGTCCTCGGACGGGCATCTCCTCGCCGTCTGCACTGGTCTCCCGCGGGAGCGGGCGGAACGGCTGGGTTCTCTCGCGTCCGGTCTGTTCAGCCTGACCCTGGCCGCCGCCGACTTCGTGGACGGCGGCCACGTCACCCAGACCATCGTCGAGATGGCCCAGGGCTCGCTGCTGCTCATGGCAGTCGGGGAGGGGTCCTATCTGGCCGTGCTCGCCACCAACACCTGCGATATCGGGCTCGTAGGGTACGAGATGACGGTGCTCGTCGCCCGGACCCGGGAGGCGCTCACCCCGGCCCGCCGCGAAAGTGTGTGACCAGGTGTCCACCAGGTGACATCCCCCATGACCCCATACCCCTATGACCAGGTGATCAGGTGATCACGTGAACGGGGACGCGGTGGAGCCGTCGGGCGAGCTTGTGCGGCCGTACACGGCGACCCGCGGCCGGGCGCGCCCGTCCCGTCTGCTGGCGCTCGAGGCCATGGTGACCACGACACCGCTCGGCCGCGGGCGGCTGTCCGTCCTGCTTCTCGAACAGAAGTCGATCGTCGCGATGTGCGTGCAGCCTCAGTCGGTGATCGAGATCGCGGCCGAGCTGCGTTTGCCCGTGGGCGTCGTCCGCGTGCTCGTCGCCGACGCGGCGGCGGACCGCCTGGTAGAGATCTCCCAGCTCACCATGCCGACGGGAGCCCCGCAGCTCGAGTTGCTCGACCGGGTACTCGCCGGCCTGCGTCGCATCTGAGACGGCGCGCTCTGAGACGGCGCGCTCTGAGACGGCGCGCTCTGAGACGGCGCGCTCTGAGACGGCGCGCTCTGAGACGGCGCGCTCTGAGACGGCGCGCTCTGAGACGGCGCGCTCTGAGACGGCGCGGCATTCCGCGCCGCTGGGCTGGACAGAGCATTGAGCTTACGTGAAGCTTCGGATCGCGCTCATTCTGTCACGTCGCCTCAGAGGGACGATCGATATGATCCAAAAGCTGATGCCTCCCGTGTCCCGCCATCCGCTCACCCGCGCGCTCGTCACACGTACCCCCCTCGCCCGGGGGATCATCGATCGCTTCGTCGCCGGCCCGTCCGATACGGACGCGATCGCCGCGGTAGCCGGACTTGCCGACCTCGGCCTCCTGGCGACAGTGGATCTGCTCGGTGAGGACATCACCCGTGCGCAGGACGCGGCCGACACTCTGCTGGCCTACCTCGGGCTGCTCGACCTCGCCGACCGCGCGGGGATCGCCGCCGGTCTCGACGTCTCGGTGAAGCTGTCCGCGCTCGGTCAGGCCGTGCCCCGCGACGGCCGCAAGCTGTCATACGAGAACGCCGCCGAGCTCTGCGCGCGGGCAGCGGCGGCGAACGCGACGGTCACCCTGGACATGGAGGATCACACCACCACGGACTCGACGTTGGACACCCTGGTGGAGCTGCGTCGCGACTTCCCCTTCGTCGGCGCCGTCCTGCAGGCGCAGCTTCTGCGCACCGAGACGGACTGCCGTGACCTCGCCACCGCCGGGTCACGGGTGCGGCTGTGCAAGGGCGCCTACCGCGAACCGTCCGCCGTGGCCTACCAGGGACGTCCGGCCGTCGCCGCCGCGTACGCCCGCTGTCTGGGAATCCTGCTCACCGGATCGGGCTATCCCATGATTGCCACTCACGATCCCGCCCTCCTGAACCTCGCCGGCCGGTTCGCCGAGCACGTGGGACGCCTGCCCGCGACCTTCGAATACCAGTTGCTGTACGGGGTACGCCCGGGCGAGCAGCGGCGGTTGGCGTCGACCGGGGCCACGGGGCGGGGGTATGTGCCCTACGGGGCGGACTGCGTGCCGTACCTGACCCGGCGGCTGGTGGAGAGACCCACGAACCTGCTGCTTGCCGCCCGCGCGCTCCGGAGTCGGGCCTGAGACGCGGCGGGCCTGGGATTATGGGCGGGCCTGGGACGCGGCGGGCCTGGGACGCGGCGGGCCTGGGATTATGGGCGGGCCTGGGACGCGGGCTGGTTGGACGGGGGACGGAGCGTGCGACGGGACGAAGCAGAGCGCGTGGCGACCGGACCGGTGACGGTTCCGGTCGCGCGTAACGAACCGACCCGTTCCTACGCCCCGGGTAGCCCGGAACGTGCCAGTCTGCGGCGGGCCCTGCTCCGGCTGGGCGGTGAGCACATCGAGCTGACTAACACGATCGGGGGACACCAGCATCTCGGCGGCGGCCCGGCCCGCGACGTCGTGCAGCCTCATGCATACCGGCGGGTGCTCGGAACGCTGCGAGAGAGCACCCACGCGGACGCGGCCGCGGCGGTCGCCGCGGCGAAGAAGGCCGCCCCCGGCTGGCGGGATCTGGGTTTCGCGGGACGGGCCGCGGTGCTCCTGCGCGCCGCGGAGGCGCTCGCCGGCCCGTGGCGGGACACGCTGAACGCGGCCACCATGCTGGGCCAGTCGAAGACCTGCCAACAGGCGGAGATCGACGCCGCCTGCGAGCTGATCGACTTCTGGCGGTTCAACGTGATGTTCGCCGCCGAGTTGCTGGCCGACGTGCCGGCCAGCGGGATCGGGGAATGGAACCGGCTGGATCTGCGTCCACTGGAGGGATTCGTCTACGCGGTCAGTCCGTTCAACTTCACCGCCATCGCCGGGAACCTGGCGACCGCGCCGGCGTTGATGGGGAACACTGTCGTCTGGAAGCCGGCTCCCACGCAGGCGTTCGCCGCACATTTCCTGATGCGGCTGCTGGAATCGGCGGGGTTGCCGCCCGGCGTCATCAACCTCGTCGGCGGTTCGGGTGAACCGGTCAGCGACGTGGTGTTCTCCGACCCGGATCTGGCCGGCGTTCATTTCACCGGTTCTCCCGCCGTCTTCGCCCGGCTGTGGCGGGCGGTCGGCGAGAATCTGGACGGCTACCGTTCCTATCCGCGGATCGTCGGGGAGACCGGTGGCAAGGACTTCGTGGTGGCGCATCCCTCGGCCGACGTCGACGTGCTGCGTACCGCGCTGCTGCGGGGGTCCTTCGAGTACAGCGGCCAGAAATGCTCGGCGGCCTCCCGGGCGTACCTGCCCGCAAGCCTGTGGCGGCGCCTGGACGCCGAACTCGCCGCCGCGACCGAGGCACTGTCGGTGGGGGACGTCAGCGACTTCGACCATTTCACCGGTGCGGTCATCGACGCGCGCGCCTACGATCGCCTGGCCGCCGCGTGCACCCGCGCTGCCAGCGATTCGACCGTCACCGTTCTCGCCGGGGCACAGTGCGATGACGCTGTCGGCTGGTTCGTCCGGCCGACGGTGCTGCTCGGCACCGATCCCGGGCGGGAGTGGTTCACCCGCGAGCTGTTCGGCCCGATCCTGTCGGTTCACGTCTACGACGACAACCGGCCAGGTGCCTGGGACGACGTGCTGACACTGATCGATCGGACCTCGTCCTACGCGCTCACCGGTGCCGTCGTCGCGACCGACCGCTCGGCGATCGCTCGCGCCGAACACGTGCTGCGCTTCGCGGCCGGCAACTTCTACGTCAATGACAAGCCGACCGGGGCCGTGGTCGGCAGGCAGCCGTTCGGCGGCGCTCGCCGTTCCGGTACCAACGACAAGGCCGGTTCCGCGCAGAACCTGCTGCGCTGGGTCAGCCCACGGGTGATCAAGGAGAATCTCGCTCCGCCTGCCGACCACGTGTATCCCCACATGGGGCCCGGGGCCTTTGGCGCGTCCGGCGGTGGCGCGTCCGGCGGCGGTGGCGTGGGTGGGCTGCCGGACGACTCCGCCGGGGGTCCCCCGGCCCCTGACCGTGCCCCCTGACTGCGCCCCGTGTCCGTGCCCCCGGAATCCGGTAAACGCGCAGACGTTTCCCTGAGAGGATCTTAGACTGATATTCCTGATTGGTCCGCTACCCCGGGAGGCGACATGTCCGGATCTACTCATGGGCGTCACATTTTGACCTTCTGCGGAAAATGCAACTGTGGTTGCCCGGAGCTCTTCGTCGACCACGAAGCTCCGGCGGAGCGGCGCATCGTGCTGACCGACGACTTCGGCCAGCGGATCCAGATGAGCGTCGAACAGCTCCAGGCCATCATCGACGAGGCCCGTGCCGGCAGCATCACCGCACTGGTCGATGCCGAACTTGCCCTGGGCGTGAGCTGACGTGCGACGTGCCGTAACTGGACGGGAGCCCGCGGATCGGGGTGTCACCGGGTGGGGTCGGCGGGGGCCGTCGGATCGGTGACACACCACCACCCGGCAGCGGCGCACGCACTGGCCCCACCGCAGGCGGTGGCCGTCGTTGCCGCGGCCGTCTGCGCGTTGCTGGCGATGTTCCACGCCGGACGTCTTGCCGGCGCGCTTGCGCGAGCCCGGCGGAGGGCCGTGTACCCACCGGTCGAGATCGGGCACACGGTGGTGGCCGCGGGAATGGCCGTCATGTTCGTCGGCCCACGCTGGATGACGTCGTCGGTGGTGTTCGCCGTCGCCTATCTGGCGCTGGCCGGCGTCTTCTTCCTCCTTGTCCTGACGGACCCGACCTGCGAGCCGTCGCGGTGGTCCTGTTGCTCGATGCTCGTCATCGAGGGCTTGGCGATGGCGTGCATGGCCCGGGCGGGCAGGTGGCCGGTCGATGATTCGACCGGTCTGACGAATCTGACCGACTGGTTCGCGGTGATCTTCGCTGCGGCGGTGGTGGCTGCTGTCGGTGGCCCGCTGGTCCGCAGGGTCAGGCCGGGCTGGGTGACCCNCCCGCCGCCGGCGACATCGGCCGCGTCCCGGCTGGTCATGGCCGGCGCGATGCTGCTGATGCTGCTCTGACGGACGGGTGCCGGTCCTGACGGGCGGCTGCCGGTCTACCCGCCTTATTCCCGTCGGTATTCCTACCGGTGTGGCCCGAACGGGTATGGATGGGCGTTGAATGGAGGCCATGAGCCAGCCACTCGCCACCTTCGCGGGGGGCCCCGCCGCGGGCCCCCCGTTCGCCCTGGAAGAGGGCGATCGCATGCTGCGGGTACGCCTCGACGGCGGCGAGATGTACGCCAAGCAGGGATCCATGGTGGCCTATCGCGGCCGCGTCGACTTCGCCTACAAGGGCCAGGGAGTCGGTGGATTCCTGCGGCGGGCGGTGACTGGTGAGGGCCAGGACCTGATGAGGGTGGCCGGCCACGGAACCGTCTGGTTCGCCGAGTCCGGAAGCCACATCTCGGTCTTCACGCTCGACAACGACAGCCTGACGGTCAACGGCCGCAGTCTGCTCGCGCTGGAGTCCGGCATCCGCTACAAGGTCACCACGACGTCCGGCGGCATCGGCGCCATGATCGCCGGTGGGATCTTCAACACCGAGGTTTCCGGCAGCGGCGGCGTCGCCGTGCTGTGCCTGGGCGCTCCCCTGGTGTTGTCGACGGACGAGCCGGTCTGCGTCGACCGGGATGCCGCGGTCGCCTGGACGGCGGGCGTGCGTACCCGGGTGGTCTCCTCGTTCAAGATAGGCAACCTCGTGGGGCGTAGTTCGGGGGAGCTCGCGCAGATCGAGTACTCCGGTCGGGGGGGATTCGTCGTCGTCCAATGTGGTGAGACGCCGGCCGCCGGGACCGGCACCGACCGGCACTGAACCGACTGCCGGCAGCGTGCCGGCAGGGGCTCGTCTGGTCGGGCGAAGTCGCTGCGGGGGAATAACGCCATGATTATGACGGTTCGTCGCACGCTGCCCGCACGCTTCCTCTGTGCGGGATTTCTATCCTACAGTAAAACTTACCTGCACTTACGTTCATGCGGATGTGAGGGGTCCGGGTTCAGGTTCGCTGCGAAATCCGTATCCGTGTGATGTGCTGTCCGCTGGAGGTTCCGCCCGTCGGCTCGCGCGGACCGTCGGAGGTCATCGCCGCTGGTTGAGGCGCCACGACGGGTCGATCAAGCGGCGTGGGACGGGGCACTCCCTCGGTGTGATGACGAACGACGTCCGGCCGGCGATGCCCGACGGGAGGTGGAGGTTATATGGTGACGCGTGGTGACGCGGAAATCATCGAACTTCTGAACAGCGTGCTGACGAACGAGCTCACGACCGTCAACCAGTATTTTCTGCACAGTCGTATGCAACGTAACTGGGGATATCGACGGATCGCCGAGCACTATTATCACGAGTCGATCGACGAGATGAAGCACGCGGATCAGCTCATCGAGCGGGTGCTGTATCTCGGCGGTCTGCCGAACTTGCAGCGTCTGCACACGCTGCGTATCGGGGAGACGGTGCCCGAGCAGCTCGAGGTGGACCGGTCCGGGGAGTTTGAGGCGGTTGACCTGCTGCGCCGGGGGGTCGCACTCTGCCGGGAGCGGGGCGACGTCGGATCGGCCGTGCTCCTCGAGCGGATCCTCGTCTCCGAGGAGGAGCACATCGACTGGCTCGACGCCCAGCTGGAGCTGATCTCCCAGCTTGGTGCGGCCCATTACCTCGCCCAACAGATCCATGAGGAGTAGCGGAAGGTAGTGGATGGTGGCGATGAATGGCGGAGTAATCCCGTTTTCGTTTCCTCGTCGTTACGCACCGTTGTTGGCGATGTGAACGGGCCGATCCTTTGAGTGTCATGGTGTCGGGTCTCGCCATGCAGGACCCATCCGACTGGCGATAGTGTCCAGTCGGGGGGATCGCGCGGAGGATCGCAGCAGCGAAGCCGACCGTCCACAGGGTGCCGTTGAGGCGGTGCCGCGGGAGAGGGGAGGGGCGAGCCGATGAGCATCGCCAGGTTCTGTCCGCCTCCTCCGCCCCGGGTGGCCGCCGGCTCCACCGCACCGCCCATCTGACCTCCGAGAGCTCCACGCGGGGACTCCTCGGATGAATTCCTTATGAATGGAAAGGATCGTGCGCTAGTGGCGACGTACACGCTGCCGGACCTGAACTACGACTACGGTGCTCTGGAACCGTCCATTATCGGGCAGATAGTCGAACTGCACCACGACAAGCACCACGCGACCTACGTCAAGGGTGCCAATGACACCCTTGAGAAGATCGCCGAGGCGCGCGACAAGGGCGACTTCGGTGCCATCGTGGGCCTGGAGAAGACGCTCGCCTTCAACCTTTCCGGGCATATTCTCCACTCGATCTACTGGGAGAACCTCTCGCCGGACGGCGGGGACAAGCCGGACGGTGCGCTCGGTGAGGCCATCGCCGCCGACTTCGGTTCCTTCGACGCCTTCAAGGCGCAACTGAACGCGGTGACCACCACGGTGCAGGGTTCCGGGTGGGGCGTCCTGGCCTACGACGCCACCGCGCAACGTCTGCTCATCGAGCAGGTGTACGACCACCAGGGCAACGTCGGCGTGGGCAACACCCCGCTGCTCGTGTTCGACGCCTGGGAGCATGCCTGGTACCTGCAGTACAAGAACGTCAAGGTCGACTACGTGGCGGCCCTGTGGAACGTCGTCAACTGGGCCGACGTGGCCGCCCGTTTCGTGAAGGCCAAGGGCGCGGCGGCGGCCTGACCGTGCGGGCTGGTTCCCCGAGGCACAGGACCGTGCCCGGAGAGCCGAGATAGTTGATCATCAAACGTGCGCGAAAAATGTGTACGGATCATGACAAGGGCAGCGCCTCCGGCGGTGCCCTTGTCGTCGTTTTCCGGTGTTTCGGGGCGGGGGCCACGAGGTCCGGTCACCGGCTTCGCGGCCGGCTTCCCAGCTGACCTTGCCGCCGGTCCGGCCGACCGGACACCTTTCGGTCGACGTCACGTCAGCGTCTGGTCGGCGTGTCGTGGAGTGATGTACGACACACCGTGAACGGCTTGACGGCTTCCCTTCCCGCTACGCAGGGTAGTAGACATGTTCGTGGACGTGCTCCGGCCCGATCGACGCCAGTCCGAGATCCTTCCGTCGCCGTCGTCCTGGCGACGTTGTCGCTGATCTGCCGGCGGTCCCGAGCCTGCCGGCGGTCCCGAGCCGAGCGATCCGTCCCGGCCGCGGGCGGCCAGCGGTTCGGCATCCTCCGCAGCCCGATGAGCTCCTGACGTTCGCCGGCAGGCGACGTGCGGCAGCCGCGTGTCCCTCCGGTCGCCGGGCCGTCGGACCGATCATCGGCGGGCCGGACACCTTCCCTCTCCCACTCTTCAAGCCTTCTCCGCGTCCGCGAGCTTTCACCGCGTCCTCAAGCCTTCTCCGCGTCCTCAAGCCTTCTCCGCGTCCTCAAACCCTCACCGAGTCTCCGAGGCGAGATCAACGATTGATGTCACCTCGACGCCGCGCACGCGGCACGTCCGGCCCGTCTGCCGCGACGATCCGTTTCGTCCGAAGGAGATCTGGCGCCGATGCCGTCGCCGACCACTCAGTTGTCCGTCGATGATCCACGGATGGCCTCGCCCACCTCGCCCACCTCGTCCGCGGCGGGCAGGCAGTCCCGCGCCCGCACCATCGTCGGTCCGCAGCGGGGCAACTCCGTCGTGCCGACCGCAGGCAGGCCGGCCGCGACACCCATCGCACCCATCGTCTCTCCGGCGTCGATCGTCTCTCCGGCGTCCACCGCCGTCCCGGCCGCGACCCCGGTTCCGTCGACGCGTCGGCTCCCGGCGGCCTCTCCCGCCTCCGGAGGGGCACCCGGGGAATACGTGCGTGCCGTGGTCGCGGTGCTGCTCGGGCGCGGTGAGCAGGCCGGCCCGTTCCACCTTCTCGCCGATCGGCTCGCGCTGGACGGCTACCTGGTGACCGTCGTTCCCGACGGTGGCCGCCGGGTGCCCGCGGTGGCCGAGAACCGGGTGCCGGGTGTCCCGTTCGTCCTCCTCGGTTCCGACACGGGGGCCCTCGCGGCGCTGGCGATGGCCGCCTCCCCCGCGGTACGTCCCGACGGTGTGATCATGGTCGGCCTGCCGCTCCTGCAGGTTCCCGTCGCGGGGGTGGCCATCGAGGAACCGTTGCCGCGTGCCCTGCCCGACCTCCCGATCCTGCTCATCCACGGTGCGCAGGACGAGGTCAGCCCGCTACCCCTGATCCGGATGACGACGCGCACCGCGTCCCGGGCGGAGCTCGTGGTCGTCCCGGGCGGCCACGACGTGCTGACGGGTCCGGGGCGTCGCAGCGTCGCCGCGCGGACCCTGCTCTTCCTGGAGTCCCTCCGCGAGGCCTGACCCCGGCGGGTCTGCCGGCCCGGGGAGGGCAGCGGGTCGTGATCGTCGCCGCCCGCATACTCGGCATGGCCGTTCGGCCCACTCGGTAAGGGCCGAACGGCCAGCCGGGCGTGACATCCGGCGGATCGGCTGGTCCGTCCCGGCAGGGCACTGCTGACGACACCGCCGCCGGACCCCCGCGGGTCCTGAAGATGCCCAAACCCGTCGTGGTCGGATCCGTGGACCTGCGACGGCGACAGGCACGGGAAGACGCCTGCCAGACCGAGGTGGCCCTCAACCGGCGGCTGGCGCCGGACGTGTACCTCGCCGTCGCGGACGTCCGCGACGAGGCCGGCCTCCTGCGTGATCACATGGTCGTCATGCGTCGGCTGCCCGTCGCGCGCCGACTGACGACGCTGGTCGAGCGGGGCGGGTGGGTTGATCCACAGCTGCGAGACCCCGGTGCGGATCGGTGCGGATCGGTGCGGCGGGCAGCCTGGCGGCTATGCAGGCTCGCTGGCTGGACCTGCTGCGCGCCGAGGAACGTTCCCGCCGGTTCCGGCGATACGAGCCCCTCGTCGTTGCTTAGAGTAATCGGATCGGGGTGAAGCGCGTACGCTTAGTTGCTGTGACGGCTGTAACGTCGCTGCCGCCCACGCAGAGTGGGGGAGCCTCCCCGGCCGGTCGCCGAGCGACCGCGCGTCGTCGCCGTGGCGGTGGGGAGCCCGGTGGCCCGGGCGGCCCGCGAGCGCGGTGGGGCACGCGGCTCGCGCGGGCCGTGCTGGGCATCGCGGCGCGATGCGACGCGGGTGTCCGGCTCGTCGGGCTGCTGGCGTTTCTCGTGGTCGCGCTCGCGTTGTTCGGGTTGACGCTGCACGGAGTGGTCACTCATCGGCTGGACGCGACCGACGGCCTGGTGAGTCGGCACGGCCGAGCGCTCGCCACGGCTCAGGAGCTGCGGGCCGCCCTCTCCCAGGCGGATGCCGCCGCGGCGGCGGAGGTCTTCGCGCCCGTCGAGCTTCTCGTCGGCAGGGGAGAGTCCGCCGCCGAGCTGCGGCAGCGCTATGATCGGATCAAGAACGGTGGGCTGTTCGAGGCGAGTGTCGCCGATGCCGCCCGTGACGTCCTGGACCTGCGCCGACTAGACCCGGCCCTGTGCGCCGCGGACCCGCCCTGGTCCGACCCCGCGGCGCCGCCACCCGGACCCGACGGCGCAGGGACCCGGCCGTCGTCCGGGCGGATCGCCTCGTCGTGCCCCCTGGACGTGCTTGCCGGCGGCATTCCCGTCTACAACGGGATGGTCGAACGGGCCCGGGCGAACAACCGGGCGGGGCTGTCCGTCGGCGAGGCCAACCTGCGGGCCGCCTCGACGATGATGCGCACGGAGATCCTTCCGGCGACCGAGGTGCTCGTCGCCCGGTACGCCGACGCGGTGGACACCGCCTACCAGCAGGCCACCGGCTCACGGGGGGAATGGGCGATCGTGATCACGGCCGCCCTCGCGATCATCGCGCTCGTCGGCGTCCAGCTGCTTCTGGTCCGACGCACGAACCGACTGGTCAACCCGGGCCTGCTGCTCGGCACCGGGTGCATCCTGGCCACGGTCACCTGGACCGCGGTCGCCTTCGGGACCCAGCAGACCCGTCTTGACACCGCGCAGGACTCCGGGTATCGACCGATGAGCCTGCTCGCCCGATCGAAGACCCTGGCTCTGGAGGCACGGGTCGATGAGAACCTCTCGCTGACGGCGCTCGGCAACGGCACCCGTTTCGACGAGCACTTCGCCTGGGTGACCCGAGGCCTCGGCTTCGACGTGACCGGTGACCGCCTACCGCCCGAACCGGTCACCCGTCGTGGTTCACTCGTCGTCGCCCTCGACGCGCGCGGGGGGGCCGGGATACCGGCGGGACTCGAGAGCGATCTGCGCTCCTGGCTGCGTAGCCGGGCCTCGGTGGTGGCTCTGCTGGCCTCGTCACCGGACTCGGTCGTCGCGGCCGCGCGAGGACCGGGAGACGCCGGCTCCTCCGTCGGGGACCCGCGTTCCTCCGACACGTTCGGACAGGCGGTGACCCGGACCCTCGGGCCGGGCACGACGGCGTTCACCAGCTTCCTCGGCAAGCTCGACGTCGCGATCGACGCCGCCCGGGGCAGGTTCGAAGGAGATGTCCGCCGGGCCGCCGCGGCGTTGCGCGATCTCGAGCTGGCCGGCCCGGCGCTTGTCCTCACCGCGATCGTCGCGGCCGCGGCGGGGATGTGGCCCCGGCTCCGGGAGTACCTGTGAGCCCGCCCGGTCGGACCGGGCGCCGGACCGGGCGGACCACCCGCCGGCACCCTTCCATCCCGACGGGGGCAGTGGGCCCGCTGCTTGGGGGGATCCTCGTTGGCTGCATGGTCCTCGTGGGCGGTACGGGCTGCAGTACCGCCCGTAGCCCCCTTCCGCTGGAGGCCGCCCCGATGCCGCCATCACCGGTGCCGGACGCCGAGCCCACGCGGGCGTCGGCGGAATCGGCCAACCCGGATGGAACCTGTCGCCGGGATGGCAGACCGCTCCGGTCGAGCGAACCACCCCTCACCCCGATGCCTCCCCCCGGCCGGATGCCGGTGGGCAGCCGCATGCGCGCGATCGCGCGGGACCGCGGCTACCTGCGCGTGGGCATCGCTACCGACGCGCCCCCGGCCGGGTTGATGAACTGGCGCACCCTGCGACTGGAGGGTTTCGACGTCGGCATAGCCCGCGCGGTCGCAGCGGCCATCTTCGGCGCCGAGCGGGTCGACGATCATGTCCAGTTCCGTGCCGTCACCACCTCCGAGCGGGAGGACCTGCTCCGTTCCGGCATGGTCGACATGCTCGTGGCTACCATGACCATCACCTGCGAGCGCAAGCGGCAGGTCCGGTTCTCCGACGTGTACTACGAGTCGACCCTGCGGTTGCTGGTTCGGGAGAACGCCGGGTTCCGCGGTATCGCCGATCTCGTCGGACGGCCGGTCTGCTCGTCGGCGGGGAGCACGTCCAGCGAGAAGCTGGCGCGGCTGCCGGCGCCGGGACCCCGACCGGTGACCCGGGCCCGCCTCGCGGACTGCCTGGTCGCGCTCCAGCACGGTGACGTCGACGCGATCGCCGGCGACGATGTCCTCCTCGCCGGACTGGCCGCCCAGGACCCCTACACGACGGTGCTCGGGCCGAGCGCCTTCGGCGCGGACTTCGAAGCCGGCGGCCGGCTCGACGAGCCCTACGGTATCGCCATGCCGATCACCGGGGACACGGCGGGAGACGACGAGTTCGTCGCGTTCGTCAACGGCGTGCTTCGCGAGATCATGCTCGACGGAACCTGGTCCCGCCTGTATGACGAGTGGCTGCGACCGGGCCTACGCGTACCCGGCCGCCCCCCGCTGCTCGACGGTGGCCGTCCCTGACCGGGCCGTGAGCTGGCGGGCCGGGCGAGCCACGAGATCGAAACCGGTGATTCATGATGAATGACGCGCACCCGAGCCCTGGTGCCCGAGCCCCGATGGTTGTCACAGTTCGGACGGTAGACCGACAAGCCGTGCGCCGGCGTCCCAGAGCTGGTTGCAGCGCGCGACGTCGGTGGTGTGCGATGCGGTTATGACCGTCTCGTGCCGGACGAAGAAACGCCCGCTGACACCATTGATTTCGGGACTGGTCGCGAGCCATGCCGGCGTATCGGCACCGACGTCGGGGCCAGGCCTGAACGGATCGAGCATCGCGCTGAACACCCGCAGTGCGCCGCGGGAATCTCGGCCGAGTCCGTCTTGCTGATAATGCCCGGATGAGCGCCGTTCACCGTGATGCGGGAGCCGGTGAGCCGCCGACCACGACGAAGCGCGCTGGCCGGTCACTCATGGGGCCGATCAGCGAGCGCAGCAGCAGGTACGGCGCGAGATGGTTGGTGGCCAGGGTTCGCTGGATACCTTCGGAGGTGATATCGCCGAGCTCCACAGCTCAGTGCCTATGAGCAAGGAAGCCACCGTCAGAGCAGCGTGCGGGGCCGGATGCGGTTCGCCTGGTCGACGAGGCGGACCCGGCTCGCCCGGTCACCGGCCAACCGGGCCATCTCCCGGTAGGTCTCGGCCAGCCCGAAGCGGAGGTCCCGTTCCACCATGACCCGACTGAGCAGGGTCGGTGGCCGGGGCGCATCCGCGGCCGGGTAGGCGGCCGGGTAGGTCATGACGAGGGCCAAGGCGGCGGTGAACAGGTCACGGTGCAGTTCGGCCCGGCGTCGTTCGCCCAGGTCGAGCCTTGGATCGGCCAGTATCGTCGCCGCCCGATGCAGGGCCGCCGATCCCGAGGCCGCGCGGTCTGGTCGGGCGGCCAGGCCGACGAGCACCCCGATCATGCGGATCCGCGACGCGGTGTAGGCGGCGGACGACGGAGGGACCCGTAGATAAGCGTCGATCTTGTCAGTCGGATCGGTCCGGCATCGGGCCAGCCCGAACGCCGCGCTGGTCGTGCTCGGATCGATGGTGGAGACGACGTCGAACAGGGCCGCGGCCCGGTGCCGGGCCGCGTCACGTTCAGGCGCGGTGTCCGCGGTGTCCGCGGTGTCCGCGGTGTCCGCGGTGGTCGCCACGTCCGCGAGTGCGGTCGCGAGGGCGAGGCGCGGAGCGAGCTCCCCGGGGACCCGGGAGTAGACCCGGTCGAACGCCGCGGCGGCCACGGCCGGTCGTCCTCCGACGAGGGCATGTAGGCCCNGGTACCAGTCGNCCCGCCATTCCCGCGGCTGCTCCACGGCCGCGTCGTCCAGGGTGCCCGCCGCCTCATGGAGCTGCCCGGCCCGGATCTGGGCGCGGGCCAGGGACAGCCGCACCTCGGTGGTCCTCGGGACGATCGCCGCCAGCCGGGTGGCCAGGGAGGCCGGTTCCTCGTCCGAACCGGCGGTCAGTCCGGGCGCCCATGGATCGTCCTGGTCGATCCGCAGATCGGGGAGGACCTCCCACCATGCGGGGGTCCCGGCGGGCCCCGCCTCCCCGGTGGGGTGCCCGACGGCGTCGAACCACCGGCTGGCCAACGGGGGGACCGGCCCCTCCGTTCTGGCCACGATCTCGTAGAGCACCCCCACCAGTTCGTCGGCGAGCTCCGTGGTGCTCTGGAAGCGCTGGTCGGGATCGGTCGCGGTGGCTCGGCGCAGGAGCCGGTCCAGGGATTCGAAGTCCCGCAACGGGGCATGGGCCCGGCGCGGCGGCAGGGCGTGCCGGTAGGCGCCGAGGAAGCCCGGGAACCGGCCGAGGACGAGACGGGCCAGGGTCCGGGCGACGGCGAAGATGTCGGTGGTGACCGTGGGCGCGGTGCGCGCGATGCCCGCCGGGCGTTCCCCGTCGTCGTCGAGTTCGGGGGCCCGGTAGCCGGGCGTGGACAGGTATCCCGACACGCGGTCGTCGAGCCGGCGCGCCCCGCCGAGGTCGATCAGTTTGACGTCCTCGGCGGTGACCATCACGTTTTCCGGTTTCAGGTCGCAGTAGACCAGCCCGAGGCGATGCAGATGCCCGAGGGCCGGAAGCACCCGCAGCAGGTAGCGGATCACGTCGGCGGCCGACGGCGGAGCCGACCGCCCGTCCGGTCCCGCCACCCCGACCTCGGCCAGGCCGGCCAGGGACACCCCCGGCACGTACTCCATGACGATGTAGTCCTCGCCATGGTGGGTGACATAGTCGAGGATCTTGACGATGCCCGGATGGGACACCGTGGTCAGAATGCGCCGCTCTCCCTCGGCGATCCGACGCGCCTCCGGGTTCGCCGCGTCGAGCAGGCCCTTGAGCACCACCCAGGCCCGCACGCCGTCGCCGCCGAGGTTGTCGTCGGTCGCGGCATACACCCAGCCGAGCCCACCGTGCGCGATGACGCCGTGCACGGTGTAGCGGCCGACCCGTTCGCCCGGTCGCAGCTTGACGGTGAACGAGTAGCGGTGGCCGCATCCCGCGCAGCTGCCTTCCAGGGCGACGCTCTCGTCCTGCTCGTCCTGCTCGTCGTGGCCCGGCCGGGCCACGGGCGCGCCGCACCCGGCGCACTCCCGAAGGCCCGTGGGAACGCTGGGCGCGTCCAGGAGGGGCGGGGTCGAACCGGGGGGCGGGCCGACCAGGTGTGGGAGCCGGAGCGGATCACGGTGGGCGCCGGGCGCCGGGAACCGCCGGGGTAGCGCGGTCACCCGGGGAGCCGGCAGATTCACCGACCCGGATTCCCCGACGATGGGAGGCCCGGCAACGGGTCTCGCGCTGTCCTCCGTCATGGCCCCTCTTCGCCAACGGGCACCATTCGCGTACCGGGTCCACCCGCCACCGTGCCGTCATTCCCCGACGGGTCGTCCCCGAGCCGCCGTCGTCCGGTCCGTTCGTCGCCTTGTCCGTGCGACGGCTTGTCGGAATGCCGTGGCGCGGTGGATCCCCGTGGTCGGGCGGTGTGCGCTGGTACGCGACCAGCCTGCCATGCGGTCGGGTTGTCCGCCGTGACGGAGCCCGGTTGCATCGGCTACGGGTTGTTTGGAGAGCGAGTTTGGCGGGCGAGGGCCCTGGGACGCGTCCCACCGAAATGCCGCGCCCACGATCGGGTGGTCGAGGATCGGGTGGTCGAAGCCGGTGCCGACCCGGTCACCGCCGGCGCTCGACGGCGCGGGCCTTCACGGTCGCCCCGAGGCCGCGCGCGGTGGTTTCGGCACGCTGCTTCAGCGGCCCGAGGGTGCGGCGCAGCCGATCGATCCGTCCCTCGCCGCCACGGGTGACATCCGCCGCCTCGCCCTCCCCGTAGTCATGATCGGGATGGTCCGCCGCACCCAGCCGCCAGTAGCCGCGGGTCGACAGGTCGGCGCGGTCCAGCCCCGCGGCGAGCAGGTGACGGCGGATCCGGCGTACCGCCGTGGCCTCGCAGGCCACCCAGGCCGCGGTGCCGGCGGGCAGGGGTACGGCCTCGACGGCCTCGGCCAGCAGCGTGCCGGGAACCCCGCCGTCACGGTGCAGCCAGGTGACGGTCGTCGCGGGGGTGACCGGGAGAGCCCGTCGGCGGCCGGCGTCGCGAACCTCCGCCACCACGGTCACCGGTACCCGAGCGGGCAGCCGTTCCAGCACCGTCGCCAGCGCGGGCAGGCCGGTCTCGTCGGCGGCGAGCAGGTGATGCGCGGCCGACGTCCGCACCTCGTATCCACCCCCCGGTCCGGCGATGGCGAGATGGTCACCGGGCCGAGCGGTACCCGCCCACCGCCCGGCCGGACCCTCGCCGTGCAGGAGCATCTCGATGTCCAGTTCGAGGGCCTCAGCGTCGAACCGGCGCGGGGTGTAGGTCCGCACGATCGGGCGGGGCGTACCCGCCGGGAAGACGGGTCGTCCGTCCGGCCCCCAGCTCGGAACGGTCGGTTCGGTCTGCCCGTCGGCCGGCAGGAAGATCTTCACGTGCTGCGCGGCCCGGGGCAGCGCGAATCCGGCCAGCGCCGGCCCACCGAGCGTCACCGTCACCATGTCCCCGGTGAGCGGGGTGACGCGGACGACCCGCAGCCGGCGCGGGGCCGGCCGGGCGCGCCGCGGCGCGGGCCGGTTTTCCGCCGACGTCGACGGGCGGCCGTCGCGCCCGTCCGGTAGTCCGGTCGGGTGGGGCGTGGATGGTGGCGTGGATGGTACGGAGGAGTCCGGCCCGAAGGTCGACATCGGTTCTTGCGTCCTGTCTCTCGTGACCGCGGGCTGGACTGGTCCTGGCCCGCACGGACGGGCTTCAGGCCCGAGACGGGGCTGTCCCGACCTCCGCGAGCCCGGGTGGCATTTCAGGACGAACCTACGCCCCGCCATTCGGGCGATGACTCGCGGAGGGGCGCGACGGTCGTTCCGTACCTGCTTCGGGCCTGCTTCGGGCCTGCTCCGGATCTGCTTCGGGCCTGCTCCGGATCTGCTCCGGATCTGCTCCGGATCTGCTCCGACATGATTGTCCTCCTTGACAAGGAAAATTTTCGGCAGGACGATGAGGCGCATGTTGGAGGTCGCAGTGATCGATGACCCGGCCGCCGCGGGGGCCGCGCTCGACCCGGTCCGGGCGAGGTTGCTGGCCGCGCTCGCGGAGCCGGGTTCGGCCAGCACCCTGGCCACTCCCGTGGGGCTGTCACGTCAGCGGGTCAATTACCACCTGCGGGCCCTGGAGCGTCACGGGCTGGTCGAACTCGTCGAGGAACGCAGAAGGGGCAACTGCACCGAGCGCGTATTACGGGCGACGGCGGCCTCCTATGTGATCTCGCCGACCGCGTTGCCGGCGGTCGCCCCGGATCCCGGCCGGTCGCCGGATCAGCGCTCTGCCCGATGGCTGCTCGCGCTCGGTGCCCGGCTGGTGCGGGAGATCGGCGACCTCCTCACCGGTGCCACCGCCGCCCGGCAGCGGCTGGCGACGTTCGCGATCGACAGCGAGATCCGGTTCGCCTCCGCCGCGGACCGCGCCGCGTTCGCCGCGGAGCTCGGGGAGACGGTTGCCGCCCTCGTCGGCAGGTACCACGACACCACCGCTGCGGGCGGGCGCTCCCACCGTTTCGTCGTCGCCCTGCACCCGAGCGTCACGCGGCCCGAGCGGGTGGCTGTCGGGTCCAATGCGGGATCCGAGGNGGGAGAGGGCATCCTCGGCCTCGGCACCGCCGGTCCCACTGGCATCGACGGTCCCACCAGCGCAGCCGGCCTTACCAGCGCAGCCGGTCCCACCGGAACCGATGGCCCCACCGCAACCAAGGAGAACTAGAGATGTCCCGTGGGTTCGAGATCCGCCGCGAGGGCGTGCTGCCCACCTCCCCGGAGGAGTACTGGGACGCCGTGACCACCGGTAACGGCGGATGGCTGTGGCCGATGGAGTTCGAGCCCCGCCAGGGTGGCGCCGCGCCCTTCGGGGGCACGGTCACCGTCTGGGATCCGCCGCACCACCTCGTCACCCGGGTGGAGGGTGCGGATGGCTGGTTCAACCAGCTGGAACATGTGATCGAGGGCCGGGACGGCGGCACGACCTCCTTCCGCTACGTCCACAGCGGGATCTTCGTCGACGACTGGGAGAACCAGTACGACGGCGCCAGCCAGCACACCGACTTCTACCTGCACACGCTCGGCCAGTACCTGCGGTACTTCAGTCGCCGGCCGGTGACCTACGTCGCGGCCGACGCGCCGGCGTCCTCGACCGCGCCGGACGCGTTCGTCCGGCTGCGCCGCGAGCTCGGCGTCGCCGACGAGGTCGGCCAGGGCGACGCGGTGCGCGTCACCCTCCCGGGCATCGACCCGCTGGACGCCGTGGTCGACTACCTGCATCCCCACTTCCTCGGCCTGCGGACCGGCGACGGGCTGTACCGCTTCTTCGGCCGCAACGCCTTCGGCGCCCCGATCGGCATCGCCCTGCACCTGTTCGCCCCCGGCGCCGACCAGGCGAAGACCACCCAGGCCTGGACCGACTGGCTACAGGACGTGTTCGCCTAAGCGCCTTTGCGGCGGTCTCTATCGTTTCGTCGGTCCCCGCCGTTTCGTCGATCTCCGCCGGCTCGTGTCGGGCCGGCACCGGCACCCGGTCAGGGATGACGGTCATACTCCGAACGCCCGTGCCAGCCGCGTCAACCCCTTCGTGATCTCCACCGGCGGGNGCGNGGNGAAGGACAGGCGCAGCGTCGCGGGGNCCGGCGGCCCCGCGAAAAAANGAGCACCGGGAACGTAGGCCACGTCGTGCTCCACCACGCCGGGCAGCAGGGCGGTGGCGTCGTGACCATCGGGGAGGCGGGCCCAGACGAACATGCCGCCCTCGGGCCGGTTCCAGCTGCTCCCGGGCGGCAGCGCCCAGGCGAGCCCGTCGAGGAGCGCGTCGCGGCGTTCGCGGTAGGCGGCGCACATCCGAGCAATGTGCAGGTCGGGGTCGGCGTCGGCCAGATACCGGGCGGCGGCGGCCTGATCGACCGTGGAGGTGTGCAGGTCCGCGGCCTGCTTGGCGATCACGCAGGCCCGCCGCAGCATGGCCGGGGCCCGCAGCCAGCCCAGTCGCATCCCTGGGGCTATGATCTTGGAGAAGCTGCCGAGCAGGACGGTGCGGTCGGCGGCGTCGGCGAACGACGCGATCCACGGCTCCCGCGTGCCCTGGAAGCGCAGCTCACCGTAGGGGTCGTCCTCGACGATCCACAGGCCCTGCTCCGCGGCCACCCGGGCGACGGCCGCGCGGCGCGCCGCGGACAGCGTCCGACCGGTGGGGTTCTGGAAGGTCGGCACCAGGTAGAGCAGTCTGGGACGCTCGCGGGCCACCGTCTCCGCCAACCGGTCGGGGAGGATCCCGTGCTCGTCGGTGGGGACGGGCACCACCCGGGCACCCGCGAGGCCGAGGCACTGCAGGGCAGCCAGATAGGTCGGATCCTCCACGAGGACCGCGTCACCCGGCTCCACGAGCGTCGCCGACAGCAGCGTCAGGGCCTGCTGCGAGCCCGTCGTGATCAGCAGGTCGTCCGCTCGGGTGGGCAGGCCGCGGCGCGCCAGGCGTTCCGCGACCGTCTGGCGCAGGTCCGGGTCGCCCTCCGTGGCGGAGTACTGCAGCACGCGCCGCGGCTCCTCGGTGAGCACCCGGTCGTAGGCGCGCCGGATTCCGTCGGCGTCGAAGAGCTCGGGAGCGGGTAGACCGCCGGCGAAGGAGATCACCTCCGGGTGGGCGGTCAGCGCGAGGATCTCCCGCACTGGCGAGGTGCGCACGGCGCCGGCTCGGGCGGCGAGACCGGGCACCGCAGCGGCGGGTGGAGCGGCGTTGGTCATGGCGGCTCCTCGAACTCCTTCTCCGGGTTCTCCCCGACGTACACGACCACTCGCCGCCAACCGCCGGGACGGCCGTACAGCGGCGTTCCAGCCTGTGGACTGTGCTTCCCGCATCCTGGACTTTCTGGCGATCATAGCCATCGGCGCCGGTTTACGTGGCCGCCCGCGACTCCGAGCAGGCCGAGCAGCACGTTCACCAGGAATATCGAGTCCCACCAGAAGTGGTCGAGCAGGACACCGGCGAGGACGGGCCGCCGGCCAGCCCGGCACCCGCGGACGACGAGAACAGCGCGAACGCCGACGCCCGGGCCGGACCGGGGATGGCAGAGGTCATCATGCCCCTTCGTATCGGGCGCAGACGATGTCTCCGATCGGGCTGGTTGAGGGGAGGCTGGTTGAGGGGGCTGCTCGTGAACAGGCACCGAACGCCGACGGTGTGGGTAAGACGTCCGCACGGAGAAAGCCAGACTGCGGACCTGGACGGAATGGCGACGGGGAATTCTCCTGTCGCAGTGGTTTATGCGGAACTCATGGAACAGAAATAGAGCGCCCGGATCGCAGAGAATGCCTGCCGACTGGACCATGACCTCGACGGTCGCGATCGGGCGGGAGATGATCAGGGGAGCGTGTCGGACATCAAACTGATACAGTCCGGCGGAGTCGGGCGTCGTCGACGCTGAGTGTCGCGCTGGTCGCCGGGAGCCGGTCACCCGGCACCGGCCAGGGTTCCTTCCCGGGAGATTTCACATGCGCAGCGCCAAGGATTTCTTCGCTCCCCTCGCCGTGGGGGCGCCACCCCCGCCTCGCGAGATCCCGTGGCGGCCGTCCCGGATGATTCACTTCTTCGACCCGAGCAACGAGAAGATGGCGGCGAAGCTGCCGCAGATCATCCCCCGGGTCGACGTGCTGCTCGGGAACCTCGAGGACGGGGTCCGAGCGGACAACAAGATCGTTGCCAGGGAGAACCTGATAAAGATCGTCGACGGCGCGGACTTCGGTGAGACGCAGTTCTGGATCCGCCTGAACAGCCTCGACTCACCCTGGGGGCTCGACGACCTGCTCACGCTCGTGCCCGCCATCGGCGAGAATCTCGACGTGGTGATGGTGCCCAAGGTCCAGGGGGCGGAGGACATCCACTATGTGGACCGCCTCCTCGCCCAGTTGGAGGCGAAGGCCGGCCTGTCCCGGCCGGTGCTTGTCCACGCGATTCTGGAGACCGCGCGAGGGGTCGCGAACGTCGAGGAGATCTGCGCGGCAAGTCCCCGCATGCAGGGTCTGTCCCTCGGCCCGGCGGACCTGGCGGCGGACCGGCGGATGAAGACAACCCGTGTCGGCGGTGGGCACCCCGGCTACCTGGTACGCCAGGATCCGCGGCCGGACGACCCGGCGGCTGTCCGAGCCACGTTCCAGCAGGATCCCTGGCACTACACGCTCGCCCGGATGGTAGACGCCTGCGCGGCGAACGGGATCATGCCGTACTACGGGCCGTTCGGTGACATCGCCGACGTCCTCGCCTGCGAGGACCAGTTCCGCAACGCGTTCCTGCTCGGGTGTGTCGGGGCGTGGTCACTGCATCCCGTTCAGATCGACATCGCGAAGAAGGTCTTCAGCCCCGAGCCCGCGGATGTCGAGTGGGCAAAGCGCGTCGTCGCGGCCATGGGCGACGGAACGGGTGCCGTGATGGTGGACGGTACGATGCAGGACGACGCCTCGGTGAAGCAGTGCCGGGTCATCCTCACTCTCGCCACTCGCCTCGCCGCCCGGGACGCGCAGCTCGCGGCGGCCTACGGACTACCCGCGCCGGAGGCACGATGACCGGCACCGCGGCCGCGGGTTCCCCGGGTTCCCCGTCCGCGGGCCGCCCACCCGCCGCGTACCGTCCGCGGCGTTCCGTCCTCTACATGCCCGGGGCCAACGAGCGCGCCATGGAGAAGGCCAGGAATCTGCCGGCCGACGCGCTCATCCTGGACCTCGAGGACGCGGTGGCGCCCGTCGCCAAGGAGCGCGCCCGGGAGCAGGTCTGCGCGGCGGTGGCCGATGCCGCCTACGGCCACCGGGAGGTCACGGTTCGCGTCAACGCCCGCGGCAGCTCCTGGCATGCCGACGACCTGCGCGCCGCGGGACGGGTGGGCCCGGACGCCGTCGTGGTGCCGAAGGTCGAGTCGCCGTCGGACGTCCACGCGATCGAAAAAGGGCTCGAAGCGGCCGGCGCGCCGGACCGCACCATGATATGGGCGATGGTGGAGACACCTGGTGCCATCCTGCGCGCCCAGGAGATCGCCCAGGCGTCGCCGCGGCTCACCGTCCTCGTGATGGGCACCAACGACCTGGCCAACGAGCTGCGTGCCGAATTCGTGCCCGGCCGCGCCCCGCTGCTGACCGGCCTGGGGCTGTGTCTGCTGGCCGCGCGCGCGAGTGGAACCGTGATCCTCGACGGTGTCTACAACGACATCCGCGACGCCGACGGCTTCGCGGCGGAATGCCGCCAGGGCCGCGAGATGGGCTTCGACGGTAAGACGCTTATCCACCCCAACCAGATCGAGACGTGTAACCGCACGTTCTCACCCACTGAGGCCCAGGTCGCGCAGGCCGCGGAGATCGTGCGGGTCTGGGAGGAGGCGCTACGCGAGGGCCGCGGAGTGGCGACCGTCGACGGCCGGCTGATCGAGAACCTGCACGTCGACAACGCGCGCCGGATTCTCGCCGTCAGCGCGGCCATCGCGGGTCTGGCCGACGGCCAGGCGGCCTCCTGACGGTGACCGTTCTGGCGGTGACCGTTCTGGCCGCTTCGACGGCTGTAGGGATGCGACAGCCCCTCCACCGCGGTGGAAGCCACCGCGGTGGAAGCCACCACCGTTCCCTGCCAGCGTGATCCGGACGCTCGGACGCTCGGACGCTCGGACTCGCGGGCGATGTCTCCTGTCGGTCAGTGCAGGGGCCGGTGCGCGGTCTCGGGGAGCCGGCTGAAGACCACGGTGCTGACCAGGGCGACGGCGGTGACGTACCAGCCGAAGGAGGCGGCGTGGCCGATGTCCACGAGGTAGGTGGCGACGTAGGGGCCGGTGCCGCCGAAGAGGGCGACGGAGAGCGCATAGGGGAACCCGATACCGGAGCTGCGCAGGCGCGCCGGGAACAGCTCGGCGACCACCGCGCTCGAGATGCACGACCAGCAGGCGAGGAACACCAGCCCCATGATCTGAACCAGGAGCAGTCTGGTGGTCGAGCCGTCCAGTAGGGCCAGCATCGGAACCGTGCCGACCACGAAGAAGGTGCCGAAGATGAGCAGCATCGGCCGCCTGCCGACGCGGTCCGAGATCGCTCCGAAGACCGGCTGCAGGGCGAGGAAGATGGTCAGCGCGACGACACCGGAGAGCAGGCCGTGCTTGAGGTTGGAGCCCACCGTGATGTTCGCGTACGTCGGCAGATAGGCGGTCCATACATAGAACACCAGGGCCGGGGCCGCGGTCAGCCCGAACACCTGGAGGGATTCCCTGGGGTGCCGGCGGAGGAACTCGAACATGTCGGCACGACGGGCACCGGCCGGCTCGTCCGCCGTCTGGGTGAGGGTCTCCTTGGCGTGCGTCCGGATCCACATGCCGACCATGGCCGCGACCGAGCCGAGCAGGAAGGGGATCCTCCAGCCCCAGCTGGTCATGTTCTGCGAGTCCAGCGTGCTGGCGAGTAAGGCGCTGATCCCGATCGCCGCCAGGTTGGCCGAGGTCGCACTGATGTAGAAGAAGCTCGAGTACAGTCCCCGACGGCCAGCCGGCGCGGACTCGATGAGAAACGCGCTTCCCGCGGCATACTCGCCCCCCGCGGAGGCACCCTGGATCAGCCGGGCCAGCAGGAGCAGTGCCGGGGCGGCGACCCCGACCTGCTTGTAGGTGGGGGCAAGCCCGATGATGAGACTGCCCAGGCCCATGCCCATAATCGTGGTGCTGAGCGTCCTGCGGCGGCCGATCCGGTCGGCGAGAATCCCGAGGATCNGCGCTCCGACCGGGNGGGCGAAGAATCCGACGGCGAAGATCGCTAAGGTCGACATCAGCGGCACCAGGCTGCCTCCCGGGCTGGCCGGGAAGAACTGCGTGGAGAAGTACACCGCAAGCATCGAGTAGATGTACCAGTCGAACCATTCGACGGCGTTGCCGACGGAGGCGGCCAGGAGCTGCCGATAGTGGTTGGTCCGCTCCCGGAGGCCGGTTGTTGCTGTCATCGAAGCGGTCATGGGTTGCTCCCCTGTTGGGCGGGGCCGAGACCACCAGCTCGGAACGTCGAGCTCTGATGGGCCCGGTAACGGGTACGAATTTCCAACAGGATGTGGCGTGCGACACATCGAAGGCTACGGGCGGGATGCCAACGCGGCGCCCTTCGCTTCGTACGCGGCTACGAAACCGGCGGGGCTGCCGTCTCCGCATGGAAGGCCCAGGACAGTTCCACCAGGGTGTCGGTGTCGTCCAGGGACCGCCCGGTCAGCTCCTCGAACCGGGCTAGTCGGTAGCGCAGCGTGTTGACGTGTACATGCAGCGCCTCGGCGGTCCGCGGGATGTTACGGCCATTGGCCAGGTAGCAGCGGAGCGACTCGACGACTTCCTCCCCGAACGCACCGGTGTCCCGGAGCGGCTGGAGGTAGCGGGCCCGCATCAGTGCGGTCACGTCCGCCGCACGCGGCACGGCCACCCGCCAGCCGAGGCTCTCGAGGGTGTGCACGCCCTCGTCGTGGCGCAGTCGGGCCGCGGCCAATACGTCGTTGGCCACCGAGAAGGACGCCGCGACCCGGCCCAGCGGCCCCTCGGGCCCGGCGGCGACCAGCAGCCCCGGGACCGCGGGTGGCGGCCCCGACACGATCCCCACGAGCCGGCCTTGGGAGGGCACCAGGAGCAGGACCATGTTGCTGCGCCGGCACCCCTGGTTGATCAGGTTGAGGGCCTGGTCCAGCTCCGCTTCCGACAGGGTGGCAGTGCACACCGCCCGCAGGCGTGTGTCGCGCCGCACGTGGTAGCGGATGCACCCCTGCTCAATCTGCGTCGGAGACAGGGTGCCGGCGAGCAGCCCGGCGAGCCATTCGTCCCTGCGCCTTCGGTCCGCCACCGCATGCGACAGGCCGTACTCACGGTAGGCGCTCGCCGCACGAGCGGAGAACACGTCACTCAGCTTCCACAGCAGCGAGGTGAGAGTGAGCGACTCGGGGTGGTCGACCCCGAACTCCTGGGCGCGATCCACCAGCCGGTCCTGGATACTCGCTATGCAGATGCGGAAGCCGCCCATGATGTCCTCGATCGGCACGCCCTGCCGGAGCCGTTCCAGCGTTGTGCGCTCGGCCTGCCAGATCTCCGAGCTCGGCGGCACGACGCCCGCCCGCAGGGTGCGGCACGCCAGCACGACGTTGCGGTGGATGCTCGTCACCAGCGCCTCGGTCGGGACCACCTCATAGGCCGGGATCTCGCGCCGGACACGCTTGATCGTGGGATCCACCAGTCCCTCGTCGTGTTCCAGCGCAGCGGTGAGTTCTCGCACACGGTCGTCGGACATCCGCATCATCAGGGGATTATCCTGCCCGGCGGTGTCATCGGCACCCCGGTCCGCGCCCCAATGGCGCGCGTGGCACCCGCGCTTGTCGCGTATGTTCAGGGATCTGTCACCGCTGTTCTATCTCGGATCTTTTGGTGGGTCCAGAATCAAACCCTACCGCTCGCCTAGCCGGCTGTTCCCCGCCGGATCCAGACGATTCCGAAGGCAGGGATCGACGACAGCCACCCGAGGAGATGCAGATGACGACACTGGTCAATCCCCTCCAACATTTCGCTCCAACGTACACGGGAGTCGATGATCTTCCCTGGGTTCCGTTCACGCCTTACACGAACGAGGTGGAATTAAAGATCCTTCATGTGGATCTGATCAAGAGCGAGACGCAAATGCTTCTGCGGGCGCCGGGGGGAGCTTCGCTGGGTGTGCACGACCATTATGGCCGCGTGCTTGTCTACACCGTTCGAGGGAAATGGCGGTACGCGGAGCACGCCTGGGTGTCGGGGCCGGGTGACTTCGTGTACGAGGTCGCCAACAGCAGGCACACGTTCATTGTGGAGCCTGACGAGGGCATCGAGGTGTTCATCTCGGTTGAAGGAGCTATTGCTTTCCTCGGCCCAAGCGACGAGATCATAGGCATCGAGCAGGCCCATACGTTCGCCGAACGATACAACGAGTACTGCAGGAAGCACGGGATCATACCGGTTGACCTGACCAGCTTCGCCCTCTCGTAGCCAGTCGGTTGGTGGGGCCGGTGATCACGCTGGTCCCACCAGTAAGCCTTGCGAGTCCCACCGGCCACCCTGGCCACCCTGGTGAGCCTTGTGCGACCCTCGCCTTCGACGAGTCGCCAGCCGGTCGCTATTCGTACACCACGAGCGTGGATTCCGCTATCGCGACTTACCTGGGCTTCCCCCACGTCTTCCCACTGCTTATGCTTGCGGGCGCGGCGGCCCAGGTTCCCGGTAGGAGGCCATCATGCGAATCTACGAGACGTACGACCTCGTCGATGTACCCCATCGCGACCGTCCTGGACGCTGGGAGGAGATCCTGGGCAGCGCGGTGACGCCATTCCACACTGATGTTCCTCCAGGGCGATTACCCTACCGTGCCTCGATTGAGCGTCGCTGGTTCGATGACATCGCGCTGCTGGATATCGCATGTGATCCGTGCAGGGGTGAACGTAGTCGAAATCTGATCAGCCGGACCAGCGAGGACAATATCGCGATATTCTTCGCTACCGCTGGGACTGAACGGCTTGCCATCGAGGACAAGAAGATTGTTGTCACTCCAGGAAGCTTCGTCATCTGGAACAGCATGCAAAAGGTGCGGTTCGAAGTTGTCGAGCACTTCCGCAAAATTACCCTGGTAATCCCGAGAGTGGCGCTGGAAGAGGTCTTGGAGAGCCCGTGGTTGGAAGCCGACCTCGTGGTGGATGTGAACGCTCCCGCGATTAGGTTGTTGCGCAGCTATGTCGCATCACTTGCCGGCCTCCCGCACGAGGTTCCCGCCCCCACCATAACGGCGGCCCGCAACGCGGCATTGGAGCTGGTGGCCGCGGCGGTGCGCCCCGAGGCCACGTTCACGAGTGCGATCACTGGGGAAGCGCTGCGGCTCGCAGTGGAACGCTGGATAGCTCGAAACCTTGGCCACCGCGACGTCAGCGCCGCCGCGGCGGCCGCTGCGCAGTGTGTGTCTGTCCGCACGCTGCAGCGCAGCTTCGCCGCGACAGGAAACAGCTACAGCGCCGTCGTCCGCTCCCAGCGACTCGCACGAGCCCGCCGGGACCTGATCGAGGGATCATGCTCCATTCAGGCGATCGCCAGCCGTTGGGGTTTTGCGGACACGAGTCACTTCTGTCGAGAATTCAAACGGCTGTATGGTGCGACGCCGACTTGTTACCGTGATTCGGTCGCCTTACCGTTCGCCCACGTGGGAGATCCCGATTTTCGGGACAATCCGGACGGTGGTACGCAGCCCTCCAGAACCGCGTCCCGGACCTCCAGGCCGCATGACTGATCGTGTCGTCCGTCCGGCCGGCACTGGTCCCGGATGTCCAGGACGGGCCGGACCGGCGGCGGGGCAGGTCGGGTCGGATCAGGTCGGGTTGGGTCGGTTTGGATCAGGTCGGGTTGGGTCGGATCAGGCGGGGCGAGCGGCCGGTTGGCCCAGCCAGCGTCGCACCAGACCGGTCAGAAGCAGGATCACGGCCGTTCCGACCACTTCAATGATCACATTCGCGAGCAGGTGACTCATCGTGTAACCTCCCAGGCGTACCGTGTCGCTCCCCGACCCTGGTCGGGGCGCGCCAGACCGCCACGAGGCGGGCGGTCTGTACTTCCGGGTGACACGGTGCGGGTCGCAGATGAACAGAAAGTGAGCGATTCCGTTCGGTTGTATGGCCAGAGCGTGAACCCGCTCNTTTGTCGCGGTCCGTGACTGTCCGACGAACCGCCAGGTCAGCCCATGTGGGGGCCTGCTGCGGGGTGGACTCGGCCCGATCCGGCCGAACCCCGATCGGACCAGGTCGATCGGACCAGGTCGATCGGACCAGGTCGGAGGATCGGAGAAGGCGGGGACGCCGTCACCCAGCATCCGCCCGCATTTCACCCTTCGCTACGGTGAAGCCGTGGTCGGGTATGCGTGGATGACGCGAACAGGCCGGGCGCGGAGCCGGCAGACCAATCGTCGTTCGGCGTGGCCTCCGGACCCGGCGGCCTCGCCGGACGGGCTGAACGGACCGGATGGACCGGATGAACCGGACTCGTCTGGCTCGTGGGCCAGGTCGGCGCGTCGATGAACTTCTTCGAGGGAACGGTCCTCGGTCTCGTTCAGGGGCTCACCGAGTTTCTCCCGGTCTCGTCCAGCGCCCACCTGCGCATCGCTGCCGCGCTCGCCGGCTGGGAGGACCCGGGCGCCGCGTTCACCGCCGTGACCCAGATCGGCACCGAGACCGCCGTGCTGATCTACTTCCGCAGGGACATCGCCCGCATCGTGGCGGCGTGGGCGCGCTCGCTCACCCGCCGGGAGATGCGTAAGGACCCCGACGCCCGGACGGGCTGGCTGGTCATCCTCGGCACCCTTCCGATCGGCCTGCTCGGGGTGACGCTGCAGGACGCCATCGAGGGTCCGTTCCGCGACCTGCGGCTGATTGCCACGACGCTGATCGTGCTCGGCCTGATCCTGGGCGGCGCGGACTGGTACGCCTCGAAGGGGCGGCCGCAGGGTCGTCATTCGCCGCTCCGCCCGCGCAAGGTGCTTGAGGACTTGTCGGTGCGTGACGGGCTCCTCTATGGTCTCGCTCAGTCTGCCGCGCTGATCCCCGGCGTCTCCCGGTCCGGTGCGACGATCAGCGGGGGCCTGCTTCTCGGCTATACTCGCGAGGCTGCGGCCCGGTACTCCTTCCTGCTGGCGATGCCGGCGGTGCTGGCGTCCGGGGTCTTCGAGCTGCGTTCCATCGGTGGGAAGGATGCCGACGTCGCCTGGGGCCCGACGATCCTCGCCACATTCGTGGCGTTCGTCACCGGCTACGCCGCGATCGCATGGTTCCTGCGGTACATCTCGACGCGCAGTTTCGCGCCCTTCGTGCTGTATCGCGTGGGGCTGGGGCTGCTGCTGTTCTCCCTGCTGGTCGGGGGTGCCCTCAGCCCCGACGCCGGTGCCCCCCCGGGCTGAACGGGCGGGGAGCCCCCAGGCGCGACCCACGCGCCTACGGCCGTCAACTACGGTGAGGGTCGGCGGTCCGCGTGTGCAGACGGTGGAGGCATCTACGGGACATATCCAAACGAGTCCGAGACCCGCCCGAGGTCGGTCGGGAAACCGATAACGATTCCGCTGCCAAGCCTCCGGCAGCGGCCGCGACGGAGCGTGGAGGGACACCATGGTTCGGCGAGGGGCCGCGGGAGCGCGGCTGTCTCCGGGACGGCTCGACGACCGGAACCCGGCGCCTCCCAGCGATTCCGCGTCCGCCGCCGGGGCCGGGTCCGGACCCATCGCGATCGGTCGATCCGCCGCTGGGTTGACCGCCGCCGAGGTCGCCGAACGCCTCGCGGACGGCCGCGTCAACGACGTGCCGGTCCGCTCCAGTCGCTCGCTGCGCGACATCATCCGTGCGAACGTCCTCACCCGGATCAACGCGATCATCGGTGTTCTACTGGTCTTCGTCGCCATCGTCGGTCCATTCCAGGACGCCCTGTTCGGCGGCGTGATCATCGTGAACACCCTGGTCGGCCTGTTCCAGGAGCTGCGGGCGAAGCGCACCCTGGACCGGCTCGCCGTGGTGGGGGAGTCCCGGCCCGTCGTGCGGCGTGACGGTGTCACCCGCGAGCTCCCCGCCGCCGAGATCGTGCTGGACGACGTGATTGAGCTCGGCGCCGGCGACAAGATTCCCGTCGATGGTCTGGTCCTGACGGCCGATCACCTGGAGGTCGACGAGTCGCTGCTCACCGGCGAGGCGGATCCGGTGCACAAGCAGCCCGGTGACATCGTCATGTCGGGCAGCTTCGTCGTCGCGGGGTCGGGGGCGTTCCGGGCGACCCGGGTTGGCCGCGAAGCCTACGCGGCCCGGCTCGCCGAGGAGGCGAGCCGGTTCACCCTGGTGCGCTCCGAGCTGCGGGGCGGCATCAGCACCATTCTGAGGGTCGTCACCTGGATGATTATTCCGGCCGGCATCGCGCTGATCGTCAGCCAGGTGGTCGTTAACGACGACGACCTGCCCGAGGCCATCCGCCGGATGGTCGCCGGACTCGTGCCGATGGTGCCGGAGGGCTTGGTGTTGCTTACGTCGGTCGCCTTCGCGGTCGGCGTGGTACGGCTGGGCCGGCGGCAGTGCCTGGTGCAGGAACTGCCCGCGATCGAGGGGCTGGCCCGCGTCGACGTCGTCTGTCTGGACAAGACCGGCACCCTCACCGAGGCTGCGATGGACGTCGTGGAGCTGCGGATCGTCGAGCCGGGCACCGGCGCCGCCGTTGGGGCAGGCGTGGCCGCAGCGCCGGGCACCCTCGTGCCGAGCGTGCTCGGCGCCCTCGGCGCGGCCGACAGCCGGCCGAATCCGAGCATGCAGGCGATCATCGATGCCTATCCCGCCCCGCCGGGCTGGCAGGTGCGGGCGGACGCGCCGTTCTCCTCGGCGCGCAAGTGGAGCGGCGCGACCCTCGCCGCCGTGGGCGGGACCGAGGGCACCTGGCTGCTCGGCGCGCCCGACGTGCTGCTGGCGGCCGGTGACCGGGTGCTCGCCACCGTGGACGAGTACGGGGCGCAGGGCCTGCGGGTGCTGCTGCTCGCCCGGTTCGGCGCGTCGCTGGCGGACGCGCTGGCGGACCCGGCGACGGTGCCGGCCGGCGTCGTCCCGGTGGCGCTCGTGGTCATCGCCCAGCGGCTGCGGGCGGATGCCCCGGATACCCTGCGGTACTTCGCCGAGCAGAACGTCGCCGCCAAGATTCTCTCGGGGGACAACGCGCTGTCGGTCGGCGCGGTCGCCCGCACGCTGGGGCTGCCCGGCGCCGACGATCCCGTTGACGCCCGCACGCTGCCGACCGACCGGGCCGCGCTCGCCGACGCCCTGGAGAGCCACTCGATCTTCGGGCGGGTCAGCCCGCAGCAGAAGCGGGAGATGGTCGCGGCGTTGCAGTCGCGGGGGCACATNGTCGCGATGACCGGCGACGGCGTCAACGACGTCCTGGCGCTCAAGGACGCCGACATCGGCGTGTCGATGGGATCCGGCAGTCAGGCGACCCGCGCGGTCGCCCAGATCGTGCTGCTGAATAACAGCTTCGCGACGTTGCCGTCTGTGGTCTCCGAGGGACGGAGGGTCATCGGCAACATCGAACGGGTCGCGAACCTGTTTCTGACCAAGACCGTCTACTCGGTCCTGCTCGCGATCGTGGTTGTGATCACGCAGGTGCCGTACCCGTTCCTCCCTCGGCATCTCACGCTTGTCGGGTCGCTGACGATCGGCATCCCGTCGTTCTTCCTGGCGCTGGCACCGAACACCGAGCGGGCGCAGCCGGACTTCGTCGGTCGGGTGCTGCGCTTCGCCCTTCCCACCGGGTTGCTCGCCGCCGCGGCGACGATGACGTCCTACCTGCTGGCCCGGTCGCATTTCTATGGTCATGACCTGGAGGCCGAAACCTCGATGGCGACGCTGACGCTGTTCGGAGTCGCGCTGTGGGCACTGGCGATCGTCGCCCGTCCGTACACCTGGTGGCGCATCGCGCTCGTGCTGACCATGGCGGTCGCGTTCGCGCTGGTCCTGGCTATCCCCTCCGGCCAGGAGTTCTTCCAGCTCTCCCTGGTGGGGACGACCGGGCCGTGGACGGCGGTCGGCATCGCCGTGGCGGCGGCGGTCCTGCTCGAACTCGTGTGGGTGATCACCCGCCGTCAACTGACGGCGGTGGCCGCGCGGGTGGACCTGGAAACGGCGCGCCGCCCGTCGGTTCCGCAGAGCAACGTGCGGACCCTGCCCGCGGTGCGTGCCGAGGGTGCGCCTGCCGACGGCCCGCGGTCCGCGGCGGTCGTCCGTCCGGGGGCGGTCGTCCGTCCGGGCGGGAGGGCCGCGGCATCCGGTCCCGACGGCCCGCGGCCGACGCCGTAGCCGGGGTTTCTCCCCGGCCTGCTTATCCGGAGGTTTCGGCCTCAGCGTTGGTCTCGTCTCCGGGGGTGGGCGAGGTCGTGCGTGAGGTGGTGGCTGTCGAGGTGGTGGTGGCTGTCGAGGTGGTGGTGGCCGCGGACGGCGTGCGCCGGGCTGGGCCGGCGGCGAGCTGGGCGAGGTAGGCGTTGTACGCGTCGAGTTCGGCGTCGACGTCACCAGCGGCGGCGATGCGCCGCTCCCGGGTCCGCGCCTGCCGCTCGTCCAGCCGGGACCACTGGATGGCCAGCACGATCAGCACGACGAAGGTGGGAATCTCGCCGAACGACCAGGCGATGCCCCCGGCGGTCCGCTGGTCGCTGAGCGGTGAGACGCCCCAGGGCCGGACCAGGCGGTCGTACCAGCCCGAGCCGAGCAGGGCCGACGTGCTCATGATGGTCAGGCCGAGGAAGGCGTGGAACGGGACGACCGCCAGCAGCATCAGGACGCGGCCGGGATGCGGCAGCCGGCGGGGGAGCGGGTCGGTCCCGATCAGCAGCTCGAAGAACAGCACGCCGACCGCCAGGAAGTGCACGTTCATGTACAGGTGGCCGAGATGGTTGTGCATGAGAGTCGACAGCAGCGAGCTGAGGTAGAGCACGTAGAGGCTGCCGGCAAAGTTCGCCGTCACGAGCAGCGGATGGGTCAGGATGCGTACCGGCCAGGACCGCAGCGTCCTCAGCAGCCATTCGCGTGGTCCGGTGCGGTGCGGAGCCGTCGCGGGCCGCATCGCCCGCAGCGCCAGAGTCACCGGCGCGCCGAGCACCAGCGGGAGCGGGGCCAGCATGCTGAGCAGCATGTGCTGGCTCATGTGCACGCTGAGCAGGACCGGCCCGTACAGCCCGAGTCCGCTTGATGTGGCGACCACGACGACGAGCAAGCCGGCGAGCCAGGCAATGGTGCGCCCAAGCGGCCAGTGGGCGCCGCGTGCCCGTAGCCGGCGTAGGCCGGCGAGGTAGAGCAGGGCGGCGGTGACCGCGCCGGCGAGGAAGACCCAGTCGATGTGCCAGTCGGTGGCGAGCCGCGCGGCGGTGACCGGTGGGGGCATCGGGTATCCGAGCAGCGTCTGGGTCGGATCGTCGGGAACGAGTGCGTCGTTCACCGGCGGCGCCGTGCGTGACAGTCCGACGGCCAACCCGACCGTGGCCGTGAGAACGGTGAGCTCCACGCCGGCGATGCGCAGGAAACGAGCGACCGCGGTAGTCCTGTCGGTGCCGGTCTGGTCGGTGGTGCCGGTCTGGTCGGTGGTGCCGGTCTGGTCGGTGGGCGTCGTCACCGTGAGCCCGGCGACGACCCGGCGGCGCACCAGACCACCGAGCGTGACGGCGGCCAGCAGGCCCGCGGCCTTGAGCAGGACCAGCAGGCCGTAGCGGGTGTCCCACAACGGGGTGAAGCCGCCGAGCCGCAGGGCCGCACCGGCGATCCCGCTGATTGCCGTGACGGCCGCCGCCCCGGCCGCGAACCGGCTGTACCGGCGCAGCGCCGGGCCGAACAAGCTCGCCGGCAGCCGCACCGCGGTGAGCAGGCCGAGTAGACCACCCACCCATGCCGTGGCCGCCAATACGTGCACGCCGAGGGCCACCACGGCGATCGCATGATCGCCGGACGTAGCGGCGTGGCCAACCAGGATCGGCGGCACGATGCCGGCGACCGCGACAGCGAGCAGGGCCCCGGTCGCGGTCGTCGTCGTGACTGTACGGCCGATCACCGCGATGACGGCAGCCAGGGCCGCCACGACGAGTAGCGCCCGGCCCTGGGAGGTGGTGGAGACGAAGGAGCGCAGCGAGGAGACATCCAGGACGTCGCCGGCCGGGCGCGCGGAGATCTCGGACAGGGTGAACAGCAGCTCCACGAGGGTGGCCNGCATCCACAGAGCCGCGGCGTTCGCCGCGTACCGGCCGCACCGCCGGGCCGTGGGCGACAGGATGCCCACCCGGGACCCGTTGCCGGCCGCACCGTGTTTCGCCGGAAGAAGGACGGCGGCCGTGAGAAGCCACCCGATCGTCCCCACGGCGGCGATCCTGCCGACCAGATGGGCGAACGGCAGTGCCCAGTAGGTGAGCGTGCCGGACGAAGGCAGACCGGGCAGCCGCAGGGGGCCTGGCCCGAAACCGACGACCAGGGCCAGTGCCACGCATCCGGCCGCGACGGCGACGGGCGCCATCCGTCCGACCGCCGCCGTCCGTCCGCCAGCCGAGGGGGAGCGGCTGGCGGGGATGGTCCTGGTGAGAGCGGCGGCATGCGGAGGAGCGGCCGGAGCCGTGGGCGTGGTGGGGTCTGCGGGCGTGGTGGGGTTGTTCGTTATGGCGGGGTTTTTCCTGGCGGCGGGGGTGTCCATGGGGTCAGCGCGCTCCGGAGTGACGTCGCCGCAGGGCGAACAAGGTACCGCCACCGAGCGTGAGGATACCGGCGATCACGACAGGGAGTATCCAGCCACCGCCACCGCCACCGCCACTGCTCCCGCCCCCGCCGTCCGCGGGTCCCGTATCGGCCGTGACGGCCGTGACGGCCGTGACGGCCGCGGACGGGGCCGGCGCGGCACCCGTGGTCGGACTCGCGGTGGCTGCCGGGGTCGGCGTCGTGGTGACCGGAGACGGGGGCGGGGATCCCTCCTGGCCCGCGGACGCCGTGCTGCCGGCAACGGTGAAGGCGAACTCGCCGCCGACCGGATGACCGTCCTCGGACACGACCCGATAGGCCACCGTGTAGCGACCGTCGCGGAGAGCGGTGAGGCCCTGGTGGACGGTGCCGCCCTCGACGCGGGTGGCACCGGCGGTCACGCCGGCGCCGTCGGCCGCCGTGACGGCGACGTTCGTGTAGCGCGGGGACACCGGCTCGTTGAATGTCAGGATGATCTCATGTGGCGGGGCGGTGAGAGTGCTGTCCGCCACCGGGGNGGNGGNGACCAGACGTGAATGCGCCGATGCGGGGGTGGCCAGTCCGAGCAGGAGCGCCGGGACGAGCGCCGCTGCGAGGCCAAGCGTCACAACCAGGCTGATCGCAGCGGCAAGGCTGGTGGGCCCCGTGCCGCCCGTACCACCGGTGGCGTGGGCGGCACCGGTGAGGTCGGCGAACCGGGTGCCGCCCCTCCCCGGGACTGCCGTGCGCCGTCTCTCAGTCGGCCTCGCCTCTGGTCGCACCCAGCAGATTCTACGCGCCGTAGAAACGTGGCCACCGCGTCCGATCCAAGATAATCAACAATGTTGACGTCCTCCCGCGACGCGTATGTTCCGCTCACTGTTTTCGCTGCCGTTGCTGCTGACGACCGGCCTCGGCTCATCGGCCGAGGCCGGTGGCGGGCCGGCGGTCAGCTGCCGCTGTCGTGGTCCACCGGAGCCGGCCGTGGATGATCGGGAAGGACGATCGGCGCGACGAGCACGGTGTCATGGCCGTCCGCGGTGGTCACGAGCGCGGGCCAGAGGCCGTCGTTGACGCAGTTCTTCGCGAATTCGCTGGCCCGGGCCGGGGGAGAGGCCAGGGACACGAATCGGCCCTCGGTCGTCGCGAGGAGCAGGTGCGCGCCGATCAGGGAGTGCCGCATTGCCTGTTCCCGGTGCCGCCGGCGGCGCGCCTCAAGGGAGACGTGATCCATCGCTTCCTCGGCCGGAAGATGCCAGCCCGAGGTGTTCACCAGTTCCGCCCGGAGCCGGACCAGGCGATGTGCTCCGGTCTCCCCGGTCTGATGTGCCCAGGTCTGCAGTCCGGCGTTCAACCGCAGCTCTCCCTGCACGGCCCAGCTGTCCCAGGTGATGCGGGTCGGTTCCGCCTCGCCGTGGCCGCTCACGGTCTCCACCCGCCGACCGGAGGGGGCGCTGAACCGGACGGTGTGGGGTGGTCCGAGTCCCGCCGAGACGCCACCGCTCGCCGGACCGGCCAGCTCCCATGGATTTGGCCGTGGCGCGCTCAGGCGGGGCAGCCAGTTCCGCCGCGGCCCCGCGGCGGTCGGTACCGCGCTGCCGGGAGGCGCCGCCAACAGGTCCGTGACCGTCACCACATCGTCGACCTGGCGCGGGACGAACTCGTCCCAGCCGCGGGGCTCGGCATCTCCCGCAGGCCGGCCGCCTGGTGGAAAGCGGCCCCCGTCCCCGGGGCCACGATCCACGAAACGGACCGTCATCTGCAGGTAGCGCACCCGGACTCGCAGCGTGACGTCGGGGATGGCGGCGGGGCCGCACTCCAGGAGACACTCCGCGTGGGCGTGCGAACGCTCCTCCGGGTGGGCGAGGGCATAGCACGGTGGGGTCAGCACCCCGATCCGCCGGTCCGAGCCGCGTGTGATGGCGCGGTCGGGACGGATGGGCTCCTCGCGGTAGATCTCGGCGTCCGCGATCGCCGCGGTCTGGTTGAACGGCGAACGAACCGTCATTGCATCCCCCTGCCCTGGATGGGTCTGGCCCGGACGGACGAACGGATGAGCTAGAGAACGGCGATCGCCTCCCCGGCGTGAACCAGCACGGCATCACCGGGATGGGCGTCAACCAGGGCGATGCCCACCTCCTCCGTTCCGGCGGGAGTGCGGACGACGGCGAGGGCTCCGGGCAAGAGGCGGATGACCTCCGCCTCGATGGTCTCCTCCGACCGGGCGATGCGCCCGGCCGCCTCACATACCGGCGCGGCCGGACCGGGATGGACCGAGGCCAGCTCAGCCTCCATCGCGGCCGGTCGGCCCGCGCTCGTGCCGGCGGCCATGCCGACGGTTTTGACGGTGGTCCTGGTCGTGGTCGACGCGGTTGACCTGCCATGAGCGACTGAGCCGGAGGGGTGGCGCCGGGCGTCCCCCGACTCGGCGTGCCTGGTGCCGACCTGTGCGTTCTCGCCGTCCATCGTCGTAACCATCCTCGGGAAGGCTGGCTTCGCCGCAACCGTACGACTCAGAGCCTGATCACACCACCCGGCTACGACGACTACACGACGTATCGATGCCGGTGTCCGAAACATCAACCTGCCGGGACGTCTTCCCCCGGCTTCATCCCCGGACGGGCAGGCTTCATCCCCGGACGGGCAGGCTTCATCCCCGGACGGGCAGGGAGTGGTGGCGCCGAACGGGCATCCGGGGCACGGGTAGATCGGGCAGCATGGACGGTGTGAGGGACGGTGCGCGACAGCAGGCGGCGGGTGGCGGGGGCGAGGCGTTCGACCGGCTCTGCTCGCTGGTCGCGGCCGGCGGGGTCGCGGTGGTGACCGGTGCGGGGATCTCCACCGACTCCGGTATTCCGGACTATCGGGGTCCGAACGGGGCACTGCGCCGTCACACCCCGATGACGTACCAGGAGTTCACCGATGATCCCGCGGCCCGGCACCGCTACTGGGCCCGCAGCCATGCAGGGTGGCGGCGGGTGGCCCGGGCGGAGCCGAACCCGGGCCACCGGGCACTGGCCCGGTTGGAGCAGGACGGCCTGGTGACCGGCGTCGTGACGCAGAACGTTGACGGCCTGCACCAGCGCGCCGGCTCACGGCGCGTCATCGATTTGCACGGTAGGCTGTCGCGCGTGCTGTGTCGCGGCTGCGGCGACGTGAGCCCTCGCCTCGAGCTCGACCAGCGTCTGCGNGCGGTCAATCCCGGATTCCATGTCGGCGCCGCGCAGACCAACCCGGACGGCGATGTCACGCTCCCCGACGACATGGTCGCCGCCTTCGTCATGGTGGGCTGCCGCCGGTGTGGCGGTGACGAGCTGGAACCGGACGTGGNGTTCTTCGGTGCGACCGTGCCGCGGCCGCGTGTCGCGGAGGCGCTCCGGCTGGTCGAGGGGGCCAGGGCGCTGCTGATCCTCGGGTCGTCGCTGACGGTGATGTCCGGCTACCGGTTCGTGCTCCGTGCGGCGGAGCTCGACATCCCGGTCGCGATCGTCAACCAGGGTCCGACTCGGGGGGACAGCCGCGCGGCCGTCCGAGTCGACGCGCCTCTGGGCCTGCTGCTTCCCCGTCTCGCCGCCGCCGTGACGCCCCCGTCCGCCCGNTCTCCCGTCCCGTTACCCGCTATGCGCTCGCTCGCATTCCCGGGGGACTACCCCCGGGAGCTGTGAGGATGGGGAGGATGCGATCGGTTTCCCATGCCTACCCGGGCGACCTCACGTTCCGCCGTGCGACCGAGGCCGACGTCGCGGCGATCGTTGAGCTCGTCGAGTCCGCGTACCGGGGGGAGTCCAGTCGCGCGGGGTGGACCACCGAGGCCGACCTGCTCGCCGGGCGGCGCACCGACGCCGCCGCGGTCGGCGCGGCACTGGCGGCGCTGGACAGCGTGGTGCTGCTCGCGCAGGACCCGGACGGAGCCCTCCTCGGCTGCTGCCACGTGGAACGACGGGTCGAGCCACCGGCCCGGTCGGAGCACGCGGCGACCGAGGTGACCGATGCGACCGAGGTGACCCGGTCGGGGTATGCCACCCACGGGCAGGCTGACGCGGAGCGGTGTGGCCCGGATGTATCACCGTTGATCGGGTCCTACTTCGGCATGTTCGCGGTAAGCCCGACCCGCCAGGGCAACGGGCTCGGCGACACTCTGCTGCGGCTCGCCGAACGGCACGCCGTGACGGCCTGCTCCGCGGCCTGGACGGACCTGCTGGTCATCGCCCAACGGGCCGAGCTGATCGCCTGGTATCAGCGGCGCGGATACGTCCTGACCACCAGAACGAGCCCGTTCCCCTACGACGACGAACGGTTCGGCCGGCCGCTGCGACCAGATCTCTACTTCGTCGTCCTCCGCAAGAGGTTCGGCGACCGCCCGGGGTTCAGCGACCGCTGAGCGTGCCGGACCGTCCGTGCCGGACCGTCAGCGTGTCTCCGGCGAGGTCGACGACCACCGCGGAACCGTCGTCGACCTCACCGGCGATCATTTCCCGCCCGATCCGGGTCTCCACCTCGCGTTGCAGGTAGCGGCGCAGCGGGCGGGCGCCATGGACCGGGTCGTAGCCCTGACGGGCGATGAACATCCGGGCCGGCTCGGTGATGTCCAGGGTGATGCGCCGATCCGCCAATCGGGCCCGCAGGTCGTCCACCAGCAGGTCGACGATCCGCTCGATCTCGGGCAGGGTCAGCGGGGAGAACAGCACGACCTCGTCGAGCTGGTGGAGGAACTCGGGCCGGAACGCCCGGCGCAGGTCGGCCGTGATCCGAACGCGGACCTCGGGCCCGGCTGTCCCCTCGGCGTCCGGACCGCCGGTGAGCCGTTCGGACCCCACACCGGAGGTCAGGATGACGACGGTGCCACGGAAGTCGACGGTGCGTCCCCGGGCGTCGGTGAGCCGACCGTCGCTCAGGACCTGCAGCAGGATGTTGAGGACGTCGGCGTGTGCCTTCTCGATCTCGTCGAACAGCACCACCGCGTAGGGCTTGCGTCGTACCGCCTCGGTGAGCTGCCCGCCCTCGACGAGCCCGGTCTGGCCGGGTGGGGCGCCCAGCAGCCGGCCGACGCTGTGCCGCTCCTGGTACTCGCCCAGGTCGATGCGGATCAGACTGTCCTCGGAGTCGAACAGGGCCGTCGCCAGGGCCCGGGCCAACTCGGTCTTCCCGATCCCCATCGGCCCGAGGAAGAGGAATGACCCGATCGGGCGGCGCGGGTTCCCGATGCCCGCGCGGGCCCGGAGCACCGTGTCGGCGACGAGCCGCACCGCCTCGTCCTGTCCGACGACCCGGGCGCGCAGGACCTGGTCGAGGCGTCGCAGCTTCTCCCGTTCCCTCTCGAGGAGCCGGGCCACCGGGATCCCCGTCCAGCGGGAGACCAGATCGGCGATCTCATCGGCGGTCACCATCTCGCGCAGCAACCGGTGGCCGCCCCGCTGGGGGGNGAGCCGTTCGGACTCGTCGGCGAGCCGCCGGTCCAGTTCGGGCAGGCGGGTGTGGCGCAGCTCCGCCGCGGTCCCCAGGTCGTGTGCCCGTTCGGCATCCTCGGCCCGCCGCCGGGCCTGTTCGATCTCCTCCCGCAGCCCCCGGACCCGCCGAATGGCCTGGCGTTCGGCCTCCCACCGCGCGCGCATCGTGTTCGCCGCGGCCCGCACGTCGGCGAGTTCCCCACGGAGCTGGTCCAGTCGGGCGATGCTCGCCGGATCGGATTCCTGCGCGAGTGCGGCCTCCTCGATCTCCAGCCGGACCACCCTACGGGTGATCTCGTCGAGGCCGGTCGGCATCGAGTCGATGTCGGTGCGCAGCATGGCGCCCGCCTCGTCGACGAGGTCGATCGCCTTGTCCGGCAGGAAACGGTCGCTGATGTACCGATGGGACAGCACCGCCGCCGAGACCAGGGCCGCGTCGGCGATCCGAACCCCGTGGAAGATCTCCAACCGTCCTCGCAGCCCGCGCAGGATGGAGATGGTGTCCGCCACCGATGGCTCGTTGATTATGACGGTCTGGAACCGGCGTGCGAACGCGGGGTCGGACTCGATCTGCCGGCGGTACTCCTCGAGTGTCGTCGTCCCGATCAGGTGCAGGTCGCCGCGGATCAGCAGCGGCTTGAGCACGTTGCCGGCATCCGTCTTCCCTTCGGCGGCACCCGCCCCCAGGACGGCGTGCAGTTCGTCGACGAACAGCAGGATCCGCCCTTCGGATGCCGTGACCTGGGCCATGACCGCCTTGAGTCGTTCCTCGAACGCACCGCGGTGCGCCGTCCCGGCCGCCAGCGCGCCCAGGTCGAGCTGGAACACCCTCCTGTTCCGCAGGCTGTCCGGAACGTCCCCGCGGAAGATCCGGTCGGCGAGGCCCTCGACGATCGCGGTCTTGCCGACTCCGGGGTCGCCGAGCAGCACGGGATTGTTCTTCGTCCGGCGGGACAGGATCTGGATCACTCGGCGGATCTCGGCGTCCCGCCCGATCAGGGGGTCGNGGCGGCCGTTGCGGGCGTCGACGACGAGGTCGCGTCCGTACTTCTCCAGCGCGTCGTCCGTGGCCGTCGGCGAGGCGGAGATGATGCGCCGGTCTCCGCGCACCCGGGTCAGCGCGATGAGCAGCCGTTCCCGGGTCAGACCCTGCTCGTGCAGGATCCGGCCGGCCGGTGTCGTGGGTCCCTCCTCGAGCAGGGCCAGCAGCAGGTGTTCGACCGAGATGTACTCGTCGCCGAGGCGGTGTGTCTCCCGTTCGGCGGCGTCGAGGGCCCTGGACAGCCGCTGCGTCATGTACACCTCGCCCGGTCGGACCCCCGGTCGGACCCCCGGTCCGGACACCCGCGGTCTGCGCTCCAGCTCCGTCTCCACCGCACCGGTGAGGGCGGGTGGGGTACCACCCGATGCGACCATGAGGCGCGGGACCAGCCCGTCCGGCTGCTCGACAAGCGCGGCGAGCAGATGTTCCCCGTCGACCTCGGTGTGGCCGAATCGCATCGCCCTGGTCTGGGCCGCCTTCAGCGCGTCCTGGGCGCCCTCGGTCAGCTTGGTCAACTTCATCGGTACTCCTCGCCGGGGCCGTCACGGCCGGGGCCATCGCGGCCGGGGCCGTCGCGATGGCCCCGGCCGCGCTGTTCGAGCTCGTCGATGCGGTCGCGCAGGTCCAGCACGACGCCGGTGGCCGCATAGGTAATGCCGAGGTCGCGGCGCAGCCGTTCGATACGCACCGCCCGCCCGACCGCGCGGATCGGCAGCCACCACTGCCCTGCCCGGTCGACGCGCACGTCGAGCAGGCCGAGGGCGACCAACCGGCGGACGATGTCCGGACCCAGCCGGGTGAGCAGGCAGAAGGAGTCCAGTCCGAGAAGATCCAGACCGGGTTCGACGCCGCCCGGGTGGGTGATCCGGGTGACCGGGACGGTCGGGCCGGGATCGCTTCCGACTGCCCATCCCACGATTACCTCCTGCTGATGGATACCTCTTGCTGATGGGCCGATCCGGTGGTCCCCGTCCGCATGGGAGATGTGGAGGGCCGGTCCGGAGGAGCGCACCGCCCGTGCGGCGGAGACCTGGCCTGGGCGCGGGTACGGTCGAGCCAGATCATCTCCGGGTAGTGGTCCGATTACCCATGTGACCGTAGGTCGGATCCGAGGGCGTTCGCAACCAGAGGTGACGACTCAACGACGGATAGGTGTGGTCTCCGGGGATGGCCGCGCTTGCCAGGCGCCTGCGGGCACGACGTCCGATTTCCGCCAGCATGCGAGGCGGGACTCGTCGAGAGTGGGTGGAGTGATGACGGACCAGAGCCGCTACGAGGCGCTGCGTAGCCGGGACGCGCGCTTCGATGGCGCGTTCTTCTCCGCCGTCACCACCACCGGCATCTACTGCCGCCCGAGTTGTCCAGCCATCACGCCGAAGCGGGAGAACGTCCGGTTCTTTCCGACGGTACCGGGTCGAGAACGGGCAGGCGTGGTCGATCCTGGCATTGCGCGGCCAGGGTGTGCAGTTCGGTGGCGTTCTCGAACGTCAGCATCCAGGGGTAGCAGCGGCGTCCGAGCGTCCAGCTGGGACGGTCCCAGTGGTTGCCGGGTCGGTCCAGGCCGGCGAAGCGGTGCCAGTCGTCGACGACTGGGTCCGCGGTGCGCGAGGTGGTCAACCTCGCTGTCAGCGACACCGCTAGGGACGGCTCGCGGGCAGCAGCGGCGCGGTGCGCAGCAGCGCCAGCAGCGGGCGGACCTCGTCGGGCACCGGCTCGGAGAACGTCCGCACCGCGTGCTCCCCGGCCCGGTCGATCTCCAGGGTGTAGACGAACCGGTCCGCGCCGACGTCGCGCTGCTCCCGGGCCTCGGTGGAACCCCGAGCCTCGATGGAATCTNCCTGACCGGCATCCGCGGCGTCCGTTGTGGCCACGAGNCCGCCGNGGTGCACCGCCTCGCGGGCCAGGCGGCGCAGGTTCTCGGCCTCCTGCTCACTGAGATCGACCGTGTCCAGACCGCGGCGCACGCTGCGCCCGAGAAGCCCACCGGAACGCTCCAGCACGACCCGTACACGTTCCGCGGTGCGCGCCATGAGCCATATTGTGCGCCGTCAGCCGTCAGCCGTCAGCCGTCAGCCGTCAGCCGTCAGCCGTCAGCCGTCAGCCGTCACACGCGCCGGGCGTACATGATGACGGCGACGCCGAGCAGGCAGATCGCGGCTCCGGCGAGGTCGTAGCGGTCGGGTCGGAAGCCGTCGACGGCCACGCCCCAGAGCAGGGAACCGGCGACGAAGNCCCCGCCGTAGGCGGCGAGGATCCGGCCGAAGTGCGCGTCCGGTTGGAGGGTCGCGACGAAGCCGTAGGCGGCCAGGAACCCGATCCCGAGCCCCACCCAGACCGGCCCGCGGTGCTCGCGCACGCCCTGCCACACGAGCCAGGCACCACCGATCTCCGTGACCGCGGCCACCACGAACAGCAGCAGGGACCGGACGACGCCCACGTGCGTCACGATAGTCAGTATCCTCCCGGCATCGTCATCCTTCCGGCATCGCTCTGCGGCCTCGGAATCCTGTGGCCGGAATCTCGTCGTTACCGCGTCCGTGTTTTCACCCCGTCCGCACCGCGTAGTGTCGCATGGGTACACCGCTCTTTTTCGATGGTTTCCGATGGTAGGACGTCCTGCGATCTTCGGGTGGGGAGGGGTGCTCGGTATGAATGTCGTACGGGATCCGGAACTGATTACCGGCGGGCCGATGCGGCGGCTCGAACCGGATTCGGTGGACGGTCTCGCTCCGCATCGTTTTCCTGGCGCGTTCGGGGAGAACACCTCACCCGCGGCGGGTGAACTCAACGACGGCGGCATCCGACTGCTCGCCCCCGATGGTTCGCTGGTCGCCGATTCTCGGTTCTCGGTGCTCGCCGACCACGAGCTGCGCATGGAATTCTACACCTCCATGGTCCTGGCCCGCCNGCTGGACGAGGAGGCCACGGCCCTGCAACGTCAGGGTGAGCTGGTCCTGTGGATCCCGCTGCGGGGGCAGGAGGCTGCGCAGGTCGGATCCGCCGCGGCCGCGCGTCCCCGGGATTACCTGTTCCCCAGTTACCGGGAACACGCGGTCGCCTGGCACCGCGGTGTCCCGGCGGTCGAGGTGATTCGGCTGCTGCGGGGAGTGAGTCACGATGGCTGGGACACGCACCGTCACAATATGGCTAATTACACGATTGTTCTGGCGGCCCAGACGCTGCACGCCGTCGGTTTCGGGATGGGGGTGCTCCTTGACGGCGCAGCCGGCACCGGCACCGGCACCGGCACCGGCACCGGCACCGGCACCGGCGGTACCGGCGGCACCGGCACCGGCGGCACCGATACCGATACCGACATGGCGGTGATGGTGTATCTCGGTGACGGTGCGATGAGTCAGGGTGATGCCAACGAGGCATTCGTGTGGGCGGCGAGTTTCGGTGCGCCCGTCGTCTTCTTCTGCCAGAATAATCAGTGGGCGATTTCCACGCCGAGCCGACGGCAGTCCCCGGTGCGGTTGGCCCGCCGGGCCGACGGGTTCGGCTTCCCCGGCCTGCGCGTCGATGGTAACGACGTGCTCGCGGTGCACGCGGTGACCACTTGGGCGCTCGACCGTGCGCGCAGCGGTCGCGGCCCGGTGCTCATCGAGGCCAACACCTACCGGATGGCCCCGCACACCACCTCCGACGACGCGACTCGGTACCAGCCGCCGGACGAGATCACCGCCTGGCAGGCCCGGGATCCCATCGAGCGCCTCCGTCGGCTGCTCGCCGCCGAGGTCGAGGCCGGCTGGTTCGACGAGGTCCGCCGGCGGGCCGACGTCGCCGCGGCCGATCTGCGTCGGGACACCCTCGCCCTCGACCCGCCGGACCCCTCCTCGATGCTCGACCATGTCGCCGCGGAGGAGACGGCCGATCAGCGCCGGCAACGGGAGTGGTTCGCCGCGTACCGCGACTCGTTCCTCTGAGGATGATCTGAGGATGACGGGACTCGTTTCTCTGTGGGTGGCGGTCATATCCTCGCCGGGTAAGGGAAGGACGTTCCGCCACCCGCGGCGAGGAGCTCCCCATGCGGCCGACCCCGCAGAACCCGCAGAACCCGCAGAACCCGCAGACCGTAGCGAACCGGGAGACCGGGGTGACTGAGGGGGTCGGTCCGGCGGTCTACCCGGCGGCCGGCATCGGGACGCTCCTGTCGACGGATCCGGCCACCGGCGCGGTGGTCGCGAGCTTCCCGGTGATGGAGCCGACCCAGGTGCGGGCGGCCGTGGCGTCCGCCCGGTCGGCGGCGGGCTGGTGGGCGGGGCTCGCGGCGGCACGGCGGCGCGACCATCTGCTGCGCTGGGCGGCGCACCTCGTCCGTCACGAGACCGAGCTGATCGACCTCCTGCACGCCGAGAACGGCAAGACCGCCGCCGATGCCCGCATCGAGCTGCTGCTGACGTTGGAACACATCCGCTGGGCGGCCCGCAACGCCGCCCGCGTGCTGCGGACCCGCCGGGTGTCGCCCGGCCCGTTCCTGGCGAACCACACCGGACGGATCGAGTACCGCCCGTTCGGGGTCGTCGGGGTGATCGGGCCGTGGAACTATCCGCTGTTCACCCCGAGCGGTTCGATCGCGTATGCCCTGGCAGCCGGTAACACGGTGGTCTTCAAGCCCAGCGAGTACACCCCGGCGGTGGGCGCGTACCTGGTCGCGGCGTTCGCCGCGGCGAATCCGGACGCGCCGGCCGGGGTCCTGACCATGGTCACCGGCTTCGGTCCGACCGGTGCCGCCCTGTGTACAGCCGGGGTCGACAAGATTGCCTTTACCGGTTCGCCCGCGACCGGCCGCCTGGTCATGGCGGCCTGCGCGTCGTCCCTCGTCCCGGTGGTGATCGAATGCGGCGGCAAGGACCCGCTGATCGTCGCCGACGACGCTGACGTGGCCGCCGCCGCGCGGGCAGCGGCCTGGGGAGCGATGTCCAATGGCGGCCAGACCTGTGCCGGGGTTGAGCGGATCTACGTGACCGAGGCGGTCGCCGCGCCCTTCCTCGCCGCACTGCGCCGCGAGCTCGACGGGGTTCGTCCCGGTGCCGACCGGGACGCATCCTACGGTCCGATGACGATGCCCGGCCAGGCGGCGATCGTGCGCCGCCACGTGGCTGACGCGCTGGCCCGCGGCGCGACCGCCCTGATCGGCGGGACGGAGTCGGTGGGGGACACCTTCATCGAACCGGTCGTGCTGGTCGACGTGCCGGAGGGCAGCCCCGCCGTGCAGGAGGAGACGTTCGGGCCGGTCGCCACCGTCCGGACCGTCGCCGACGTTGACGAGGCCGTCACGCTGGCCAACGGCACCCCGTACGCGCTCGGTGCGACGGTTTTCTCCCGGTCCCGGGGAGACGAGATCGCCAGCCGGCTCGACGCTGGGATGGTGTCCGTCAACGCGGTGCTGGCGTTTGCCGGGATGCCCGCCCTGCCCTTCGGGGGCAGCGGCGAAAGCGGGTTCGGCCGGGTGCACGGCGCGGAGGGGCTGCGCGAGTTCGTCCGCCCCCGCTCGGTCGCCACCCTGCGGATGCACGTGCCGGGAGCGACCCTGACCACCTTCCGCCGGACGCCGGGTGCGCTCGCCGTCACCGCGGTGACGGCGCGGCTCCGGCACGGCGGCGGCTGGGCCGGCTGGGCCAGCCGGGTGGCCGGGCGGGTCAGGCCGGTCGGCGGGGCGGCCGGGCCTCTCGACAGGCCCCTCGGCGGGCACGTCGGGTCGGACGAGGGATTCCGTCCCGGCCGGCTCCGGCTCCGAAAATCATCCGGAAGTCGTCCAGACGGACGGTGAGCCGAGGCCGGTGCCCGGTGAGGAAACCCAGCGGACCCTCCGCCGCCGGGTCCCATCGTGACCGGTGCAGGGCGAGCCGCCCGGCCAGCCGCACCGGGCTCACCCGGGGCTGACCGTCGAGATCCTGCACCACGCGGAAGCGGACCGGCCACCTGCCCGGCAGCCGCCGTCCCCGGCTTACCGCCGCGGCGACGATCGTCCCGGTGGCGTCCCGGGCGTGCAGGTGGGTGCCGTCGGCGTCCCCGGCCGTTTCCGGTCGTGTGGACGTGCCCGGTCGTTCGGTGAAGACGGCCAGTTCCTTGGGAATCCCCCACAGGGCGCGACCGCCGACCTGGGATGCCGGGCTGTCCACCCAGATATGCGGGACCGTCACGCGCAGGTGCCGCCTGTGCCATACCAGCAAGGCGGCCATGACCTCACGGTAGGCGAGGACGCCACGCGGATCGTAGCGAACCCAGACGGTGGCCACCGGGACCCGGCCGAGAACGGTCACCGCCCGGGGGAAGGCGCCGGCCAGCGCCGCGCGGGGCACGAACCAGACGGAGACGACCATCCTACCGCGCAGCTCCCAGGGTTCCGGCGGGTACGCCACCCACCGACACTAGTGCCCCCGACAGTGCCCCCGACAGCACGGCTTCCCGCCCGTTCCGGTGTGGAGCCCGCCAGATCCGCCGGCCGGGGGACTGACCGGTTCGAATCGGGCGACATACCGGCCATACCCCCTAGCTGGTCGGCGCCCACCGAAGAGGGCATCTAGGTTGGGCCGGGTCGGCACGGAAGTCGGGTCAGCACGGAACCTGGGAGGTCTCATGGCGCTACGTCGCGGACTTGCCGTTTCAGTGATGATCGGTACGTTCACCCTGATGGGCGGGATCGCCGGAACAGCCTCCGCTGCCTCGTCCACCTCCGGCGCGCCGGCGCTGGGCATCGCCAACGCCGCGGCGGTGGTCCGATCGGCGGGGTACACGCCGATCGTCCTCGGCGGTTATGACCGGAGCAACGATCTCAGCGTGATCGTCGGACTGCTGTCGACATCCGGGGACGGGCATCCGCAGCGGGCGTTCTTCTTCCATCGTGGCCGGTTCATCGGCTACGACTCGCCGCAGCCGAGCGCCACGATCCGCTGGATCTGGTCCACCGACCGGGTCGTCGCCCTCCAGTACGATCTCTACCGGCCAAGCGACCCGATGTGCTGCCCGACAGCGGGTGGTGCGACCGTGCGTTACCAGTGGAACGGTTCATCGGTGGTCCCGCTCGATCCGGTCCCGACCGCGAACGTGTCCGCCGCGAGAAGCCGCCGGTGATCCGCGACCGGTGATCCCCGGTCCATGATCCGCCATGGGCCGGGGCCGTCGCCGGGTGCCGCCGGGCGCGCCGCCGGGGATTCATCGCCCCGCGCCTTCGCTGCCCCGCCCGGACAGGGGCCGGTCAGGGGATGGCTGCGACGCGGGGTCGTCCGGCCCGGCTCAGTGCCCCTCGGCGGCCTCGACGAGTTCGGTGAGCACGCCTCCGAGGCCCTTGGGATGGATGAACGCGATCCGGCTGCCGGCGGTGCCGTGCACCGGAGTCTTGTTGACCAGATCGAATCCGGTCATGGTCAGGGTCGCCAGGGCGCTGTCGATGTCGGCGACGCCGTAGGCGATGTGGTGGATGCCCGGCCCCCGCTTGGCCAGGAACTTCCCGATCGGGCTGTCCTCGCGCAGCGGTTCCAGCAGCTGGACGTAGGAGTTCCCGGTCTTGCCGCTGTGGACCAGCAGCATCGCTTCGCGCACCCCTTGGCGCTCGTTCTCCTCCTGGTGCACGACCTCCAGACCGAATGCCTCCTCATAGCGGGGGATGGCCTCGGTGAGGGAAGCCACCGCGATCCCGACGTGGTCGATCCTGGTCAGCACAGCCGTCTCCTCGTTCTGCCGGCCCGCGATCGGGGCCTGTCCGCCGATGTCCCACCGCCCCTGGCGCGAAGCGATGGGGTCCGCACTGAGCCTGCCGGTTCACGATCCCGGCGTCGACCGATCGGCCCCCGTGACGTGAGTGGAGTCCGCGGACGTGGGGTGACGTGGGCGACCCGGGCTGGGCCCCACCCTGCCCGCTGCCTCGCCAGGGGTCCACGCCGCCGGCGTGGTTGTGGATGTTGCCATGGGTGGGCGTTGTTCTTCCAGTGTGCTCACGGTGTGGCGGTGTGGGGNTNGGGGNCTAGTTGCGGNCTCTGTTNGAGTCTCCGCAGGACAGGCCGTAGAGTCGAGTGTCAACCATTTTAGCCCGAGTCTTCGAGGCACGAACGTAAGGGTTACGGTGTCCACGACGCGTCGCGATCGTTCCGCGTTCCGCGCGGCCCGCGGAAACACCCGTCAGATAGGTGAGGTTGCCGAGCGGGTCGGGCTTTCGCTGCGCGCGGTCCGGTACTACGAGGAAGCCGGACTGCTTACTCCCGCCGGACGTACGCCGGGTGGCTTCCGTCTGTACGACGACGAGGCCGTCGATCGGCTGCTGGTCATCAAGAAGATGAAGTCGCTGGGGTTCACGTTGGAGGAGATGCGGTCGCTGTTGTCGGTGCGCGACGAGCTGTCGGATTCGACGATCTCCGAGAGTCGGCGGACCGAACTGCGCGAGCGGCTGCATACCTGGGTCGTGCTGGCTGAGGAGAAGCTGGCCACCCTGCGGCAGCAGGCGGGAGTCGCGGAGGACTTCGTCATCGGCCTGCACGGTGATGCGGATCGGACGGTATGACGGACTCGTGAATCCATGGTCACCGATCCGGGGTGGCGGCCGGCGCTCGGGCTCCTGTGGAGCAACCGGAGTCCGTTGGTGACCGACGTCACGGTCGGCGTCGGCCGTGGATTACTAGATCTTTACCGGTCCTGTGTAGCTGCGAGTGGCCGATACTAGAGACGCTTGACACTCGAATACCAGTCGCCATGCTCACGTGATAAGGGTTGAATTGTCCATAACCAGCAGCGCCGGGTCTTCCGCCGATGCCCGTGACGGCCGCTACCGGATCGGTGACGTTGCCACCCTGGTGACCTTGTCCCTGCGTACCGCCCGCTTCTACGAGGATGCCGGCCTGCTCGCGCCGGTAGGCCACACCTCGGGTGGTTTCCCGCTGTACGACGACGACGCACTCGACCGGTTTTTCCTCATCAAGAAGATGAAACCGCTGGGGTTCACGCTCGAGGAGATGCGCTCTCTCATCACATTGCGTGAGCGGATCAGCCAGCCCGATCTTGCCCCGGATCATCGCAGGGAACTGCGGGAACGGTTGAGAACCTGGGTTACCCTGGCCGAGGAGAAGCTCGCATCCCTGCAGGAACAGGTGCGTCTCGCCGAGGACTTCATGATTGGACTGCGGGACGATACCGCCCGGTCGCTGCGGGAAAGTCCGGATCACCGGGACGTTGCCGATAAAGACGATCTTGGTCCCGGTCGCCTGGACAGCTCGTTCCTCGATTTTCTCGATGATCCCTTCGGGCCCGAGGAGAACTGACCCGGCCCGGCATCACGAGGCACAGCGCCCCCACCGGCCTGGCCGCGGTGGCGTGACCTCATGTCCCGTGGCGGTGGTCGAGCCGCGCTGCTGGAGATCGGTGACGGTCCGGGACTGGGGTTCGTCACCGAACTGCGGCCTTCCCGGGCAGGGACACCCTCCGGCGGTCGGCTCGACACGGGTCGAGGGTCGGCGGGTGCCGCCTGGGNGGACCGGACGATCCGGCGGGGGNGCCACGGGATCCGGGACCGGTCGGGCAGGCGTCGTCGTCCGTATCCCCTTGGGGTTGTTAGCTGTTGTCGAATCGGCGTCTGATGGCGTCTGATGGCGCCTGATGGCGCCGTATAGTGGCCGTGTGAACCTTAAGGAGCGGGCCGCTGCGAACGGCGTCGGGTACACCACGGCACGCCGCTGGTACCGCGACGGCTTCCTCCCGGTCCCTGCCCGTAAGGTCGGCGGGCTGGTGATCGTCGACGAGCCTGCCGCCCCTGTCCGGCAGGTTGCCGCGGTGGTGTACGCGCGGGTGTCGTCAGCGGACCAGCGCTTCGACCTGTCCGGTAGGTTGCCCGCGTCGCGATGTGGTGTGGCGAAAACGGTGTCACGGTCGGTCGGGTCGTTACCGAGGTCGGTTCCGTACTCAACGGTCACCGGCGGAAGTTCCTCGGCCTGCTGCGGGACCCGGACGTGTCGACGATCGTCGTGGAGCACCGGGACCGGTTTGCCCGGGTCGGCGCCGAGTATGTCGAGGCGGCACTGTCCGCGCAGGGCCGACGCCTGCTCGTTGTCGACTCCGCGGAGGTGGACGACGACCTTGTCCGGGACGTCACCGAGATCCTGACGTCGCTGTGCGCCCGACTGTATGGTCGTCGCGCCGCAGCCAGCCGGGCCGCCCGCGCGGTCGCCGCCGCCATGGAGACGGACGGATGAAGACTTTCCAGGCGTACCGGTTCGCTCTCGATCCAAACACCGTCCGGCTTGCCGCTCTGCGCCGGCATGCCGGGGCAGGGCGGTTCGCCTACAACTGGGGTCTGGTCCGGGTGAAAGCCGCGTTCGCGCAGCGCGAGGCCGAACAGTCCTACGGGCTGACCGGTGATCTGCTCACCCCGGTGTCGTGGACGCTGCCCGCGTTGCGGCTGGCCTGGAACGCTGCGAAACACAAGCTGGCCCCGTGGTGGGCGCGGTGCTCGAAGGAGGCGTTCCGCGCTGGCCTGGATCAGCTTGCCCGGGGGTTGAAGAACTTCACCGACTCCCGGTAAGGGAAGCGGAAGGGCCGGCGGGTCGGTTTCCCCGGTTCAAGAAGCGCGGGAGGGCCCGTGACTCGTTCCGGTACACCACCGGCGCCTACGGTCCGGCTGGGGAT
>NZ_JPHT01000014.1:0-115125 GCF_000733325.1 Frankia sp. Allo2
ACCCGGACCAGCCGGGGGCGTTCCTGCCGAACGGGCAGGCCGCCAAGTCCGGGCTGAACAGGTCGATTCTCGACGCCGGGTGGGGGGTGTTCCTCAACGCACTGCGTGCCAAGGCTGAAAGCGCCGGGCGGGTCGTCGTCGAGGTCAACCCCCGCCACACCTCCCAGCGATGCGCCGAATGTGGCCATGTCGCCCCGGAGAACCGGCCCAGTCAGGCCACGTTCCGCTGTGTGGAGTGCGGCCACGCCGCGCACGCAGACGTGAACGCGGCGATCAACATACTCGGGGCGGGGCTCGCCCTTCAGGTGGCGCAAGCTTCCTGAGAAGCTGACGCCTTTAGGCGTCAGAGGAGTCACGAAGTACGCGACGTGGGCGAGGGCGGTGCGGACACCGAGGTCGGCGCCCGGCATCCCGGATGCGACCGCGACCAGCGCCGCGTACGCGATACCGGCGGCGGTACCGGCCTGCACGGCGCTGCTCTTGCCGGTCAGGGCCTGCCGGGCGTCGGCCCGGTCGGTGTCGGTGGGCCGCAGATTCTCGGGCACCCCGGCGAGGGTGAACAGCTCGGCGGGCGGCACGGGCGTGGCACCCAGCTTGANCAGGTCGGGGTGGCTGGTGAACAGCGACTCGGGGTTCATGCCGCCACCGCCGGGGCCAGCGCGACGGCCGGGGCGAGGGTGACGCGCAGGGTCGGAGCGCACGGCCGCATCGGCACCTCACCGAGCCCGGCACGGGCGTAGTCCGCGCGAATCTGCTCCAGGTCGGGGGTGGTCTTCGCCGAGGCGACCCGCTCGACCTGCCAGCGGCCGTAGACGCCGTCGGGGAGCCGGTCGAGCAGCCGGCGGGCCTTCCGCTTGCCACGGTCCCCGGAGCGGGCCGCCTCACCCGCGAGGTCGAACGCGACCGCCGCCGCGTCGATCACCTCCAGCGGGGGCAGCTCGTCGACGGCGAACAGCACCGGCGACGCGGCCGGCGTCGGCTGGGCCGCGACCGGGGCGGTGGGGACGACCGGAGCCAGCTCGACAGCCGCCGGGAGCTCGGCCGGGCCGAGGCGGTCCAGCAGGCGGACAGCGGCGGCGCAGAGGGCACGCCGGGCGGCGCCAGCGAAACGCTGCCCGAAGGGGCGGCGAGTGGGAACGTAGAACACGCGGGTCCTTCCTGGTGCTGACAGGTGTGATCCGTAGGCCCCGGCCGGAGGGTGAGAGCTCCGGGCGGGGCCGCTCAAGTGGCACGCTACTAGAGAAGTCGTCTAGCATGCAACCCACTTACTGACGACTCGGCTACTAGACTTGCCACCTATGACAAAGGATCTTCGGCTCATGGCCGCAGCGGAGATCGCGCAGGCTCTCGGCCTGGGCTCCGCGCGGATCTACCAGATCATGAAGTCCGATCCGACGTTCCCGGAACCAATCGCGACTTTGCGCGTCGGCAAGATCTGGCTCGCCACGGACATCGAGGAGTGGATGCGGCGAACAGGGCGCGCACCAGCGAGACCCGCAGCCGAATCCGGCTGATCCACGGCACTGCACGTGCCGGCTGACGACCACGGTCTCAGCGCACATGAAGCGGGCCGACCAGGAGTTCGCAGCTCCCGACCGGCCCTTGATCGACAACCCTTGCCTGAGAAGGGCCATCAACCCGTGTCCTATCATGCCCGCGGCAGCCTGCCCGAAGGCGGCCAGACCCCCGACGACTCGACTGCACTCGCCTGTTGGGGCGCCTTGTGAGCTGGGGATGGGTCGCTGCCGCCTTCGACCTGCTTCCCGGGGAACTGCCCCCCGCTGAGCGGACGGTCGTGCTCATCCTCGCTGAGGATGCCCGCCGCGGTTCGCGGCGCTCTTCACCCGGCCTGCCCAAGCTCCTCGCCCGCTCGGGACTCAAGAGCCGCTCTCAGCTTGCCGCGGTCCTCGGCAAGCTCGCCGATCGTGGGCTGATCCGCCAGATCGAGCGCGCCAGACGGGGCCACGTCGCTGTCTATGAGCTGCTGTTCGACGAGGCGCGGTTCGAGGAGACGGCCGAAATGGGTCCGGCTGGCCGGACGCAGGCAAGCCCAGACAGTCCCACAGGCGAGGTAATTGCGTCCGGTGGGGCGGACGCAGACCGCGAGGATCACGACGGACTTGGGTCCGGTGGACCGGACGCAGACACGGAAGTTACCGGCGAGTTGCGTCCGGTCGGCCGCCGAATTGCGTCCGGTGGACCGGACCCCTCCCTTGCAAGCTCCCTGGAACTACAAGCAGCAGCAGAGCCCACCGACGACGAACCCGATCCGCCCACGCTCGACGCTGAGGAGCCGACCGACGCCGTCGAGGCGGACCCGTACGCCGACCTCGCCGGCCGCTTGGTCGTTGGCGAGCGGCTCCCCGCCTCCTGGCGCCCGGACATCGCCGCCGCCCTCGCCCGCGGCTGCGCCCCCGCGCAGATCGTCGATGCCTACCGGGCGCCCCTGTCCGGACCGGTCCGCAGCCCGGCCGCAGTGCGCCGACGCCGCATCCGTGACCTCGAACCCGCCCCGGCCGCCGCCAGCTCGGCCGTGACGCCGACGCCACCGAACCTGCGGAACATGTGCCGGCTTCACACACAGCCCGCGCCCTGCCCGGTGTGCGCCGACCACGCGGCCGACGCCAGCGGGCGGTCCGGGCCCGTTCTGGGCGCGCCACGGGCCGCAACGGGCGCTGCGCTGGCCTGCACCCGGTCACCGGCCACCGCGGACGCCATTGCCGCGCTCCGTGTGCGGCTTCCTCGGGGCCGCCGATGACGATCCCGGTCTGTGAATCAGACTGCGGCGGCCCGGCGCGTCCAATCCTCGCGGCTGATCGCGTACACGCCCTTCTCCGCGCCGTGGAGATGCTCGGTTCGCGCGAGGTGCATGCCGAGCCGTTCGGCGAGGCGGACCGACGCGGCGTTCTCGGCGCGGACGACGGACACGACCTCGGGCAGGTCGGGATGGGTGTCGAACGCCCAGGTGATCGCAGCGCTCGCCGCCTCGGTTCCATAGCCTCGCCCCCACCAGGGCCGGCCGATGAACCAGACCGTTTCGATGCCGGGCCAGCCCGGTTCGGACCACAGGCCCGCGCGGCCGACGAGCGTCCCGGTCGCGCGTTCGACGACGGACCACGGGCCGACACCCTCCAGCTCCCAGCAGCCGATGTTGGCGGCGAGGTTGTGCCACATGCCGTGCCGGTCGGTCGGGCCGCCGATGTACCGGGCGAACTCCGGATCGGCCCAGATCCCGGCGTAGGCGTCGAGATCGGCGCGGGCGATGGGCCGCAGGGTCAGCCGCTCGGTGGTGAGGGTGGGGATGGTGGTCACGACGCGCCGGTTCCCGCCGGCAGGGCCCGGTATGCCTCGACGTACGCGGCGACTTCGGGGAGCTGCCGGTGGTCAGCGCTGAACGCGCGTCCGAGGCTGCGGAGTTTCCCGCTGACGGTGTGGGTGGGAGACGGACTGTCGGCCAGCACGGTGCTCGCGATGCGCGCGGCCTCCTCGGGCTCAGGCCGGGTGCCGCGCAGGTGCGCGAGCGCGAGGGTCAGCGTTGCGTGGTGGGACTCCTCGGCCGAGTAGTCGCCACCGCGGCGCTGGTAGCCGTCCACGGCCATGGTCGCCCACCGTCGGGCCTCGTCCATGTCGCCAAGCGCGAGCGCGGCGCCGGCGCGGAACATCGCCACGCCGGCCGGGCCTACCGGGGTCGACCCGGGCCGGGGTGCGAACGTGTCCGCGGTCATCTCCATACGGTCGAGCGCCTCCCGGGCCGCAGGGATATCCCCTAGGGCGGTGTGGGTGCGCGCCTCGTATGCGGCGATCCGCGCGGTCATGTACGGATCGGAGATGTGCGCGACGGCCTGGAGGTCCGCGAGCGCCGGGGCGTACCGCCGCCGCCAGTAGGCAATGCTCGACCGCAGCGCGGCCACGGACAGGATGAGGACCGGGTCGCCGACCTCCGCGGCGTAGCGGCCGGCGAGGCCGGCGAAACGGCGAGCGGAGCGCATGTCGTTGGTGTTGAACGCCAGGCGGCCCAGGAAATACGTGAACTGGCCGCCGAGCAGGGTGATCCGTGGCCGCGCCTCGGGGGCGACGGGGCCGCCGAGGATCGTGGTGATCTGCCGCCAGCGGGCGCCGACCTCAGGCAGGAGAGAAGCGTGGGGGGCAGAGCCATAGACACAGGCGATCTCGTCCGCGTCCTCCTCCAGCTCGTCGAGCGTCGCCGCGGTCACCGCCTCGTCCATGCGTGTCTGCGCGGCAGCGGCCAGGGCCGACAGGGCGGTCAGTTCCACGAACTCGCGCCGGTCCGTACTCGTCTCCTCTCCTGGCCCCCGGCTATCCACTGTGGGGCCGAGAGAGAGACGGTGTCCACGATCCAATCTGATCTCGTCGGCGGTGCGTTCCATCACCGCGTCCTGCCAGAGGGCGATCAGCCGGCCGGCGGCATGGAGCTCCCGGTCCAAGCCCTCGATCACGTGCGGTGATGGGAGGAGCTTCGGGCTCCCATGCTGTTCACCTCGGACGGCGGCAGAGATGACCATCCGGCTGACGCCGATCTGGCGGGCCAGCTCGGACCGGTTCGTCCCAGTCTGTTTGATCAGCCGCTCGACTTCAGCAACGAACGTCGCCCGTGCCGGCGCCGCGACAGCCGTCATCGTCTCCCCGTCCTGCGCTGACGCGAGAGAGATGCCTCTCGCGCATGCGAGTTTCTCGCAGTCTGTACCAGATCTGCGCCGGAGGGTGTCATATCCNCACCGGCGGATGTGCCAACTGCTGAGTGCGGGCTGGCGCGCCGAGCAGTCCCGTTCGCGGCGGTAACGCTGCGCCCCCGTGGGCAGAAGCCCACCTCACATCCCCATGGAGGAGCCTCGTGACCAACCCCGAGACCGGAACGATCATGATTGTTGACCTGCCGAGCCCGTACACCGCCGGCGAGCGCGCGGCGGTGATCATGGACATGATCCAGGNGCACCCGGAGTTCGACCGGCTGCGGTCGAGCACGCTGAAGTACCCGACGTGCTGGGCGACGTTCACCGGCTACCCGCTGATCGCCGAGTGGGACCTGGACGAAGACGGGCCGCACCTGTTCGTCGAGGGTCTGCGCACCATGGCGATGAAGGCGGCGGTCTACGAGCTCACCGGCGACGAGCGGGCGGCGGAACTGCTGGTCGCCGCGCCGGTGGACGAGATGGTGCACGCGCTGACCGCCCAGTTCACGATCCTCTCCCGGATCCAGGCCGATCTGCGGGTGACGTTCGTCCACTCGACCGACGCGGAGCGGTTCGACTACGACGTCGACGGCTACACCGACCAGATCTACCNGGCTGCCCGCTGGGGGGAGCTGCCCCGGCGCTACTGGCTCGGCAAGGCCGAGACCGCGCGCCGTCTCAACATCCTGTCCGAGCACTACGAGTCGATCGGGGTGCAGGCCGGCGGCCGGTCGCACTACTTCACCTTCGGCCGCTAGACCATCGCGGCGAGGGCGGCCCGCAGCGCGCCGACGACGACGTCCGCGGGGAAGCTGCGGGCCGCCTGCCGCTCCGCATCAGCGAGCACCGCATCCACCCGGCCCGGGCCGGCGTGGCGGACCAGCTCCGTCATCCACCCGGCCAACGCGCCGGCCTCGGCCGGCATCGGCCCCGCTGGGGCGGCCGGGGGCGTCCGCGCGGGCCACCCCTCNCCCCCGGAGGCGTACCGGCCCGGCCGCACCCCGATCTTGTCCGGGTGGATGCACACCGGCACNCCGCTGGCCGTGTCCCGCCGGTAGCCGGCCGTCGAGTCGTACCGGCAGCCGGGCTGCGGCCCGTCCACCACATCGAACCGCCCCGGGTCGTGGAGCTGTCCGGGGCAGACCGCGCACAGCGCGTCCTCATCCCAGGGATGATCCATGACCTCGCTACCGGACCCCACCCGCCTATCATCGCCACCGCTGCGCAGGTCCGTGCTCACCCGGCCCCGGCCGCCGGTCATCGAGCACGCTCTCGGGATCGCCCGCGAATGGTGCGCCGGGCACATCATCGACAGCGCCCCGGCGCTCGGCCATGCCGTCCGCGTCGCGGTCACCCTCGGCCGGCACCTGCCCGACGCGCCGGCCGACCTGGTGGCCGCGGTGCTGCTGCACGACGTGCCCGACTACCGCGGATCGGCCTTGGTCGACAACGCCATCGAGGACCGGTGCGGCACCCGCACCCTGACGATGGTGTGGCTGATGTACGGCGAGCACATGGCGATGGACCTGTACGCCACCGCGCCGACACGGGCGCTGCGGCGCCTCGACCGGCTGCCTGATCTGGTCATGGCCGCCCTCACCGCCGACAAGATCGTCAGTATGGGTTATGTCCTGCGCGGCGCCGAACGCAGCACCGACCCGACCCGCTACTGGGCGGCCCGACACCCGTTCCTACGCCTCGTGCCGTACCTACGTGCCTTCCACAGCGCGACCGCGCAGCGCATACCCGAAACCCTCGGCGCCGAGCTGGACCAGCTCGTCACAGGCGCAGAGAAGGTCGCCGCGGCCCACTGACCGCCTGCCCGCCCGGGAGGCCGTCCACCCCGACGGCGGCGGGCAGGCCCCACAACACAGGGAGAGATCATGTCCCGGCAGGCCACCGCGCCGGCCACCCCGGACGCCCCGACGATCCTGGTCGGCCGCTCGGGTGCCGAGGTCGTCATCCGCTACGACTACGCCGGCACCGGTGGCGACCTGCGGCTGCCGCTGGTGATCTGGGTTGGTCTGGCCAAGGTCACCACCGCCGGCCGTCTCGCCACGCTCGGCGAGGAATGGACGGCGTGGTCGTCATCCGGCGGCCGCTCGCGGCGGGACGGCGGCGAGGTGGTGCACGGCTACGGCTACCTCCACCAGCGGGAGGCCCGGCTCCCCGCGCCGGTGTGGCGGGCACTCTCCGCCGCGATCCACGCCGGCACGCTCGACCAGCTACCCGCGCTCGACGCTCAGGAACTCGCCGTCCGAGCCGTCGAGCAGATCCCGCTCATCACCGCCAGTGCCACCGGCGCCTGAGCCGGCCCATCGTCACCGGGGGGTTCCATGCGCACCATCGACATGATCCCAACCGTCCGGCTCGCGGCCGGGCTGGCCTGGGCGGACAACCGGGCCCGGCCCGGCGGCGGCTGGATCCGCCCGCAGACCCTCGCCGACCGGCTCCAGGCCCCTCGCGAGCAGGTAGCCGCCTGGATGGCCACCCTCACCACTGTGGGCATCATGGCCGAGCAGCGCACCGGCGCAGGGAGGGCCTACCGGTTCGCCCCCCGGCGGGACGTGCCACCGCTGGTGCGCCGTCCGGTGGACGCGGTCCGCCGCCGGGAGCTGTGGGCCGCGCTCACCGCCGCGCAGACCTCCGGGCCGGCGAGCACCGAACGGATCGCCCGCGTCCTGGACGCGGAGACAGGTCGGGTGGACCGGGAGGAGCTGGCACTGCGCCTCGCCACGCTCGCCGCCCGGCGCATTCTCGCCGTGGACGCGGGCTGCTGGCGGTACACCACCGCCGGTGCGGCGGCCTCGACCGCCGCACTCGCCCGGCCCCTCGACTCGGCCGACGGCTGGTCGGCGATCGCCGCCACCCGCCCGCCCGTTTTCGGGGCGGTGGACATGGACGACGTTGCCCACCGGCTCGGCCTGAGCATGCCGCGGCTCCGGATCTGGTGCCAGGAGCAGGAGGACGCCGGACTCCTGCGGCAGTTAGTCGGCGGCGGATGGGCGGTCACCGANATGGGCCGTACGCGCATCCCAGCCACACCCGTGGCAGCGGCGGCCTAACAAATACTTACCTTGGAGGTGCACATGCCCCACACCGAGATGCTGTGGCTGGAGATCACCGGACGCTGCCAGCTTGCCTGCTCCCACTGCTACGCCGAGTCCGGGCCGACTGCCGGCCACGGGACGATGACCGTCGACGACTGGCACAAGGTCATCGACGACGCGGCCGGGCTCGGCGTCCGCCAGGTAGCGATGATCGGCGGCGAACCGACGCTGCACCCGGCGCTGCCCGACCTGGTCGGCTACGCCCTCGCCGCCGGCCTGACCGTGGAGATCTTCAGCAACCTGGTGCGGGTGCCCGCCGAGCTGTGGCCGACGCTGATGCGCCTCGGGGTGCGGCTGGCCACCAGCTACTATGCGGCCAGCGCGGCTGACCACGACCGGGTCACCGGCCGCGCCGGTTCCCACGCCCTGACCCGGGCGAACCTCATCGAGGTGCTGCGCCGCTCCATCCCCCTGCGGGTCGGCATCGTCGGTGGCGGCGACGCCGCCGACCGGGCGCACTCGGATCTGCTCGGCCTCGGCGTGACGAACATCCGCCGGGACGTGGTCCGCGCGTTCGGCCGGGCGGCCGGCCACGACGGGGCCACGGCGGGCGGCTGCGGACACTGCGGGCTCGGCCGGGCCGCGGTCCTGCCGGACGGCAGGATCACGCCGTGCGTGATGAGCCGCGGCCTCGACGGCGGTAACGTCCGGGACACCCCGCTGGCCGGTCTGCTGGCCGGGAAGCAGTGGCAGGCCGCGGTGGAATCGGTCCCGCGGTCCCGGATGGGCCCGTGCGATCCGGACAGCGACCATGAGAGATGTGGGCCGGTGCATCCCGAGCCGGACCCGAACTGATGGCCGAGCCGTGGCGGGCGCACGCCCGCACCCTGGCCGACGAGATCAGCCATCCCGGATCCCGCTGGTATCCGGTCGTCGCCGACATCCCACGGCACGAGTTCGTGCCCGCGTGGTGGGTGCGAACCGAGAACGGGTGGGACCTGCGCCGCGGCCCGATCGCCGATGTCTACGCCGCCCACCGGTCGCTCGTCACGAGAGTCGGCAAGAACCACGCCGATCACGCCGCCGAGGGCGACAGGCCGATGGGCATGCCGACGTCGTCGGCCACGATGCCTGCGCTGGCCCTGCGCATGTACCAGCACGCCCAACTGGCCGAGGGCCTGAACATCCTGGACGTCGGCACCGGCTCCGGGTANGGGGCGGCGCTNCTCGCCCGCCGTTACGACGACCAGCGCATCACCACGATCGACGTCGACCCGTACCTGGTCGCCGCCGCCGCGGACCGCCTCGCCGCCCTCGACCTGCACCCCACCGCCCTGACCGTGGATGCCACCGGTCCGCTGCCCGGCCAGTACGACCGGATCGTCTCCATGGTCTCGGTCCCGTCCATCCCGACGAGCTGGCTGGACGCACTACGCCCGGGGGGGCGGCTGGTCGCCACGATCACCGGCACCTACATGGTCATCACCGTGACGAGCACCCCACGCGGCCGCGTGGGCATGGTCGAGTTCACGCCGGCCGCGTTCATGCGCACCCGCACCGGTGATGACTACCCGCCGAACGCGGTCGACAGCGACCGGCTTGACGAGGCCGACGGCGAGGAGGTGACCACCGGCCGATACCCGGTCGTGGACGTCGCCGAGGCGTGGGAGCTGTCGGCCATGATCGCCCTGGCCGTGCCGGGGGTACGGCACGGCTACCGCAGGGAGGCCGACGGCCGGCACACGGCGATCATGGCCCATTCGGACGGGTCGTGGGCGCGGGCTACCGCGGTCGGCGCCGATCTGCCGACGGTTCACCAGGGCGGGCCGCGCCGACTCTGGGACATTCTCGACGACGTCCGCGACGACTGGCTCCGCCTCGGATACGCCCCGCACCTCGGCGCCAACGCCCGGATCGCCGACGACGGCAGCATCCGGCTCTCCCACGGAGCCTGGACGGCAACCGTGCGCGCCGAATAGGGCGAGAACCTGCTACCAAGTTGCGGCCCAGTGCTCCGGCCTTCAGGCCGGGGGTGAAGGGCCGCGCGGGAAGGCCGCCTCGCGGCCTGAGCGTGCCCTAAACCGGGCGGGTCTGCTCTTCGATGTACCGGCGGAGCACCTCCAGCGGCGCGCCACCGACCGACCCGGCGAAGTACGACCCGGACCAGAGCCGGTTCGCCCGCCAGTAGTGCCGGGCCAGCTCGGGGAACTCCTGGCGCATCCGGCGCGACGACACGCCCTTGAGGCTGTTCACCAGCTTCGACAGGGCGACCTTGGGTGGGAAGTTGACCAGCAGGTGGACATGGTCATGTTCGCCGTTGAACTCGACGAGTTCGGTCTCGAAGTCGACGCACACCGCCCGCATGATCTCTTCCAGTCGGGTGAGGTGCTGATCGTCAAACACCCGATGCCGATACTTCGTGACGAAAACCAAGTGGGCGTGCAGGGCGAAAACGCAGTGCCTGCCAGTGCGAACGTTGAGATCGGTGGCCATAAACCAAGGGTAAACTGGGGGTGTGCAGCTTCGGTACAGCTTCCGGCTCCACCCGACGGCGGGTCAGCGTGCGTCGCTGGCACAGGCGTTCGGGTGCGCCCGGGTCGTGTACAACGACGGCCTGCGCGCCCGGGAGGATGCGCGGGCGGCGGGGCTGCCGTTCCCGAAGACGGGGGACCTGTCGAAGCTGCTGATCACCGAGGCGAAGAAGAGCCCGGAACGGGCTTGGCTCGCAGAGGTGTCCGCGGTGGTGTTGCAGCAGTCGCTGCGCGACCTCGATACGGCCTATCGGAACTTCTTCGACGGGCTGGCCGGGAAACGGCCCCGGATGGGCGCGCCGCGGTTCAAGTCCAAGCGGGACNCCCGCCAGTCGGTCAGGTTCACCGCCAACGCCCGCTGGTCGGTCACCACGGGCGGGAAGCTGCGCCTACCGAAGATCGGCGATGTTCCGGTCCGCTGGTCGCGCAGGTTGCCGTCGGCACCGTCGTCGGTGACGGTGATCCGGGACAGCGCAGGCCGGTACTTCGCGAGCTTCGTCGTCGAGGCGGGACAGGTGGACAGCCCGGCGGAGACGACCACCGAGGNCGGTATCGACCTGGGACTCGGCCACTTCGCGGTCCTCTCCGACGGGAGGAAAATCGACTCCCCGCGGTTCCTGCGCCGCACGGAGAAACGTCTCCGCCGGGTGCAACGCGACCTGTCCCGGAAGAAGAAGGGCTCGAAGAACAGGGCCAAGGCTCGGTTGAAGGTCGCCCGGGAGCATGCGCGGGTCGCCGACGCGCGCCGCGAGTTCCATCACCAGCTCTCCACCCGGCTGATCCGCGAGAATCAAGCGGTCGCCGTCGAGGACTTGGCGGTCAACGGGCTCGCGCGCACGCGGTTGGCGAAGTCGGTGCACGACGCCGGCTGGTCGGCGTTCGTCGCCATGCTGGAGTACAAGGCCGCCCGGTACGGCCGGACGTTCGTCCGGATCGGACGGTTCGAGCCGACGTCGCAGGTCTGTTCGGCCTGCGGGGTGAAGGACGGCCCGAAACCGCTGGCGGTCCGGGAGTGGACGTGCCAGGCGTGCGGGTCGGTGTTGGACAGGGATGTGAACGCGGCGGTCAACGTCGCGAAGGCGGCCGGACTGGCCGTGTCTGCCCGTGGAGCGCAGGTAAGACCGGCATCCGTGCCGGCACCGCGCGACGAAGCGGGAACCCACCCGAAGCTCACCCCCACCGGGGCGTAGCAGACGGGAATCTCCGCCCTTCAGGGCGGAGAGGAAGTCAACGTCCCAGACCCGGCCGTCCGGGCCCACGAGGATCGGGACGTGCATGCAGTGCCGGGCGATCCAGCCGAGCCGCTCGCGGTCGCGTGTGACGAGGTCTGCGATCTCGTCGGCCCAGGTCCATGGCCGGTCGTGTGACCCGGGTCGCCAGCGGGCCATGATCTCGTAGGCGGTGAGGGTCTCGGGCGCGGGTGTGGGTTGGGGTCGGCGGCGCGGCCGGAACAGGGCGATCACGCCGTCGCTCCGCTGCGGCATCCGTAGGGCGAGCATCCGTCCGGGTCGCCTTCCTCGTCGAGGGTGTCGAAGATGGTGGGCTGGTAGAGCGCGATCCACTCGGCGCGGGTCAGCTTGTCGATCGGCGCCTGATCGAGCGGCATCCGGGAGCGGTCGAGGTGCTCGTACACGGCCCGCGGCTCCCAGCCGGTGTCGGCGAAGATCGCCGCATCCGGTCGCGGTAGCGCGGCCTCGACGGCGAGGAGCGCGAGCGTGGTGCTCTGGATGCCAGCGCCGAGGGACAGGACGCGGATGGTGGGCTCGCTCATCCGGCCACCTCCGGGGGGTTGCAGCGGCGGGTGGTGCCCTCGGTGGCGCTCACCGGGCACCACCCTCAGCGGCGTGCGGGCACAACCACCCGTGCCGCCGCTCGTAAGAAGCCCCCGCAGGCTGATAAGCGTGACACCGCAGCTCCGGGCACTTCCACGCCGGACCCTCCACCGGCGCGCTGTCCGGGCCGAACGGCTGCCGGTAGATGTGCCACCAGTCCATGTCGTCTGGGTCGGTCACCGTCATGTCGCCGTCGACGACCTCAGCGCCCTCGATCAGCTCATGGTCCTCCTGGAGATCCGCGGTCGCGTACTCGTCTTCGACCCACACCAGGTAGCGAATGGTGGTCTCCGCGATGACCGGCCGGCGGCGGGTCCCGTCGTCATCGTCACCGAGGCCGTCGAGGAGCTGCTCAAGCTCCCAGTCGCCGTCGCGGAGGATTACCCGCTCGGCGGCGGTGGAGGCGCTCACCGGGCGCCCCTTCTGCGTGTGCCTGAGGGGTGCCCGAGGCGGCGCGGGCGAGACGACCGGGGCACGTTACTGCACTGGTCAGACCATAGATGCTGGCGCGCATAACAGATCCTGGTCTGGGAGATGCACAGCTCGCTGGGGAAGTGACTCCTCCGCCGGCTAAAGCCGGCGGCTTCTCAAGCCGCCTGAGCGTCAGCTTGAAGGGCAAGCCCTGCCCTGAGAATGTTGATCGCCGCGTTCTCGTCGGCGTGCGCCGAGTGCCCGCACCTCACGCAGCGGAACTCGGCCTGCGAGGGACGGTTCTCCTTCGCGACGTGCCCGCACTCGGCGCACCGCTGGGAGGTGTGGCGGGCGTTCACCTCAACAACCGTCCNCCCGGCGCTTTCAGCCTTGGCACGCAGCACACCAATCCAGCCATCAGGACATCACCCACCGTCGCCCATCAGGCCACACGCAGACCCCAGCCAGCACCACCGGCACCGATCAACAACGGGACTTCCGAATACTTACGTCCCGGGAGCGGAGGTGGTGCGACAGCTCACCGTGCAGCGGGTGGAAAATCTTCTCAAGGAGACCACAGTCGAGCCCGAGGACAACTTCCTGGACCTGGAGGGCCTCTCCCANCGCNAACACNCCGCACCGCCGCTCGGGACGCTCCCGCCGCGCTCCGTTTCCGCTCACGGCTGGTAAGTGCCCGACCTATTTTCGGTGAACATCGCTCCCCGCGACGGGCAGCATGCCCAGTATGTTGCGACCCACCCGCAGCTCCGATCGAGTCAGCCACGAGCGCGAGGCTGTGCACAGCGTTCTGGACGAGGCACTCGTCTGCCACGTCGGCCTGGTCGTACACGGGCAGCCGCATGTCCTGCCCACGATGCACGTCCGCGCCGACGATCTTGTGTACGTGCACGCCTCCAGCGCGGCAAGGCTGGCCATTCTGGCGAGATCCGCGCCGATCCGGATGTGTATGACCGTATCGCTTCTCGACGGCGTTGTCCTGGCTCGTTCCGCTTTCCATCATTCACTGAACTATCGTTCGGTGGTGATCCACGCCGATGCCCGTCTGGTCCGGGACGACGAGGAGAAGACGCGGGCGCTGGCCATGCTGGTGGATCGCGTCGGGGCCGGGCGTTCGGACCAGTGCCGCCACGATCACGACCCCGCCAGCCGGAGATTGGCGAACGTCTTCACCAAGGAGGAACTCATCCACCTCGCTGCCATGAGCCCCCGCCGGACGGGATCGTCGCCCACGATTCCCTCCCACCACAGTCGAGCGACTCACCGTGGGGAGGGTCCCACCAACCCTGCGGAACATGCGTTCGAGGCCGGCCGTGGTTCGATCATTTCGATCCTTATCTGGCATCGTTCCTGGTCAGTTGCCGCGTCCCGACCGGGCGGACGGTGATTTCAGGGCCTTCGACCAAGACCGATCGGTTCTTCTGCTGCCGTGTCAGGTCCACCCTTTTTCTGATCATGATCTTGGCCTGGGTGAATACGGTTCGCGATCTGTCGCTTGAGATCCAGCACTGTGGAACGGTGCTGGTCACGGCCTCGCGAGTTGGTTCGAGTCCCGGCTGGACGACCATGTTGCGATCACGCGAACGGCGTCCGATCAGCCGAGGTGTTGAGCGGTGGCTACTTNGGAGGACAGCCACGGTAGCCGCGGGCAGCTGCTGGGGCCACGGCAAGAGTGTGCAGGGCACCCTGTTCGCCGACGGCCCGGGCAGCGACGAAGGGAACGGTCACGTCCAGTTGCCGTCCAGCATGCCGATGGCACCGGCCGGGAGTCGCCGTTCACGTCAGGCGGCAGGACCATGCTCTTCGCCCTGAACCACTTCATGTCGGTGGTCTCCTTGGCGGACCTCCCCGATTCGGCGGTGATCATGGTTGACGCGTCCCGCGCACGGCTGTTCGGCAACCTCGACGAGTTGGCGGCAACCTCGACGAGTTGGCGGCTACCTCAACGAGTTGGCGGCTACCTCGCGGCTGGTGGTGCACCGCCCGGCCGGCAGCAGGCACCCCCGGGTGCCGGAGGCCGTGTACCCCATCGACTATGGCTACCTGGAGGGCGCCGTGGCCGCGGACGGTGACGGTGACGGCGTGGGCGTCTTCCGCGGCAGTGCTGTCGGTGCTGGCGTGGTGGGATTCTTCGTGACGGCGGATCCGGGCACGTGTGACGTGGAGGTCAAGGTTTTGATCGACTGCACCGGCGGCGAGATCGACCGGGTGCGGGGCTGCTCGACGACGTCCTGGGTATCGGGGGCCTGCTCGTGCGGCTGACGTCGACCATGAGGTTTCCTGCCTGTCTGGCTCGCTCCGTCCGTCACGCGGGGTTGATGCCGTACCACTGCGACTGGGCGAAGATCTCCTCCGTTGACGGCACCGGCGCGTCCGGGCCGGGCATGTCAAGGCCGGGCGCGGGGTCGCCGATGGCGACGACCAGGTCCGCGAACGAGGCGGGCGCGTTGATCAGCAGGGTGCGGGCAGGCTGGTCGGCGTTGACGAAGCGGTGCGGGACCCCCCGCGGCAGGAAGAGCAGCGAGCCGGGCCCGGCCTCCCACGCGTCGTCGCCGCAGTGCACCTCCAGGTGCCCGTCGATCAGGAAGAACACCTCGTCGGAGTCGCGGTGCACGTGTGGCGGGGGCGCGTAGCCGGGCGGAACGCGGNGGNCGACGATGTCGAGGTTGCCGGTGGTGACCGAGCCCATCACCTTGGTCAGGCTGAGGGTGCCGAGCCAGTGATAGGGGTTGCCCTCATCCGGGCCAAGGACGTAGCCGCGCGTCGCGGGCTGCGTCGCCGGCTGCGTCGCCGGGCTGGCGGTGTGCGGGGTGAAGCTCATCGTTCCTCCTCGGTCGTTCAGATCCGGTCGTTGAACAGGGTGATGGCCGCGGCGAGCCGCTCGGGCTCTTCCTCGGGCAGGAAATGCCCGGCGCCGTCGAGGATGGACGTGCTAAGGCGCGAGGCCACCGGCGGCAGCATCCGGCCGACCTGCTGGCCCAGGCCCCGTTCGCCGCCCACGGCGAGGACGGGGACGGGGGTCGGGTGTACGAGCAGCGGCTCGGTTTGCGCGATGCTGGCGAACGCGGCGCGGTAGACGCCCATGGAGCCGAGTACCCCGGCCGGCCCGGAGAAGGTGCGCAGGTATTCGGCCACCGTGGCCTCGTCGAACGCACGGGGCGCTCCCGCCGGGCCGTCGTAGAACCAGCGCAGGAAGGCTTCCTCACGCCCCACGATCAGTGCCTGCGGCACTCCCGGGGCCAGCGGCAAGATCCACCACCACATGGACCCTGTGGTCATGGTGCCCGGGGCGTAGGCCAGGACGTCCCGCAACGGGCCGCCGAGCATGGTGGGCGCCTCGGCGTAGACCAGGCCTCGGGTCTCTTCTGGGTGGCTGGCGGCCCACAGCAGGGCCGGGGGCGCCCCCATGTCGTGCCCGACGTGCAGGATGGGCCGGCCGGCGCCGAACCCGCTGCGGGCGGTCAGGGCGCGGACCTGCTCGGCCAGCGCGCGTGCGCTGTAGGGATCGGTGCCGCCCGGCTTGTCGCTGTCGCCGTAGCCGAGCATGTCGATGACGAGGACGCGCATTCCGGCGTCGGCCAGGGCGGGGGCGACCCCGCGCCAGGCGTAGCCGGTGGCGAGGAAGCCATGCCACAGCAGCACCGGGGTCCCGTCGTCTGGGCCGCCGGTCCAGTAGTGCAGGCGGTGGCCGCCGACCCGGGCGTATTCCGATCGCAAGCCGCGGATCGGCGGCGCCGGGTCGGCCGGGGCCCCCAGGCTCGGCGTGCTTGTCGGTTCCTGAACCACTGCTCCTCCTCTCGCGTTACTGAGTTCCTGTACGCCTCCGAGCGTACTACAAGGTCTTGTGAAATCAAGATGCTGTAATATCAACGTGTGATTACTACAAGGTGCTTGGGCTATAGTGACGCCATGGCAGGTCAGGCAGGTCAGGCAGGTCAGGCAGGTCAGGCAGGTCAGGCAGGTCAGGCAGGTCAGGCAGGTCAGGCAGGTCAGGCAGGTCAGGCAGGTCAGGAGGACCGTTGGGAGCACTGGCTCGTGCACTTGCTGTGGGCCGTCTCGATCCGCACGTCGCTGCTGGGAGAAGCCGCGCTCGGGGACAGTCCGCTCTCGCTGGCCAGCCTGGGAATGCTGGAGAATCTCAACGCGCGCCCGGGCCTCACCATCGCCGAGCTCAGCCGGCGCGCACCACAGACCCAGCAGGCGCTGAGCCAGATCGCCGCGCGGCTGGAAAAGCTCGGCTGCATCGAGCGCAAGCTGGTTCCCGGCAGCCGCGGCATCGGCCTGTACCTCACTGACGCGGGCGCCCGCGCCCGCGTCAGTGCCCACGAGACGGTTGAGGCATTCGAGGCGCATATTGCCGACGCCCTGGGCACCGACCGGTATCAGCGTCTGATCGAGTCGCTCGCGGCGGCGCAGCCGATCATCCGGGCGCTGAAGCCTGAGCCCGCCGCAGCCGTCGAGGCAACCTAGCCATCCCACGGCTCCAACTGTTAAGCGGCGATCTTGTCCGGACCGTTCCCGGCGGCGGTACGGCGGATCATCTACCCGACGAACCCGCACACAGAGAACCTGACAGCACCCGCGCCGCTATGACGACCTGGCGCGCGTGGCGGTGGTCGCCGCGGCCNCCGCCNCCCCGCCCGGGCCCGCCGTCACCTGGACTCATGCGGCGATCGCCGCCCAGGTCGCGGGCACCGTCTTCGCCCCGATATCCGCCTCTCAGGTCGGCAGGATCCTGGCCGGCCTGGATCTCAAGCCGCACAAGGTGACCGGATGGCTCACCCGCCACCGTGCCGACGGGGGCGGATCGCCAGTGCCGAGGTGGTGAACAATTGGCAGCATGGGCGACCAGCGAGATCCCGGCAGGCGGGAGCGACCTCGGCCAGACCGGGCGACCACCGGGGAGGCCGATCCACCGAACCCGGTCGAGCCACCGCCTCCGGCCGGACGGGCACATCCCGTCGCACCACCGCCTCCGGCGGATCCGCCGCGTCCCCTCGATCTCAACGCCGACCTCGGCGAGGGTTTCGGGGTCTGGCGCCTCACCGAGGACGAGGCCCTACTCGACCTGGTCACCAGCGCCAACATCGCCTGCGGGTTCCATGCCGGCGACCCCGCGACGATGCGGCGGACGTGCGAGCAGGCGGTCCGCTGCGGAGTCCGCATCGGCGCCCAGGTCAGCTACCGCGACCTCGCCGGCTTCGGTCGTCGCCGCATCGACATGGACCCCGACGATCTACGTGACGACGTCCTCTATCAGCTCGGCGCGCTGGACGCCTTCGCCCGGACGGCCGGCGACCGGGTTCGCTACGTCAAGCCGCACGGCGCCCTCTACAACGCCATCGTCACCGACGAGGAGCAGGCGCAGGCCGTCGTCGAGGCCATCCGCTGCTACGACGCGACGCTGCCGGTCCTGGGCCTGCCCGGATCGGCGTGGTTGCGGCGCGCGAGCGAGGCCGGCCTGACCGCGGTCGGCGAGGCGTTCGCCGACCGCGACTACACGGCCGCGGGCACTCTGGTCTCCCGGCGCACGGCCGGCGCCGTCCTGCACGATCCCGACGTCATCGTCGCGCGCGGCGTGCGGATGGCGATCAAGGGCGTGGTCGTCAGCCAGCAGGGCACACCGGTGGACGTCGGCGCCCGCTCTCTCTGCGTGCACGGGGACACGCCGGGCGCGGTCGAGATGGTCAGACGGCTGCGCCAAGCCCTGTTCGACGCGGGTGTCCCCCTGATCCCGTTCAGCTGAGAGGATCGCGATGCGCATCCTGCCCTGCGGTGACGAGGCACTGCTCGTCGAGGTGGCCGGCCTGACCGAGGCCGAGGCCCTCTACGCGCGGCTGCGGCGGATCGCCCCGGTCGGGATCATCCAACTGGTTCCCGCGGCGCGGACGGTGCTGGTCGCGTTCGATCCCGCGGCGACCGACGCCAGACGCCTGAGCGCCGCCCTGCTGCGCGCCGCCGGGGCTCAGCCCGGCACGTCCGGCCCCACGCCCTCCTCCGGCCCCACGCCCTCCTCCGGTCCCGCGCCGCAGGCCGGTCCCGATCCCTCGTCCGGCCCCGCGCCGCAGGCCGGTCCCCCGCTCGACCGGGACGTCGTGACGATACCGGTGCGCTACGACGGTCCCGATCTGGCCGAGGTCGCCCGGCTCAGCGGACTGACTCCGGCGCAGGTCGTGGACCGGCACGTACGTGGCCGGCACCGGGTCGCGTTCTGTGGCTTCGCTCCCGGCTTCGCCTACATCGCGGGCCTCGACCCGGCGCTGCGCGTGCCACGCCGGGACAGCCCGCGCACCCGGGTCCCCGCGGGCGCGGTCGCCATCGCCGACGAGTTCAGCGGTGTCTACCCGCGGACCTCGCCCGGCGGATGGCGGCTGATTGGCCATACCGACCTGCGGGTCTTCGATCCCGACCGGGAGCCGCCCGCCGTGCTGGCCCCGGGCACGCGGGTGCGGTTCATCGCCGACGCCGACGCCATTGCTGACGCCGCCCGGTCGATGTCGTGATCGAAATGTCATGATCGGGATTTCATGATCGAAATCGTCGCGCCAGGTCCGTTCGCCACGGTCCAGGATCTCGGCCGGCCCGGGCTCGCGCACCTGGGCATCACCCGGTCCGGCGCGGCCGACCGTCGCAGTCTGCTGCTGGCGAACCGGCTCGTCGGCAACGTCGCGACCGCGGCGGCGGTCGAGCTCACCTACGGCGGCCTCACCGCACGGTTCACGGATCCGGCGCTGATCGCGCTGACCGGCGCGCCGTGCCCGCTGGAACTCGCCGGTCGCCAGATCAGCATGTACTCCCCGGTGGACGTGCCCGCCGGCGCGCTGTTGCGGATCGGGGCACCCGACCGGGGCCTGCGCACCTACCTCGGAATTCGCGGGGGGATCGGTGTCCCCCCGGTGCTCGGCTCACGATCGAGTGACACCCTCTCCGGGATCGGTCCGCAACCGCTGAGCACCGGTCGGCGGCTGCCGCGGGCGGCCGACAGCGCGGACCCGCCAACCGTCGACCTCGCCCCGCTCGCCCAGTACCCGGACGAACCGACCCTGCGGGTCCTCGCCGGCCCCCGCGACGACTGGTTCACCGCGGACGCGCTGCCCACGCTGTTCTCCGCGTCCTATGAGGTGACGGCCCAGAGCGACCGGGTCGGCGTACGGCTCGTCGGGCCGGCGCCGCGCCGCCGGATCACCGCGGAGCTGCCCTCGGAGGCCGTCGTCACCGGGGGGNTCCAGATCCCCCCGGACGGGCGGCCGGTCCTCTTCCTCGTCGACCATCCGGTCACCGGGGGTTATCCCATGCTGGGCGTCGTCGCGTCCGAGGATCTGCACCTGGCCGCGCAATGCCGGCCCGGCCAGCGCATCCGGTTCCGGCCCTACCACAGCTGGACCACACGATGACAGGCGAGGAGCGCCACACGCGGAATTAGTTATCTTTGCTCGTATTGCTCCCGGGGGGGAGACCCGAGGAGGCCTTATGGGTTCGGTTCGGCTGGGTTCGCTTCGGTTCACGACCGTCATCGCCGCCGCGTCCGTGGCCGCCCTCGCAGCGGCGCTCACCACGGCCTGCCNGGCNTTTCCCGCCGGCAGGGCAGCGTCGGCGACGCCGTCTACGGGAGCCCGGGCCGACCAGGAGATCACGATCGCCGCGNCNCCCGTCCCGCCGCACCCGTCCGGGGCGGCGCGCACGGAGCTCACCGCAGGGTCGTTCGCCCAGCCGACCACGCACCCGACCGCGGAGCCGGTCGCGGAGCCGGCGAGGACATCGTCGACGGCGTCGTCCGGCCTGTCCACGGCCACGGCCACGACCACGACCCCGCTACCGTCGCGGACCGACGAACCGTCCGCGGGCCTGCCGGACGCTACCCGCCTGCCGGTTCCGGTGCAGGCACCCCTCGTCGCACCGGACACGAGCGTCGCACCGGACACGAGCGTCGCACCGGGCACGAGCGTCGCGCTGGGCACGAGCACGTCCGCGCCGGCTCCGAGGCGGACGCCGCCCGTCGCCCCGCCCCGGACCGGCACCGAGGCCGCCGAGGTGGTCCGGTTGACCAACATCGAGCGGGCCCGAGCGGGCTGCGGCGCGCTGACGGTCGACGCCCGGCTGGCAGCCGCGGCGCAGGCGCACAGCACCGACATGGCGGCGAACGGCTACTTCGGCTACACCGGTAGGGACGGTCGCGGCCTCGACAAGCGGCTGGCCGCCCGCGGATACACCGCCGATCTCGTCGGGGAGAACATCGCCGCCGGATCGCTCACCGCGGCTCGGACCGTGCAGATGTGGATGGACAGCGCCGATCGGCGGGCGACCATCCTCACCTGTGCCTTCACCGCCATCGGCGTGGGCTACGCCACCNGCGGCGCGTACGGCACCTACTGGACGCAGGACTTCGCCGGCGCCGACCCACGAAACCACTCCGGGCCGAGGCACCCGGCCGGCCCTGAGACGCACGGCCGGCCCTGAGACGCACGGCCGGCCCTGAGACGCACGGCCGGCCCTGAGACGCACGGCCGGCCCTGAGACGCACGGCCCACCCTGAGACGCACGCTTCCCCTGTTCCTCCCCGATGGATCCTTCCGTCAGCGGTGGCTGCGGCGCCGATGACGGCCGAACGCGCCCGTGCGTTCCTCGGCCCCCTCGGCCGGGGCCCCCTCGGCCGGGGCCCCCTCGGCCGGGGCCGGGGCACTGAGGCGGTCGCTGGGATAGACCTCCGACTCCGCCAGGGGGCCCGGACGCATGGCCGCCTGCTCCCGCAGTTCCCGCTGACGGCGCGCCGCGGCCACGTCGCGCACCCCCCGCACGCTCAGCCGACCCCACGCGGTCGAACCGAGAAAGAGGATCACGGCGCCGAGGCCGTAGAAGAAACTGATCCAGACGAGCGCCTGCCGGGCGGACCCACCGACCGGCCGGCCGAGCGCGCCGAGGTCCCAGGGTCCCGCCAGCGTCGGGCCGACGACGAACCAGGCGCCGGCGACGATCGCGAGCCACGCACCCAGCGCGGCGGTGCCGCGGGTGGAGCTCATCAGCAGCAGGAACCCACCGACGAATGTGGCGGCACCCGGCAGCACCTCCAACCAGAAGCGGGCCGACGTCCAGGTCCAGGCGCTGTTCGGGGTGAAGGCGAAGTCGAAGTACGGCCCGACGAACGGAATCAGCGCCCCCCACACGCCCAGGAGCATCAGCAGCAGACCACTGACCACACCCCGGCTGCGGGGAATATGCCAGGCGCCCAACCAGGGGGAGTCGATGTCGGCGACGTGGGTCATCGGGAGCTCCTTCCGTGGCCAACGCCAGGAACGTGCCCCGCCCGGTGCCGATGAACCCTCNCCGACGGCGANCCCCGANCCACGAAACACCAGGTCACCATCACCGCCGGTCGCGGCCCGGGACGCGGCCGCGCCGCGGTCAGCGAGCGCACGATCCGCGGCGTGCCCGGTCGGGCCCAGTCCCGGGGGTCCACGTCCCAGCCGATCGCGGTCATGCCGAGGTTCGCGGCCGCGGCGAGCACGGCCGGCGACCAGTCACCACCCGGCGCGCGGAAGAGCCGGGGCGGTTTCCCACCCGCGTCGACGATGACCGACTGGGCGCGGACCATCTCGGCCCGGATCTGCGCCGGTGTGCGATGACTGAACGGCTGGGGATGGGTCATCGCGTGGTTACAGACGGAGTGCCCTTCGGCGATGATGCGGCCCACCAGGTCCCGGTGCGCGTGTGCCTGGGCCCCGACCAGGCAGAACGTTGCCTGGACCCGGTTGCGGCGCAAGACGTCGAGCATCCGCGGCGTCCACACCGGATGCGGACCGTCGTCGATCGTCAGGGCGACCGCGGCCGACAAGCACCCGCGCGAAGGAACGAGACGGTCGGGCTTCGGATCAAGCACGTCAGGCCCTACCACGTCAGGCCACGTCGGAGTCGTGCTGTGGATCGGGCGCACTCTTTCGACACGCATGATGTCGAGGCCACGATGCCGACAATCCGGACGAATCGTCGTCTGTTAACATAAATATGCCACACAGTCCACCGATATCCGACGATCATTAGGCAACAATCGACGCCCGCCGTGCAGGAGGACCGCTCATGGCATGGCCAGCCGCTCCGGCGGGAACCATCCCGGGCACGTCCGTCGCCGGGGCATCCACCACGGAGGCCACCCCGAACCCGGCGCCCCCGGTCTCGCCCGCCCACGTCCCGGCCGCCGCGTCCCCGGTCGGCCAGCGGGTGCGGGTACCCAAGACCGCGGAACTCGTCGCCAGCCAGCTGCGGCGGCGGATCATCCGCGGCGAGCTCAGCGAGGGTGACGCCCTACCGCCCGAACCCACGCTGATGGCGCAGTTCGGAGTCTCGCGCCCCACCCTGCGCGAGGCGTTCCGGGTGCTGGAGGCGGAAGCGCTGATCTTCGTGCGGCGCGGGGCCCACGGCGGCGCGCGGGTCCACACCCCGAGCCCCGAGGTTGCCGCGCGCTACGCCGGTCTCGTCCTCGAACACCGCGGCGCCACCCTGGGCGACGTCCACCAGGCCTGTGCCGTCATCGAGCCGCCGTGCGCGGCGCTGCTCGCCGAACGGCGTGATCCCGCCGACGTCGCCCGGCTGCGCCAGCTCCTCCACGAGGGTGACGAGGCCGCCGACCATCCCGTCGCGCTCGCCTCGGCCCAGGCCGCCTTTCACCTGGCCGTGGTGGAGCTGACCGGAAACAAGTCACTGACCGTGATCACCGGGATGCTCCTGCATCTCGTGGAGCTCACAAACAGCCACGGCGGTCACCCCGGTGCCGACAACCGTCCGGAGGAGACCAGCCTTGCCGCGGTCGCCGCCGATGACCGATCGTCCGCCCGTGCGACCCGCCGGATCCACGCCACGCTCATCGACCTCATCGAGGCCGGCGACACGCAGGGCGCCGCCGATCTCTGGCACCGGCACCTCGCCGCCCCCGACCACGCGATCCCCGGCGGTCCGGCCGACCGGTGCGTGCTGGACCTGCTCGGCTGAATCGAACTGTAGAGGGTTGGGCACGCTCTGGAGACCGTCAACCTTCTACATTTTCGACGGATCGACGGATCGGTGGGCGGCGGGCCACACCGTCCACTGGGTCACCGGCCTCGCCGGGCGCCATCCGGTGAAGCCACCGATCGGGGCCGCCCGACTCACTGACAACCGGACCAGATCACCGCCCAGGCGGGCATGCCAGGAGACGAGGAGCGCCTCGGATTCGAGGGTGACGGCGTTGGCGACGAGCCGGCCACGTCCGCCCAGCGCCGCCCAGCAGGCGTCGAGCAGCCCGGGGGTCGTGAGGCCGCCCCCGATGAAGACCGCATCCGGCGCCGGCAGCCCGGCCNGGGCCTCGGGCGCCCGGCCGGGCACGATCCGCAGCGCCGGCACGCCGAGAGCCGTGGCATTGCGCCGGATCCGGTCGGCGCGCTCCGCCCGCGGCTCGATCGCGATCGCGCGACAGGTGCCATGGGTGCGCATCCACTCGATCGCGATGCTGCCCGAGCCCGATCCGACGTCCCACAGCAGTTCGCCCGGGACCGGTCCGAGCCGGGCCAGGGTCACCGCCCGGATCTCCCGCCTGGTGATCTGACCGTCGTGCTCGAACGCGTCATCAGGCAAGCCCGGCGTCCGCGAGCGGTGCGGGGCGGACGGCGTGGGCACCGGCTCGACGGCGACGACGTTGAGGTCCGCCGGCTCGCGCAACGGCACCTGCGGCACGACCGACCCTTGCGACACAGCTGACCCCGGCGGCACGGCCGAGGCGGCCCCGCCCGGGTGCTCCACGGCGGCCGGTGCCCGAACCCAGGCCCGGGCACCGGCCTCGACCCAGGCGGAGGCGGGGGCGCTCTGGTACGCCTCGTCCNGCCCCCCGAGCCGGTCGAGAACCGTCAGCAGGCTCTCGCCGTACCCGCGCCCGACGAGCAAGGTGGCGAACTCGACGGGCGTGGCCCGGTCGGAGCTGAGGACGAGCAGCCGTCGACGCGGCGCCAGTGCGGCCTGCACCTGCGCGAGGGGACGTCCGACCGCGCTCACCACGTCGACGTCGTCCACGGCCCACCCGAGCCGCGCGCAGGCCAGGGAGAGCGACGAAGGATGGGGCAGGACCCGCACCCGGTGCGCTCCCAGCAGCCGGACCAGAGTGGTGCCGATCCCGAAGAACATCGGATCACCACTCGCGAGAACACAGAGCTCACCCTGCCCCGCCTGAGCGCCGGTGCCGGCGTGCCCGGCCAGCAGGCGGGGCAGGGCCGGCAGCAGCGGGGACGGCCACGACACCCGCCGGCCTCCAACGGGCTGGCCGTCGATCCTTTCGGGCACGAGGGCAAGCTGGCGATCGGCGCCGAACAGCACGGCGGCCCCGCGCACCACCTCACGTGCCGTCGGCGCCAGCCCCGCCCAGCCGTCGGCCCCGATACCTACCACGGTGACGCGCACAGCGGAGGGGATGGAGTCGGCGAAGCTGGAGTCGGCGGAACTCACCGGCCCGGGGGACCCGGATCCGGTGACGTCACCGGATCCGGGCGCGGTCGCCGACGTGGCGGCAGTGTCGGTCGCCGACGTGGCGGCAGTGTCGGACACAACAGGCGAGCGTAGCGCGTCGGCCAGGAGGATCAAGAATAGCTGTGCGCCTCGTCCGGACAGGCCTGGTCGGCGACCTCCGCCACCTGCCCCGCGACCGCGTCCCACCACCGAGCCGCGGCAGCGGTCCGCGGGTATATCAGCCGCCGCCGGGCACGGCGGCCGCCGGCGGCCANGGGATGGAAAATCACCGCCGTATCGGGTAGCAATTCCTGGTGAAATGCGATCCCCGACACGTTGCACGCCGGCTCCGCGATCGGTGTGGCCTTCGAAGTCCTGATCACCTACGAACCCAGGAACAGGAAGAGCAGACATCTGTACGCCAAGGTACCAGGAGCGCTCCGGGACCTGCGCATAGGATGGCCGGGTAAATTCTCACATGGCCCGATCGCGCCAGGACGTTTGAAGCCCAAACGCAGCGTCGGGCACCATGGCGTTCATGCTTGTTCACACGTGACCGACGACACGCACCCCGGCCGGCATGGTCGTACCCTGAGGAGATGGGGGCGTCACACTCTCTACGGAGAGCGGACGGCTCCGCGCTCCGACTCCTCGCCGGTTGCCTGAGCCATGCCCTTCCGCGTCCAGAGGAGATATTCCAAGTCGTTCTCGGCCCCGGCTTTCCGGGACTTTGTCCCACTCCGTACCGAGCGCTGACGGCTGGCCCTGGCTTTGGTCCGTGGCGGCCTTCTTCGTTGTCCGTCGACCCGTGGCCGAAACGAACGAAGGCGAACGCCCGGCGACGGACGCGGCTGTCGCCGACGCGTCGTTTCCTCATTGCATAGGACGCTGGGAGTTTGCATGCGCGATACGCGCGAAATCCAGGCACGATCGCCGCGCGGCACCGGTGGTGGGGCGAGCGAGGCGTGGCGTCTGCGGCTGACCGGCCGATCGGAGACGGCCCAGCGCGAGCTCCTGCTGGACCTGATAGCCGGCCGGGTCGCCGTGCTGACCGAGCGCAGCGGCGACGCGGCCATCCTCGGCCGGGAGTCCTCCTGGCGTGGTCTCGGGGTGTACCGCGGCATCGCCGATCGGCTGCGAGACGAACTGTCCGCTGCGACGGGTCTGCGCCTGCCCGCGACGCTGTTGTTCGACCGGCCCTCCCCCGAGGCCCTCGCCGACCATCTGCGCCGTGAGTTGCTGGGTATCGACGANCCCGCCGCCGNCCCCGCCGCCGNCCCCGCGGCCGTCCCGCCGGCCACCGCCGTTCCTGCCACCGGCGAGGTCGGCTCGGAGCCGTTCCGGGGCCATGATCCCGTAGTCATCATCGGCATGGCCTGCCGGCTGCCCGGCGGCGTCGACTCACCGCAAGCCCTGTGGGACCTGGTGCGAGAGGGCCGGGATGCCGTCGGCGGCCTGCCCGACGACCGGGGCTGGGACCTCGACGCGCTCTACGNCCCTGANCCCGATCAGCCTGGCACCGCCTACACCCGCCATGGCGGGTTCCTGCCCGGCATCGCGCTGTTCGACCCGGGATTCTTCGGTATCGGTCCGCGCGAGGCACATGCCGTGGACCCGCAGCAGCGGCTGATGCTGGAGATCTCCTGGGAGGTGCTGGAGCACGCGGGCATCGACCCACGGTCGCTGCGGGGCAGCCGGACCGGCGTCTTCACCGGGGTGTCGCTGCAGGACTACGGCCCCGCCTGGCATGCGGCGCCCGCCGAAGCCCAGGGACAACTACTCACCGGCAACGCCTCCGGCGTGATCGCCGGCCGCGTCTCCTACACGCTTGGCCTGGAAGGGCCCGCGTTGACCATCGACACCCAGTGTTCCTCGTCCCTGGTGGCGGTGCATCTGGCCGGCCATGCGCTGCGGGCCGGCGAATGCGACCTCGCCTTGGCCGGTGGGGTGACCGTGATGTCGACCCCAGGGATCCTGGTGGAGTTCAGCCGCAAGCGGGGCCTGGCGTCGGACGGGCGGTGCAAGGCGTTCTCCGCCGACGCCGACGGCACCGGCTGGGCCGACGGCGCGGGCGTGCTGCTGCTGGAACGGCTCTCCGACGCCCACCGTAACGGCCATCACGTCCTCGCGGTCCTGCGTGGCACCGCGATCAACCAGGACGGCGCCAGCAACGGGATGACCGCGCCGAACGGCCTGTCCCAGCAGCGCCTGATCCGCCAGGCGCTGGCCAACGCCGGGCTGCGCGCCGCCGACGTCGACGCGGTGGAGGCGCACGGCACCGGCACGACGCTCGGTGACCCGATCGAGGCCCAGGCCGTCATTGCCACCTACGGCCAGGACCGTGCGGCACGGCGGCCCGTCTACCTCGGGTCCCTGAAGTCGAACATCGGCCACACCCAGGCCGCCGCCGGCGTCGCCGGGATCATCAAGATGGTGCAGGCGATGCGGCACGGCGTCCTGCCGCGGACCCTGCACGTGCGCGAGGCGTCCCCGCACGTGGACTGGTCGGCGGGCGACGTCGCCCTGCTCACTGGAAACGTCCCCTGGCAGCGCCGGGACGGCCGGCCGCGACGGGCGGCGGTGTCGGCGTTCGGGGTAAGCGGCACCAACGCTCACGCCGTGATCGAGGAAGCACCACCCGGGCCGGAAACGGACGCCATGGGTGCGGACCGCGCCGGAGAGAACCCGGCGAGCGCCCCGGTGCCTGTCGTCCTGTCCGGCCGCTGCGACGCGGCGCTACGTTCGGCGGCCGCCCGGCTCGGCGCGCACCTGGAGCGCCATCCCGAGATCTCTCCCCTGGACGCGGGATACACCATGGCGGGTCGCACCCACTTCGAGCACCGTGCCGTCGCCGTCGTCCGCGGATCGGCGGCGTGCGGCAGCGGCACACACCTGACCGGGACCGGGACCCTGACCGGGACCCTGGCTGCTCTGGCCGAGGCCCGTCCCAGCGCCGGGCTGGTCCTGGGCACGGTCCGACCGGCGCTCCGCCGAAGCGGAACCGCCCGGGGGGCAACCGCCTTCCTGTTCACCGGCCAGGGCAGCCAACGCCCCGGGATGGGCCGCGAACTCCATGCGACCTACCCGGTCTTCGCCAACGCCCTCGACGACGTCTGTGCCCACTTTGCGCCGCATCTCGAACACCCACTGCGCGACGTCATGTTCGCCCCCGCCGGTTCCCCGGGCGCGGCGGCGCTCGACCGCACCGAGTACACCCAGCCCGCGCTGTTCGCCTTCGAGACCGCGCTGTTCCGGCTCCTCGAATCCTGGGGTCTCGCCCCGGGGATCCTCGCCGGGCACTCCATCGGCGAGCTCACCGCCGCCCACGTCGCCGGAGTGTGGACCCTCGACGACGCCTGCGCTCTCGTCGCGGCCCGCGGCCGGCTCATGCAGGCCTGCCGCGCCGGCGGAGCCATGACCGCCATCCGCGCCGGCGAGGCGGAGGTCGCCGAGTCCCTCGCCGGACTCGCCGGGCGGGTCGAGATCGCCACCGTCAACGGCCCGAGCGCCACCGTCATCGCCGGCGACGCCGACCTCGTCGAACGCGTCGCCGTCGGCTGGGCCGAGCGCGGCCGCGCCATCAGGCGGCTGACGGTCAGCCACGCCTTTCACTCCCCGCACATGGACGACATGCTCGACCGGTTCCGAGCCGTCGCCGAGAAGATCACCTACTCCCCGCCGGCCATCCCCGTCGTCTCCACCCGGACCGGCGACCTCGACCTCCAGGCCGGGCTCACCACCCCCGACCACTGGGTACGCCACGTCCGCGAACCCGTCCGTTTCCTCGACGCCGCCCGTCGCCTGCACCGCGAAGGCGCCGTCGCCTACCTCGAACTCGGTCCCGACGCCGTCCTGACCGCGCTCCTGCCGGCCTGCCTAGCCGCCGACGCCCAGCGCACCGAGAAGACCCAGCGCACCCAAAGCACCCAAAGCACCCGGGACGCCCAGAACACCCGCGACGCCCGGGACACGGTGGCCGCGGCGGCGTCCCGCGCCGGCCGCCCCGAACCCGACACCCTCCTCACCGCCCTGGCTGAGCTGCACGTCCACGGCGTCGACGTCGACTGGCGCGCCCTGTACCGGGGACGCGGCGCCCGGCACCGGGAGCTGCCCACCTACCCGTTCCAGCGCAGGCGCTACTGGCTCGACGGGACCACCGCTGTCCCCGCGCCCCGTAGCCCGACCGTCGGGACGGCCCGCGCGGCGGACCCGGACGGCTGGTCTTACCGCACCGAGTGGCGGCCCCTGGACTCCGAGGACGTCACCACCGCCGTGACGGCCCAGGCCATCGCCGTGACGGCCCAGGCCACCGCGACGCCACCGCTGTCCGGCGTGTGGCCGGTGCTGACCCCGGCCGCCGCCGTCGACGAGGACATGCTCTCCCGCATCTGCTGGATCATCGAACGCCTCGGCGGCACGGCCGTCACCCTCACCCTCACCGGCGACGACGCCGACCGCGCCCGGGTCGCGGCGCTGCTGTCGAACGCCATACCGCTGCCCGACGCCATACCGCCGTCGGGCGCCATACCGCCGTCGGGCGGCGGCCCCGCCGGGAAGAAGACGGTGCAGGCGGTACGCGGCGTCCTGTCCCTGCTCGCCCTCGACGACACGCCGCACCGCATCCATCCGGCGCTGACCACCGGGCTCGCCCTCACCGTCCCGCTCGTCCAGGCGCTACACGACCTCGACGTGTCCGCACCGCTGTGGTGCGTCACCCGCGGCGCGGTCACCACCGGTCCCGACGACCCCGTCACCACCCCGGACCAGGCCATGATGTGGGGACTCGGCCGCGCCCTCGCCCTGGAGGACCCCGACGCCTGGGGCGGTCTGATCGACATCCCGACCAACCTCGACGATCAGACGCTGGCGTGGTTCGGCTCCGCCCTCACCGCCCCCGGTAGCGAGGACCAGCTCGCCGCCCGTGCCACCGGGCTGTTGGTNCCCCGCCTCGTCAGAGCCGACACCGTCGGTGCAGCAGACAACACCGTCGGTGCACCGACCGACACCGTCCCGCCAGCGTGGCGGCCTCACGGCACGGTCCTGATCACCGGTGGCACCGGCGCCCTCGGCGCGCATGCCGCCCGCCGGCTCGCCCGCGACGGTGCGCGCCGGATCGTCCTCGTCAGCCGCCGTGGCCCCGCGGCTGCGGGGGCGGAGGACCTACGCGCCGAACTCGCCGCCCTCGGCGCCGAGGCGACCATCGAGGCCTGCGACGTGGGAGAGCACGAACAGCTCGCCGCCCTGCTGCGGAGACTGGCCAAGGCGGGCCGGCCGGTGTCCGCCGTCGTGCACGCGGCCGGTGTCATGGGGCAGGTGACCGCCCTACACAAACTCGATCTCGGGGAGTTCGCGGAGGTCGTGGCCGGAAAGGTCGCCGGCGCCGCCGGCCTCGACCGGCTACTCGACGGCACCGGCGGGATCACCGGCACCAGCGACACCAGCGACACCGACGGGATCACCGGCACCAGCGACACCAGCGACACCAGGCTGGAGGCCTTCGTCCTGTTCTCGTCGGTGTCGGCGACCTGGGGCAGTGGCGGCCAGGCCGCCTACAGCGCGGGCAACGCCTACCTCGACGCCCTCGCCGCGCGGCGGCACGCGCTTGGTCTCGCCGCCACCTCTGTCGCGTTCGGCCCGTGGGCCGATGCCGGAATGGGCGCCGAGGCCACGTTCCGTGACTACCTGGGCCGCCGTGGCCTGACCCCGCTGCCCCCCGACGCGGCGGTCACCGCGCTCACCCGGGCGGTCGCGGGCGGGCAGGCCGCGCTCACCGTCGCCGACGTCGACTGGGAGCGCTTCCTCCCACCCTTCACCGCCGCCCGCCCCGGGCGTTTCTTCGACGATCTATGGAGCCGGTCCACGACGGCCGGACCCGAGGGGGACGCCGACCCGACCGGCACCGACGCGCCCCCCGCCCGGGTGGACTACGGGACGCTGCCCGGGCCTGCCCGCGCCCGCGCGCTGTTCGACCTCGTGCGGGCGGAGGCCGCGGCCATCCTCGGGTACCCGTCGCCCGACGACGTGGACCCGCAGCGCCGCTTCCTCGAACTCGGCTTCGACTCACTGGCCTCGGTTCAGCTCAGCCGCCGACTGGCCGCCGCCACCGGCCTCACCCTGGCCACGCCCGTCGTCTTCGAGCATCCGACGGTCTGCGAGCTCACCCGCCATCTCGATACCCTTGCCACCCTTGCCACCCTCGCCACCCAGCGGCACCCGGACATCGTGCCCGGCGGACCCCCCGCGCGGGCCGGGACGCAGGTCGCGCCGATCGGCGTGCGCGAGCTGTACCGGCAGGCGTGCACGGACGGCAAGTTCGCCGAGGGCGTCGGTGTCCTGCGGGCCGCCGCCCGGCTCAGGCCCGTCTTCCGCACCGTCGAGGCCTTCGGCGCGCCCGCCGCGCCGGTGAGACTCGCCTCGGGTCCGGCCAGGCCCACCATCGTCTGCCTGCCCTCGATGGTTGCCCCGTCGGGACCGCACANCTNCGCCCGCCTCGCCCTGCACCTGCATGGCCGGCGGGACGTGTACGCGCTGCCGCATCCCGGATTCGGCGACGGGGAGCTGCTTCCGGCCACCGCGGATCTCGTCGTCGACCTGCATGCCGAGACCATCGCCCGGGCGTTCGACGAGATCCCCCTCGTGCTAGCGGGTTACTCCTCGGGTGGCTGGCTGGCACATGCGATCGCGGCCCGGCTGGAGACCCGCGGGATCCACCCCAGGGCGGTGGTGCTGCTCGACACGTGGCTGCCCGGGGACCGCATCCCCGAGGGTGACATCCAGGAGGAGCTTCGCGGCGTCGCCCTCAACGACCAGGCCTTCGCGCTGATGACGGAGGCACAGGTCACCGCGCAGGGCGCCTACCTGGACCTGTTCGAGGGCTGGCGGCCGACCGCCGTCAACGCGCCGGTCGTCCTCGTCCGGGCGATGGAGCGCATGCCCCAGCAGGCGGTCGCCGAGAACCCCGACGGGGAGGGCCAGGCCTGGGTGACCGACTGGGTGATGGAGCACGAAAGGCTCGACGCCGCCGGCAATCACCAGACGATGATGAACGAACACGCCGCCTCCACCGCCGCGGTCCTCCACCAGTGGCTCACAGAACTGGAGCGGCCCACGGAACTGGAGCGGCCCACAGAACTGGAGCGGCGCTGATGCATCGACGCGCACCGCACCTCGGCGGCGGTCTGGGCGGAGCTGAGCGTTGACGGGTTCGGCCATGGGAGCATGACGGAGTGACCCTGCTCCCACTGCCTGCCGGCGAGCACGACGGCCCCGCCGTCCGGGTCGGGGAGGTCGAGTTCACCCGCGCAGAGCTCTTCGCGGCCGCGTCCGTCGTCGCCGGTCGGGTGGCCGGCGCGCCGGCGGTGGCCGTGCACGCCGAGGCGACGATGGCCACCGTCGTCTCGGTCGTCGGCTGCCTGCTCGCCGGGGTGCCGGCGGTACCCGTGCCGCCTGACTCCGGGCCGCGGGAACGCGGTCACATCCTGCGCGACTCGGGCGCCGCCCTGCTGCTCGGCAGGCCCGCCTGGGACAACCTCGCGATCCCCACCGTGCCGGTCGATCTCACCGCACGGTCGGGGTCTGCCGGCTCCGGCTCCGGGTCCGGGTCCGGGGAAACCGGACCGGCGCTCATCCTCTACACCTCCGGGACGACCGGAGCCCCCAAGGGCGTGGTGCTGTCCGCCCCGGCCATCGCCGCCGATCTGGACGCCCTCGCCGACGCCTGGGCCTGGACGCCCGAGGACACGCTCGTGCACGGGCTGCCGCTGTTCCACGTCCACGGCCTGGTCCTGGGTGTGCTCGGGGCGCTGCGGGTCGGCAGCCGGTTGATCCACACCGTCCGCCCGACCCCGACGGCGTACGCGGCGGCCGGGGGGACCCTGTACTTCGGCGTGCCGACCGTGTGGTCCCGGGTCTGCGACGATCCGACCACCGCCCGCGCCCTGGTCTCGGCCCGGCTGCTCGTCTCGGGCAGTGCCCCCCTGCCGAGGCCGGTGATCGACCGGCTCACCGGGCTCACCGGCCTCGCCCCGATCGAACGGTACGGGATGACCGAGACGTTGATCACCATCAGCGCCCGGGCGGACGGGGAGCGCCGGGCGGGCTGGGTCGGTACCACCCTGCCGGGGGTGCGGGCCCGGCTCGTGGACGACGAGACGGGGACCGAGCTGCCCGCGGACGGGGAGAGCATCGGCGAGTTGCAGGTCCGCGGTGCCACCCTGTTCGACGGGTACCTGGGGCGCCCGGAGGTCACCGCCGCGTCGTTCACCGCGGACGGCTGGTTCCGCACCGGTGACGCCGCGGTCGTCGCCCCGGACGGCCACCACCGAATCGTCGGGCGCCGATCCACCGACCTCATCAAGAGCGGCGGTTACCGGGNGGGCGCGGGCGAGGTCGAGGCCGTACTGCTGGCCCACCCGGCCGTGCGCGAGGCCGCCGTCGTCGGGCTGCCGGACGACGACCTCGGGCAGCGCATCGCCGCCTTCGTCGTCGCCCCCGACCTGGCCGGTGCGGCGGGCGGGGCACCAGGCGGGATACCGGGCAGGGCGTCGGACGGGACACCGAGCGAGACGGCAAACGAGACGGCGAGCGAGGCGCTCATCGACTTCGTGGCGCGGGAGCTGTCCATCCACAAGCGGCCCCGGGAGATCCACCTGGTGGCCGAGCTCCCCCGCAACTCGATGGGCAAGATCCGCAAGTCCGCCCTGGCTCCCCCGGAAACGCCCTGAGTGCAGGTCACGGCGTCGAGGAGAGCGGGCTCGAAGCGCTCACCTCACCGGGGCGGGAGGCCCTGCGGTCCCGGCTCGCCCGCGCTCTGGCGGGCTGACCGGCCCGGCGGGGCTGGCGGGGCTGGCGGGACCGGCCGGCAGGCCCGTGGCGAGGCCGCGGTAGAACGCGCTGGTCGCCATCAGCTCCTCGTGCGAGCCCTGCGCGACCACGCGGCCCTCGTTCAGCACGAGGATGAAATCCGCGGCCCGCACCGTGGAGATCCGGTGGGCGATGACCAGCAGTGCCCGCTCGGCGGCGATCCGGCTCATCGCGCGAGTGAGCGCCTGCTCGTTGACGCTGTCCAGCTGGGCCGTGGGCTCGTCCAGGAGCAGCACCGCGGGCTGAGCGAGCAGCGCGCGGGCGATCGCGACCCGCTGCCGTTCCCCGCCGGAGAGCAGCACACCATGATCACCGACCGGAGTCCGGAGCCGCTCGGGCAGCCGGTCGGTGAAGTCCCGCAGCCCCGCCGTGGCCAGGACCGCGGCGATCTGCTCCTCGGTCGCATCCGGCGCCGCATAGGTGATGTTGTCCCGCAGGCTGCCGTGCAGCACCGGGGTGTTCTGCTCGACCAGCCCGACCCACCCCCGGGCGGTCGCGCGGGGCATCGCGCGGACGTCGTGGCCGGCGAACAGAATCATTCCGGCGTCCGGCTCGTAGAAGCGCTCGACAAGCTCCAGGATGGTGGACTTGCCGGCACCGGACGGCCCGACCAGCGCGACGTGCCCGCGAGACGGCACCGTGAACGACACCCCGCGCAGCACTGGCGTCTGCGCGTAGCCGAACCAGACGTCACGGAACTCGATCGACGGCGCCCGCGGGTTCGGCGTCTCCCCTCGTGACGAGAACGAGGACGACACTCGCGACGAGGACAAGGGCGACAATGGTGCCGGCGGGCGCGTCCCNCCGGGGGCCACGACCGCGACGGTGCGCAGCGGACCGCGCACGGACTCGTCGTCGCCTTCCCGGGGCAGCGCGAACACCGCGTTGACCCGCGACAGCGCCCCCATCCCCCGCTGGATGGTCGCCGCCGCCTCGATGAGCTGCGACAACGGCATCACCAGGTAGGTGGCATACAGCAGGAAGGCGACCAGGCTGCCGAGCGAGGCCGAACCGCGCGCCACCAGGACCCCGCCGACCAGGAGCACGACCAGCACACTTCCCTGCACCGCGAGCTGCATCGCGGGGGCGATGATCGAGTCCAGCTTCGCCATCCGGAGGCCGGCCTGGTAGGCGGCCGCGGCGTGGTCGCCGATGCGCGCGGCCTCCCGCCCCTCGGCGCGGTTCGCCCGCACGGTACGGATCGCGGCGAGGGCGCGCTCCAGGTCGGCGGTCATGCCGCCGACGCTGGCCTGCCCACGTTCGGACACCGTCCTGATCCGGGACAGCGCGCCGAGTACCACGACCCCGGCCACCGCCACCACCCCGAGCACGAGCAGGAACAGCCAGGGGTTCAACCAGATCATCAGGGCGACGGCGCCGACGACGCCGATCACGCTGGTGACCAGGGCGGTGAAGCTGTACGCCACCGCCTCCCGCACCACGGTCGTGTCGGTGTTCGCACGGGAGATCAGATCCCCGATCCGCCGCGTGTCGAACACCCGCATGCGCAGCCGCAGCAGGTGGCCGATCAGGCTGGTGCGCAGGCCGAGCAGGACGCCCTGGCCGACGCGCTCGAGCAGGTAGTGCCCGGCGGTGTCGATCACCGCCTGGCCGACGAACAGACCCAGCAGCGCCCCGATGAGCCAGCCGGGAACNCCCCCCGCCTGCGCGGCGTCGATCACCCGCATCACGAGCAGCGGTTGGAGCACCCCGACGGCGGTGCCAACCACGGTCAGCGCCGTGGCGATCGCCACCGCCCCGCGACGGCCGCGCAGCAGCGCCCAGAGTTCCGTGACGCCCCGCGACGCAGGCCCCCGGGCAGCTCCCCGGCCCTCCCCCTCAACGACGTACGCCCTCGTCACGAGGCACGCCCCTTCCCCGAAGCCCGCCACTCCCACGGAGCCCGCCACTCCCACGGAGCCCGCCCACGCGACGGAGCCAGCCCACGCGACGCGGCCCGGTTACCGTTCCCGGACCGACGCTGAGCAGCGGCCGCAGGTAGCCTGCCGGCATCGACTCCCCGACGATCACTCCGTCCGCCTCGACCCACGCGTGCGCGGCGAACGGCGCGATGGTGCGCACCCCCACACGCCACGTCGGGAACGTTCCGGTCAACCGGCACAGCAGGGCGGTCGCTATCGAGCGGGGAACACAGCCCCGCGCGCCGCGGCAGGTGAGGCTCACGGCTGTCACCGCCTGCCGGGCGGCGAGCGCGGTGCCATAGTCGGCCGGGCGGGCGCCCGCGCCCACCCCCGTGAGCACCCGGCAGATGCGGGCCGGCGACTGGGTCGCGAGCACCCGCGCGATCCCCACGGCGACCAGCGCGCCGAGCCGACGAGCGAGGGACGGTTTCGCCTCCGGCCGCTCGACCACCATCGGCGCGGTCACCGGGCCTGCGTCCGGGGATCGCAGACCGCCTCGGTCTCGGGTGACCATCGGGACTCGGGCTCGGCCTCGATGAGGCCCACGTCCGCGAGTTGGGCGAGCAGACCCTCCACGTCGCGGCGCGCCGTCTCCGGGTCAACCTCGCTGGTCTCACACAGCCCGCGGACGGCGGCTGCCGTGTCACCGCCGTCGAGCAGGATCCGCAGCACCAGGTCACCCGAGGGGTTGAGGGTCCAGTATCGGCCGTTGTCGATATGGAGGAGCACCGCTCCGTACTGGGTCGGCGCCCGCACCACGTCAGGCCGCAGCGTCACCATGATCACTCACTCCTCCGGTAGCTCAGTCAGGGCCCCGCCGGCTCGCGAGCACCCGCAGCCACGCGTCCGCCGCGAACGTCGGTCGCAGCGCCTGGTGGCGATGACCAGGTACGGACGAAGATCGGCACGCCTGGCGCAGCGCGTCCGACTCGATCAGGCCGAGATCGGCCAACGGGCTGTCATCGCACAGCTTCACCAGGACGTCCTGGCTGGTGCGCAGGCCCTGATCCTCCTCGGCGGCGGTATCCGCCTTGGTCTCGCGGCGCAGGCATTCCTGCGGCACCAGCCGGCGCATGGCCTCCTGCAGTAGCGGTTTGTACTCCCACGGACCGGTGCGCTCTTCGGGCCGCACCGCCAGCACCGCCCGGACCACCCGCTCGTCGAGGAAGGGTGCGGCGAGCGGCGGGCCGACCGGATCGGCGAGCTGGTCGAACAACCGGAACACCGCCGCGCCAGCGCGGATGGCGAAGAGATCGGCGTGGCCGTCCCGGGTCTCGGCCAGCGGCCGGGCGCGCCGGACGGCCTCCGCGAACGCTCCGGCCAGCAAGTCGAGGGCCGTCGGCGTGAGCCAACCCGGGACCACAGGCGGAAAGGCCCAGTCGAGCGAGGCCAGGACGCCCGGGTGGGATCGGCCGGAACCGGCCGGACGGCGCGCGTGGCCGACCGTGGCACGGCGGGCCTGGTCGAGCGCATCGGCCATGTCGGCGAGGCAGTCCCGGTAGCCGCGCGGGCGCATCATTCGCAGGCACGCCATCCACGGCCAGCCCTCCTGCGCTCGGTGTCCGCGCAGGTCGTGCAGCGCCCGCCGGGGCCGGCGGCGCAACAACCGGGGGAGGTAGACGGGACAGCCGTAGGCGACCTCGTCACCACCGAACCCGGTGAGGTGCACCCGCGGCCCGTACAGCGCGACCCGGTCAAGACCCGCGCGCAGCTTCGCCCGGTCGCCGATGCCGACGAACGGCCGGTCGAGCGGTTCGTCGGCGTCGGCGATGCCGTCGTAAACGAGGGGAAGCCCGGCGGCGGGCAGGATCTCGCGCGTGACGCCAGGGAGCGTGGCCGCGGCCCGCGCGGCGTCGTCGTCACCGGGATCGGGGGCGATCCCGGTGAGCGCGACCACGTCGGCGGGGCCGCGCGCGGCCAGGCAGCACACCGAGGNGGNGCTCAGTCCGCCCGACAGATCACAGCTCACTGTCCCGCCGCCGGCGACCCGCGCCGCCACGGCCTCGGCGAGAGCCGCCCGCAGGGTCGGCGCCCCCTCCGTGCGGGACCGCACCGGTGCCGGTCGACGCCACCACCGCAGGACGGTGGCCTTCTCGTCAGGGCCGACGAGAAGGTAGTGATCCGGGGGCAGCGCGTCGATCGACTCCCAGAGCACCAGGTCATCGAGCGGATGGGGCGGTGACGGGTCGAGCAGCGACAAAGCCAGCGCCGTCCGGTTCAGCGGGGCGCCCGTGAGCCGGGCAAGCACGTCGGCGCGGTCGGCGGCGACCAGGTGGCTGCCCAACCGGGCGGTGAAGACCCGCCGGGTTCCCGTCGGGCTGCCCTGGACGCGACGGTGGCTGTCGATTTCGGCGATCACGTGGTAGTCGCCGGCCACGGCGCGCGCGAGGTCGAGAGCGTGCACGTCACGGGCCGAGAGAAGCAGCCGCAGGAGCTGTCGCGCGTTGGTCGCGGCACACCCGATCAGGGCCAGCCGCGAGCGCCCGGCGACGGCACTGACCATGGCATCGTCCGGCCAGTTGCCGACGATCCACGGCCGCCCGGAGGCATACCGCAGCATGCGACGAGCCCCCGGCGGACGCACGACGGGATCACGGTCGGCCAGCACCAGAAACCAGCAGGACGGAATCGGGACCACCGCCACCCCGGCCGCCGTCACGCAAAACGCCGCCAGGAGTAGTCACGCCCCCAGCCCCAGCGGCCGTTCGTCACTGCGGCGAAGCTGCCGGCATCTTCCAGTCGCGGGGGGAGGTAGATAGCCTTCATCGTCTTCTCCTCAGCGGTTTCCGCGCGCCCTCGCCCCGGTGGCGTGCGCCCCGGTGGTGATACACGGCGGCGCCGCGCGCGTGGCCCGGGCGCCGGCCGGCTGGTCCAGCCCGTATGGTTGAAATTCCCCCGCCGGGTTCACTGGCGGTTCAGCTGACTTCCGGCGCACGACTCGGCCGGCACGGCCGTGGCATCAGGTGACCCACGAGTCCGGATTCAGTACATGCTGATGGGCACGCCGCAGTTCGACACCGGGCTCGATCCCGAGTTCGGTCACCAGCCGCCGGTAGACCGTCTGGTACTCGGCCAGTGCCTCGGCCCGCCGGCCGGTGTGTTCCAACGCAAGGATCAGCTGGGCCCAGAGACGTTCCCGGGTCGGATGTTCGACCGTGAGCGCCCGCAGGGTCGGCAGCACCCGGTCGTACTCGCCGAGGGCCAGGCGGGCGTCGATCAGGTCCTCGCACACCGCCCAGCGAGCCTCCTCCAGCCGGAGGACCTCCGCGCCCGCGATCTCCGCCGGGAGCTCGTCGAAGGCGNCCCCCCGCCACAGCGCGAGGGCGCCTTCGAAAAACCCGGCGGCGCGTTCCGGCGAGCCGGCGCGCACGGCGGCGCGGCCCTGCTCGGCGGCCGATTCGAACCGCTTAGCGTCGATCTCACCGGACGCGACGACCAGGCGGTACTCCCCCGGCCGGCTCTCGATGCGCCCGGGGCCGTTCCCCCCGGCTCCGGACGTGTCCAGGGGCGGCCGGAGGGTGTGCCGCAGCTCCGAGAGATAAGTCTTGATGTTGCCCCCGGCGGAGCGCGGCGGGGCATCCTGCCAGAGCGCGAGCCGCATCCCGTCCACACTCACCCACTGGCCGGCGTGCAGCAGCAGGGTCAGCAGCAGTATGCGCTTCTTGCGCTGGTCGATGCGGACCTGCTCGCCCGAGGATCGCCGCACCTCCAGCGGCCCCAGGACCGCGAACAGGAGACCGGCCCCGGTCACGGAGGATGCGTTCGGACTCGCCTCAGGTAGGTAGTCGTCGAGCATCGTGGCTCTCATCGATCGGGCCCCCGTTTCGGTTTTCCCGTGCGGGCCGGCTGGTCCCGTGCGGGCCGGCTGGTCCCGCCCGGGCCGATGCCGTCTCCCGACCCGGTGCTCCCGGCCGGGTGCTGGCCCGGTGGCTGAATACCCCCACCTCACCCCGGGTAGTCATCCGGTGCGTGCGGATATCGAGCAGCGCCCTCGGGCGGGTCGGGAACACCGGCCGGCGGCAGCGGAGCCCGGTCGGCGGGCCTCGATCAGAGTCAGATCCCGAGCTTCGCCCGCGTCTGCGGTCCGACGATCCCGTCAACCACCAGACCGTGCTTCAGCTGGAAGTCCTTGACCATGTGGTTGGTCTGGTACCCGAACTTCCCATCCACGCTGATCGGGTAGCCAAGGCTGGCGAGCCTCTTCTGGATCTGGTGGACGTCGAGGCGGAACCCGAGGCCGACGGCCAGCGACGGGTAGCGGGCCGCGGGTGCCACCACGGCCGCACGCACCGGGGCAGCCAGCGAGGAGTAGGAGATGTTCGTGAACCGCACGCCGCGCGAGACGGCCGCCGCCGCCGCCTGTCCCCGGGCCAGGTAGCGGTAGTGCAGGCCGTTGGTGTAGGCGCTCCAGGCGGTGATGCCCTGGCCTTCACAGACCTTCTTCGCCGCCCAGGCGTTGACGGCCGGGTCGTAGAGGTTGCGGTTACCCACCCAGCCGGCGTGGGCCCGCATGTTGATCTGCCACAGGCCGCGCGAGTCCTCGCCGTAGGTGGCGTGGGCGTAGGGGTTGCCGCCGGACTCCGCAAGAGCCACCGCGACCCAGGTGGCCAGCGGAACGCCGCGGCAGCCGGGCAGTCCCGCGTTCGCGGCCGCGCTGGCGATCGTCACATCGGGGACCGTGGTGGCGGCCCTGGCCGGGCTCGCGGTGGCGAACATGCCGGCGCCGGCGCCGATCACACCGACGGCGGCGACAACGGCGCCCCGGGTCCGGGTGGAACGTTTCCGATGCTTTCCCTTGGCCATTTCTTTGACATCTCATTTCGGTGTCGTCGAACACAGACGGGTGATCGAGGGGAGGGATGCCGCTCGAAGGAGGGCGAGCGGAGACGACCGCGCTGGAGAAGGGCAGCACCCAGTGCCGGTCTGCCGGTGCGCCGAGAGGCCGTCCGGGGACGACCGGGGACGACCGATCGACGCGCCCTGGGGATCCCGGGGTCGATGGGCTGAACAGCACGGCAGGCGGCCGTGGTCATTCCGTTCCAGGCCTGGCGGGCCCGGTGGACGGCAGGGGTCAGCCGACCACAGACGACGAGGCCGGGTGGCTTTCAGCCGAGCTGGTGGTATGGCGCGTCAGCGCGATCGGCCGGTACGGGCACCGACCGGATGGCACGTTCTCGCGAAGACGTCAGGGCGAGAACGGCGCCCCGTATGGCGGGGACGCACCGCGGGTCGCGCCGAACGGCGTCACGGTCCAGAAGACCGGAGCCGAGCGTTCCTGAAACACAGGCAACGTCGAGTCCTTCCCGTACGCCTGCGAGGTTAGCTGTCGGGTTCGGGCCGGGAAGCCCGGCCGTTTCCGCGGCGTGCGCGTAACGGCTTAACCCCAAGGGTGGCCCGCAACGAGCCACCCGGAGGAACGTGGTTCCCCCGCTTCTGCCCAAGATCTCTCGGAGGGAGCTGCGGACCGTGGACAGAACTCGGCGTCGGCCCGGAGCTGTTGATACCCCGCAACCGTAGCGAACTACAGACCGTAGTGACAAGTACGAGTTGTGCCGAATCTGGGCGCATGTTGGTCACGATGCGTGCATAACGCTGCGATGCCGCAACTCTCGGACATCAATAGCAGCTACCGGTAGCGACGCAGATCACCCGTCACGACCGGATCTTGGCGATATGGCCGGTCTGTCGAGACGGGGACCGGTGGCCACGAGGTCCGGTAGTCACCGGGACCGCCCGGCCGTCCGGCAACCCAACCCCGGCAACCACGGCAACCACGGCAACCACGGCAAGCGGGAAGCCTGGCCCGGGGGTCGGGTGGCGTGCGGACGGGTACGCAAACGCGAACGGCGCAGGCTTCGAGCCTGCGGCTCGAAGCCTGCGCCGTTGGAAAACGGACGATGCGGTACGGGACGGACGACTGACCCGCGGATTCGCGTGATTCGCGCCGGCACCCGCCGAGGAAACACCTGCTGAGCGGTTGGGCCTCCCGCGAAGGCACACCCCGATCGGACCGGCACGCGGGCGCGCCCGGCACCGGGCGAGATCAGTCGACCGACCGGTCCCGCTGCCGTTGCCGTGGGGCCAGCCGCGGGACACGGAGGTTCTCGAGGAACAGCAGGATGTGCGCGCCGACCGCACGCCGGCCGGGGCCGGCGAGCACGCCATGCCCCCCGGGCAGCGACGCCAGCCGGGCCCGGCGCGCGGTCCGCGTCATCATGCGCGCCAGCGCAAGCGGGCTGACCTCGTCGCGCTCGGCATGGAGCAACAGGATCGGCAGGTCGGGAAGCGACCGTGGGATCGGTTGTCCCGGATCCTCGCCCGCGATCTTCCGGTACACCAGCGGCAGGTCGAGCAACACGAGGGCATCCGGCCGGACCGCTGGCGAACCGGCGCCGACCAACGCCCGCAGGGCCCCGCTGTCCGAACCCAGCAGGACGAACGGACCATCGGGGGCACGCGCCTCACCAAGGGCGAGGACGGTGTCTCTCCCATGGTCGAGAAACGTCACCTGATAGCCGTCGAGCGCGAGCCGGAAAGCTAGGCCCTCGAAATGTTCGGCGGATTCTCCACGACCGGGAAGAAGGACCACACTGGCTCTTCTCGAGTGGGTGGGATCACCACTGGGCCAGTAACGGGTTCCCGGCCCCCCCACATATCCACGGGGGCGCGGATGAAAGTATGACGACGAAACCATGGNCGACACAGCATGCTCCGATCGGAAACCGTCCAGAGATGTACCCGGTACTGACCGGACATCGATACCGAGGCGGCTGGCGTCCACGCAGGCGATGACGATCTACGGACAGACCTATCGAGTGACCGTGAATCAGGAGAACGCCAGGGAGAACACCGAGAGCGAGGGAAATCCGAGGAGGCTAGTAAAGCACGTGAAGCGGCCGGGTCGGACAACCGGACGAGGCCGCTCGCAGGAAGTCAATGTGGCCACGGACGACCAGGGGGGTCATCCGACCCACCGAGGAGAACATGACCATATTTTGCCTATCCGACGGCTACCTGTCAACATGGTCAATATTGTTACTCAGGTGTTTCACCCCATGTCCGCCCGAGGATACGTAACCGTAGCCACCGGTCGTGACCGAGGCCGCGCATCATGTGCCGCGCATCATGTGCCGCGCATCATGTGCCGCGCATCATGTGCCGCGCATCATGTGCCACGCGCCGCCGCACAGCCGGACGCCGGGGCGGAGTCGGGTGACCGCCGGCTGCGCCCCGGCGCCGTCGGGCCGGACGCGGCTCAGGCGGCGGCGCCCACCATCGTGTTGCAGCTCTCCGCGCAGGACCGGCATGCGCCGGCGAGCTTGGCGAGCTGCTGATCCTGCGGCATCCTCTCGCACATCTCAGCGCACATCACGCAGATCCGCGCGCACATCGCGCACATTTCCCCGTGCATCGGCGACATCCGGCACATCATGTCGGCGCAGGTCCTGGTGACGGCCGCGCAGTCCATCATCAGCCGCATGTTCGCCGACTCCATCATGGCGCCCGGCATGTCCATGCAGTAGGAGATCGTCTCCTCGCACAGAGCCGAGCAGGACATACACTCCTCGATGGCCTTCCGCATGTTCTTATTGATCATTTCAGCGTGCTGCATGAGAACCCTCCAGGCATTGGAGACGCGGCACCCCGTACCAGCGAACGGCCCGGACCACCTGACGGCAGCCGGCAGCGGGGCCCCTACGACGATAGCTTTCGGGGGCCGATCCGCATCTCGGTCAATCGCCGTCCCAGAATGGATCCGACGAAATCCCGCGAGCCATACTAAGGGTATTTCTTTTGATATTTCGTGAACATTCCGGAAAACGGGAGAGTCAGCCGGGCGGCGACACCGCGGGCCGCTCGGGAACGATTCTCGGCACCTCTTCCATCACCATGGTGGGGCGGACCAGCTTCCCGGGCAGCCGCGGGTGGGGCAGCACCGCGCGACCGCCAAGGAACACTCCGCTCACAGCGCCCGGCCGCTCGAAGATCGACAGGTCCCCGGGGTCCGCGTCGAGCAGGATCGCGTCGAAGGCGGAGCCGACGGCGATGCGGCCGGCTCCCTCACCCAGTCCGAAGAGCCGGGCTCCGGTCGCGGTCGCGGCGAGCAGCGCCTCGGGTGGGGTGAGCCCGGCATGGCGCAGCCGGCTGATCTCGGCCAGGTTCGCGCCGTGCCGGGTGCGGTGCCGGGCGTCGCTGCCGAGCGCGATCGGCNCCCCCGCCGCACGGGCGACCGCGATCGTGCCGGCCAGCGCGGCCTCGGTGGCCTCGGCTCGGTCCGCCGCCCAGCCCGGCAGCACTCCGGTGGCCGCCAGCGCCGCCAGGTCCTGGTAGGGCGACAGGGTGGGGACGAGCGTCACCCCGGCGGCCGCCATGGCGGCCGCCACGGGCTCGGTGAGCCCGATGCCGTGTTCGATGGAACGCGCTCCGGCTGCGACCGCGGCCTCGATCGACCGCTCGCCCAAGGCGTGCATCATCACCGGACGTCCGTACCGCCGGGCCTCCGCGACGGCGGCCGCAAGCTCCNCCGGGCTGAACTGCGGCTCGGGCTGCCCCGGCCGGGCGGACATCNCCCCGCCGCTCGCGTAGATCATGATCCAGTCCGCACCCGCCCGCAGAATGCCCCGCACCGAGGCCGGCAGGCTGCCCGCCTCGGTAACGGTATGCGGGGGCCGGCCGGGATAGTCCGGCATGAGAAGATCTTCGGCCGACTCCAGCCCGGGACCGATGATCGCCCCGTCACCGTGCCGCCCGGACCGGCTCAGCCCGACGACGGACACGGCAAGCCGAGGTCCGGGCACGGTGCCCGCGCTGACCGCGTCCCGGATGCCGGCGTCGGCGCCGCCGGCGTCCCGCAGGTGTGTGACACCGGCCGCCAACGACGCCCGCAACGCGGCGGCGGTCTGCAGGACCCGGGTGGACAGCGACGCCGTCGCCAGCTCGAACGGATCATAGGTGGACTGCGTGACGTGGGCGTGGCAGTCGACGACCCCTGGCATCAGCCACAGGTCGTGGGCGTCAACGTCGACGGCGTCCCGGTCAAGACCGAGTCGCGTGCCGACCGCATGGATGATCCCGCCGCCGACGGCGACGTCGGTCGGCTCACCGAAGCGCCCGGTCCTGTCGAGGACGTGCACCCCCCGCAGGACGAAGGCCTCGGCCGCCTCTGATCGTCCGGGCACCGTCGACCGCCCGGACTCGGGACGCCCGGACTCGGACTGTTCCGTCGCGGTGGATCGCCCGTGCGCCGGAGGCTGCTCCGGAGTCAGGGATTGTTCCGATGATGCCGGGGGATCGGTCATGACCAGCGCCGTTCCTGCCGTTGACGACGACCTCCAACGCCTCGTTCCGGCCGGATCGAGCACCGACCGACAAACGCGCGGAGGCGGATGTCAGATCGAAGGTCGAGGCCGGGGTGCGGGAGGTCCGGATGTTCCGGAGGTCATCCGGATGTCAACGGGGACAGGCCGCCGTGTTGACGCGGCAGGTGTCGATGTGACGGCGATGAGTGAGTTCGACCGCGCGGCCACCCGGCCGAGGCCACAGCGTTACCGTGATCCCGCACCGGTCGTCCGACACGACGTCTCCTTCACTCGGCCCCGGATTCACTCGGCCCCGGATGACCGCGCTCAATATCATCTATCATACTCCCCCGTAATCACCGGTCCCGGATGACGCAAAGGGTCGAGGGACGAGCCGGCCAGGTCCGCTCACTGGCAAGCAACTCGTAGGAACGGACGCGATCCGCGTGCTAGCAGGCGATCGCGATGATCATCTTCTCGTCCACGCTCGATCGGCGGGCCCACACCTCGATGTCGGCCCGCTCGGCCGCCGGCACCGGCGGGNGNGGNCNCCNNCGACGGCGCGGTCGGGACGNGAGATCGAGCCCGGGCAACGGCACACGATCGGCCTGCGGCGTTGACGGCAGGTTGACCGCCGTGGTGAGATCATTCGGTGTTCAGTCCGGCCGTTCTCGTTACGCGTGGCCACGTCGACTTCTCCCTGGTGAGTTCCGCCATCTGTACCGCGCGCTGAGCCGCGCGGCGGACGCGCTCGTCCGGCGCGCCCTCAGCGCGTTCCCGAGATCCACCGCTTCGGTCCGCTCCCTCGGCCTGGCCGGCCGTCGAGCCGGCGCGGCCGGAGGCCGGCGCGGCCAGCACCCCGCTCTCCTCACCTCGGCGCCCGCCGACTCGGAGGGCATGTCCGCATGCGGTTCGACATCCGACGGCGTCGACGAGCCCGACGCGGCACCCGGACCCCGAGCACCGGCCCTGGTGAAATGACCGTGCCGGCCAGCCAGTGCCGGCACGGATGTAGGGATGTACCGGCGCGGATCCACCGGCGCAACTCCACCCGCGCAGCTCCACCCGCGCGGATCCACCCGCGCAGCTCCACCCGCGCACGTATGTCCCCGTGCGGCCGGCACCTTCTCCCGCAACATCGTCTTGTTCCATATCTTGTTCTGTGAAACGAGGAATCCTTCCATGTCCCGTCGCCTTTTCACCTCCGAGTCGGTCACCGAAGGCCATCCGGACAAACTCGCCGACCAGATCAGCGACGCCCTGCTCGACGCGTTCCTGGCTGGCGACCCCACCTCCCGGGTCGCGGTGGAAACACTGCTGACCACCGGGCACGTGCACGTGGCCGGCGAGGTCACCAGCTCCGCGCACGTCGACGTGACCGCCGTCGTGCGGCGCACCCTCACCGACATCGGTTACGACGCCGCCACCGGCTTCGACGGCGCGACCGTCGGCGTGCTGGTCTCGATCGGTGCCCAGTCCCCGGACATCGCCCAGGGCGTCGACAAGGCCTATGAGGCACGGGTCGAGGGCGGCGAGGACACGCTGGCCCAGCAGGGCGCCGGCGACCAGGGGATCATGTTCGGCTACGCCACCGACGAGACCCCCGACCTGCTCCCGCTGCCGATCACACTGGCCCACCGCCTCGCCCAGCGGTTGTCGAAGGTGCGTCACGACGGCCTGCTGCCCTACCTGCGGCCGGACGGCAAGACCCAGGTGACCATCGAATACGACGGGGACCGCCCGGTCCGGTTGGACACGGTGGTCGTGTCCGCGCATCACGCCGCCGACGTCGACCTGGCCACCCGCCTGGTTCCGGACATCCGCGACCAGGTCATCGCCCCCGAGCTCAAGCGGTTGGCCGAGGAAAACCTGGGCCTGGAGGTAGACGGCTACCGGCTGCTCGTGAACCCGACCGGCCGGTTCGAGATCGGCGGCCCGATCGGCGACGCGGGCCTGACCGGCCGCAAGATCATCATTGACACCTACGGCGGCTACGCCCGCCATGGCGGCGGTGCTTTCTCCGGCAAGGACCCGTCCAAAGTCGACCGTTCGGCCGCCTACGCGCTGCGCTGGGTCGCCAAGAACGTCGTCGCGGCCGGCCTCGCCCGGCGGGCGGAGCTGCAGGTCGCCTACGCCATCGGCAAGGCCGAGCCGGTGGGCCTGTTCGTCGAGACCTTCGGCACCGAGACCGTGCCGGTGCCGGAAATCGCGCGGGCCGTCTCGGAGGTCTTCGACCTGCGCCCGGCCGCCATCATCCGGGACCTTGACCTGCTACGGCCGATCTATGGGCAGACTGCCTCCTACGGCCACTTCGGTCGGACGCTGCCCGACTTCACCTGGGAGCGCACGGACCGCGCCGACGCGCTGCGCGCCGCCGTCGGCCGCTGACACCGGCAGCCGCTGACACCGGCAGCCGCTGACACCGGCAGCCGCTGACACCGCGCCCCCGGTCTTGCCTGACGACGACCCCGGTCCGCGCGGCTACGGGAGGCGCCACCCCCGAGAGGCGGTCAGAGTGGACCGCATGACCACTTCGGACCGGTCCGGGCGACGCGCACCGTCCGGAACACGGCCGCCTCCCGGAACACGCCCCGTCCCCCGGGCGCACCCCGCGACTGAATCAGGGTCCGGGGTGTCCCGGCCCGGGGAACGGCCCCGGGACGCGCTTGGCCGCCCCCTTCCCCACGGCGAGACCGGCGTGCCGCCGCTCGCCTCCTCGGCCCCGCTACCGCCGGCCGCGGCGCTCGCCGAGGCCCAGCGACTCCTCGACGCGGGACTTCCCTTCCAGGCACACGAGGTACTCGAAGCCGTCTGGAAGAGTCCGGAGACCGACCCCGGCGAGCGCGGGCTGTGGCGTGGGCTGGCACAGCTCGCCGTCGGCGTCACCCATCTGGCCCGCGGCAACGTCAAGGGCGGCGTGGCCGTGCTGCGGCGCGGCGCGGCGAACCTCATCCCCTACGCGGACCGGCCTCCGCACGGCGTAGCCGTTCCCGGTCTGCTCGCCTGGGTGGACCTGCGGATCGCCGACATCGGCCGGGCCCATCCCGGGCTGCCGTGCATCNCCGCCCGGACCGCCCCGGCCGACGGCGGGCCCCGCCTCGTCGGTTAACCCCACCGCGCCACCCGCGGCGCGCCCCTGCCCGTTCTGCCCCGCCGCGGCGGGGCAGAACGGTGGCATTCATCCTAGAACGACGGTACGATCATCCTTCAGCTGGAGCGAGCAGTCCGGAGGATTTCACAGGTGGGAATCGGGTGGACCAGGGCGACTTCTTCATCAGCTACTGCCAGCGCGACCGGGACTGGGCCGAATGGATCGCCTGGCAGCTGCAGGAGGTCGGTTATCGCGTGTTTCTCCAGGCCTGGCATATCGGCCCCGGCCGCAACTGGGTCAGGGACATGGGTCAGGGGATGGAGAACTGCCGGCACACGATCGCGGTGCTCTCGCCCGAGTATCTGAATTCCCCGTACTGCCGGGCAGAATGGCAGGCGGCGTTCGAATACGATCCCGAGGGCAACCTCCGTAAGCTCATCCCGGTGCGGATAGCGGAATGCACCCCTACCGGGATGCTCCGGCAGGTGGTCCACTTCGACCTCATCGGCATCGACGACGAGGACGCCGCCCGGGAGGAGCTGCTGCGCAACGTCCGCTCGGCCTGGGAAAAAGAAGGTGGTCTCGCGCCCAAGAAGCGGCCGGGCTTCCCCCCGGCCCAGGGCNCCCGGNCCGANCCNCNGGANCCCGNCCCCGCCGGTACACCTGGCACCCCCGCCGCCGTCACCCCGGACACCGGCCTCACCCTGCCGTTGCCGCCCACGCAACGCCCGATCACCTCACGGCCCACGTTCCCGCCGGAGGTGGCGGGATGGCGCCGGGCGGCCCGCGCCCTCCGTACCGCACTCACGCGGGGGTGGGTCGTGCTTCCGACGCTCGCCGCGGCCATCGTCATCGGAATCGCTTTCCAGGTGGCGGACGGCGGCCCCGGCGGAGTGCTGGTCGGCTCACTCGTCGCCGCGCTCGCCGCGGCCGCCCCGGCCTTCATGCTGTTCCCTCCGACGGACCGTACCGCGACGCTGGTGGTCGGTGGGGCCTGCGTGGTGGGCGCGCTCGGGGGGGGCGGAAATCGCCCACGGCCGAGCGTGGGCGGCCATGGCCGAGGTGCTGGGCGCAGCGGCGTTTTCGGCCGTCTTCACCATCGCCATGCGCCCACCCCGCCCAGCGCCACCGGCCGATCCGGCGGACCCGGACCCGGCTGCAGTCACGGAGCCGGGCGTTCGGAACAAATCGGTCGTTACCCCGTAGCCCTCGGGGATCAGGCACAAGAATCGGCCGCCCTCGACCAACGGCGTCCTGCGCGGCATGGTTGGTATGCGACGATCAGCGCGGTGGGAGCGGGATGCGCGACCGGCCAGGTTCTCACCACCGGGATCCGGGGCACCGGGATCCCGGTGCGGCGGCCCAGTGGCGGACACGTGCCCCGGAGCTTGCCCCGCGCAAGGCCCGACGTCAGCGTCCCACGGATCGAGGAGTCGCCGCGATGTCCAATACCCGGTCGCGGCTGGGACGGCGTCCCATCGCCATCACCGCCCTGGTGATCCTGGCCGCCATCGTCGGCGTCTTCATCGGCCGGGCCTTCGGCGGAGACGGCCGTAGCCCGATGCTCGTGAGCACGCCCCCGAGCACGCCCTCAGCGCAGACGGCGGCACCGGAACAGGCTCGGCGCGATGCGGCGACGGAGGCGAAGGCGAACCTGCACGCGACCACGTGCACGACCGTACGGATCATCGCCGGCCAGCCCCGCACCCCCTACTCGCAGTACGCGAGCACACTCGCGAAGCTCATCAGTGATCCGGCGCTGAACGGCGGCAACGGGTGGCGCGCCTTTCCTGATTCGGACACGAGCGGGACGTCCCAGAACCTCAAGAATCTCGGGGTTCCGGAGAACCGGCGCTGCACTCTCGCGCTGGCCCAACTCAACGTGGTGGTGGACGCCCAGAACGGCCGGGGCGACTTCACCGGCGGGGCCGTCGAGGGNCTGAGCCTCGTCGGCCAGATCTATTACGACGTTCTCCAGCTCATCGTCCCGGCCGACTCCAGCATTCACAGCGCGGACGATCTGTGCGGCAAGACGGTCGAAAGCGGACTGCTCGACTCGGGCACCCACCAGATCGCCACCGTGCTGTTCCGTCAGATCACCCGGGTGAAGGGAGCGGGCTGCGTCGTCCGTCCGGTGACCGGGAACCGGATAACCGAGGCGCTCCAGAAACTTCACTCCACCGGCGCGGATCACGCCGACGCGGTCCTGTGGGCGGCGGGCGCTCCCACGATGGCGGTCCAGGAATATAACGACAGCTACCAGAAGATCAAATTCGTGCCACTCGACGACTGGCAGTCGGCGATCCAGCGGGACTGGTACTCCCAGTACCTCGATGTCGGAGCCAACGTCTTCACAAGGGCCGCTATCGAGCCGGGTGACTACAACCTCATCCCGTCCCAGCCGACAGCGACCCTCGCGGTGCCGAACGGCATCGTCGCCAGTAGGTACGCCGATCCCGCGCTGGTCGAGTTCGCCGCCTGGATGATGGACGAGCACTCCGCCGAGTTCAAGGCCACCCTGTGGGCCACTCATCAGGCGCAGGCGCAGGCGCGCCGCCTCGGTTTCGCGACTCCCGGCTCCTTCATCGCGACCAACATCTGCCGGTACGTCCCGCTACATCCGGCGGCGGAGAGATACTATACACATGCGCTCGGTTATCCGACGGGATGCCCGGCCCCGACCCCCTGACCTCCGGTTCACTTGTTGACCCATCAAGAGGGTGGCCCGTAGCGTCGATCCGGGCAGGCGCCAGGCAACGGGCAGGGCGGTACCGGGCAGGGCGACGGTCGATCCGCCGTCATTGTGATGGTTGTGACGAGGGAGAACCCATGGAGAACGCAGTCATCGTCGATGGGGTACGCACGGCGTCGGGACGGGGCAAGCCGGGTGGGGCGCTGTCCGAGACCCATCCGGTGGAGCTGCTGGCCACCGTGCTGAAGGCACTGATCGCCCGTAACGACCTTGATCCGGCGCTGGTCGACGACGTCATCGCCGGGTGTGTTGACCAGGCCGGCGAGCAGGCCGTCAACATCGGGCGCACCGCGGTGCTGTCGGCCGGGTTCCCCGAGTCGGTGCCGGCCACCACGATCGACCGCCAGTGCGGCTCGAGCCAGCAGGCCGCCCATTTCGCCGCGCAGGGGGTGCTCGCCGGCGCCTACGACATCGTCATCGCCGCCGGGGTGGAGTCGATGAGCCGGGTGCCGATGGGCTCCACCACTTTCGGCAAGGACCCCAACGGCCCGAGCCTGCACGCCCGCTACCCGGAGGGCCTGGCCCACCAGGGCATCGGCGCGGAGCTCGTCAGCGCCCGATGGAAGATCAACCGGGAGGACCTGGACATCTTCTCCGCGCGGTCGCACCAGCTCGCGGCGGCCTCCGTCGCGGCGGGGGNCTTCGCCGGGGAGATCGTCCCNGTCGAGATCACCCTTCCGGACGGCACGACAGCCCAGCACACCGTGGACGAGACGGTCCGAGCGACCACGACCGTCGAGACGCTGGCGAAGCTCAAGCCGTCCTTCTACACCGAGGCGTACGCCGCCCGCTTCCCGGAGATCACCTGGAACATCACCCCGGGTAACTCCTCCCCGCTGACCGACGGCGCCTCGGCCGTCCTGATCATGAGCGAGACCAGGGCGAACAAGCTCGGCCTGCGGCCACGGGCCCGGTTCCACACGTTCGCGCTCGCCGGGGACGACCCGTTGCTCATGCTGACCGCGCCGATCCCGGCAACCCGCAAGGCGCTCAAGCGCGCCGGTCTGAGCATCGACGACATCGACGCCTTCGAGGTCAACGAGGCGTTCGCGCCCGTGCCGCTCATGTGGGCCCGCGACACCGGTGCCGACCCGGCGAAGCTCAACCCGCGCGGGGGCGCCATCGCGCTGGGCCNCCCGCTGGGCGGATCGGGCACCCGCCTGCTCACCACGATGCTCAACTACCTGGAGGCCACCGGCGGCCGTTACGGCCTGCAGACGATGTGCGAGGGCGGCGGCATGGCCAACGCCACCATCATCGAACGGCTCTGACCNCCNCCGGCCGNCCTCCNCCGGCCGATCCGCCGGTATCGGCCTAGCCGGTATCGGTCCACTGGTCCGCGCCCGGTGCACCGTGGGAGCCGGCCCTCACGCCGTGAACGCGGCCACGGTGAGCTGCCGCACGGCGGGATCCCGGCATGCCTGCGTGTCCGGGCCGCTCAGCCGCAGCGCCTCGGTGTTCCCCGGCGGGTACACGCGCAGCGCGGCGACCGGCGCGGTCCCCGAGGGAGGCGTGCAGCTTTCCGCCACGCCGAGATGCAGGATGCGCAGGACCGCCGTCGCGGCACCCCCGGGCACGAGCCGCACCGGCGCGCCCGCCGGCCCCGTGTGCTCCGCCGCCGCGCCCACCTGCCGGCCGGCCGCGTCCACGAACGACACGCCGGGGAATCCGCGTACCACGCAGGGGCTGTGACCGATGTTGGTCAGGACCAGCCGTTCGTAGTCGCTGCCCGCGGTTCCCTGGCGGTCGACGCTGCTCAGAGCGAGTTGAGCGGTCCGGCACCGGGCCGCCACGGACGTCGCCGGAGCCGCCACCGCGGTGGCGGTACCCCCGCCGCCCGGGCCCGCGCCGCATCCGGCGACGAAGATCGACGTCGCGGCCAGGGCGAGTACCGCCGGAAGAGCCCTCCCACGAGACCTGTGCATGACGACCTCCTCGTCGCGCGGCGAGCCGGCTTGCCGGCAAGCCACCCGGTGATGTCACCTACTCCCTTCCCACTGCTACCCTCCGTGACACCGTCGGAGATCCGTCATACCGGGCTCCAGCGCTCTTGTTCTCATCGGCGCGTCCGGTTCCTCACCATCGCGTCCGGCCCACGCCCGCCGATCGACCTTTCTCCAGTACCGGGCCTGCCGGGCCACGGCACCGGACTGGCTGACTGGCTGGCCGGCCGGCCCACACAGTGATCTTCTACCGAGGCCCACTCGGGGTCTGGACCGTGCGCCAACCAGAGGTCATCGTGAAACGGACGGGCTATGAAGCGCGTTGTTGCCGCGTGACGGGGTAGGCCCGCGGGCCGGGTCGTCCCGCACCGACCGGAAGGGATCATGAAAGTCTCCGAAGACGCCGGATGTAGTTCCGGCCGACCCACGCGCGAAGAAGCGCCCGCGGGGGTCGACCGATGATCGAGGCGCTTCTGTTGGTACTCAGCCTGGTGCTCGTGGCCGCCTGCGGCGTTTTCGTCGCGGCCGAGTTCGCTTTCGTCACGGTGGACCGGCCCTCGGTGGAGCGGGCCGCCGAACGCGGTGATCGGGGCGCCCGCGGGGTGCTCACCGCGCTGCGCGGTCTGTCCACCCAGCTGTCCGGCGCCCAGCTCGGGATCACCGTCACCAACCTGATGATCGGTTTTCTGGCGGAGCCCGCCATCGCACGGCTGCTCGAGGGGCCGATCACCTCGCTCGGCGCCTCGGACGGGCTCGCCCGGGCGGCGTCGGTGGCGATCGCTCTGGTCCTCGCGACGGGCCTGACGATGGTGTACGGCGAGCTGCTCCCGAAGAACCTGGCGATCGCCCATCCCCTCGGCACCGCGTTGGCGGTGCAGGCTCCCCAGCGTGCCTTCACGAAGGCCACCGGCCTGCTGATCCGCTCGCTGAACATCACGGCGAACGCGGTGCTGCACCGCCTCGGCATCTCGCCACGCGAGGAGCTGGCCTCGGCCCGTTCGGCTCAGGAGCTGTTCTCCCTCGTCGGGCGGTCCGCCGAGCACGGCACCCTCTCCCACGAGACGGCGACGCTGGTGCAGCGCTCCCTGCTGTTCGGTGACCGGACCGCCGAGGACGTCATGACACCCCGGATGCGCATGCGCACCATCCACGCCGACGAACCGGTCAGCGAGGTCATCACCCTCACCCGGCGCACCGGGCACTCCCGCTTCCCGGTACTCGGCACGGACAGCGACGACGTCGTGGGCCTCATCCACGTGAAGAACGCGGTCGCCGTCCCCGAAGACGCCCGGGACCATNCCCCGGTACGCGACGTGATGGTCCCGCCGGTGACCGTGCCCTCGACGATCCTGCTCGACCCCCTGCTGGAGACACTGCGTGCCGGCGGCATGCAGATAGCGATCGTGGTTGACGAGTTCGGCGGCACCGACGGGCTGGTCACCGCCGAGGACCTCATCGAGGAGATCGTCGGCGACGTCGTCGACGAACACGACCGGGTCAGCCCGCGCGCCCTGCGCCGGCGGGACGGCAGCTGGCTGCTCTCCGGCCNGCTGCGCCCGGAGGAGGCCCGCAACGTCACGGGGATCGACATCCCCGCGGACGACACCTACCAGACCCTGGGCGGTCTGATGGCCCGGGCGCTGGGACGCATCCCCCGGGCGGGCGACACGGCGGCCGTGGAGGGCGTGCGGTACACCGTCGAGCGGATGGACGGCCGGCGGGTCGACCGGATCCGTCTGGGCCCGATCGCACCGACGGACGCCACGCCGGAGACGGATGCGGATCCACCGGTCGCGGACCCCGCGGATCGCCGCCCCGGCGCAGACCCGGCAGACCCCGCAGACCCGGCAGACCCGGCAGACCCGGCAGACCCCGCAGACCCCGCAGACCCGGCAGACCCGGCCGCCGAGGGGGCCGAGGAGGCCGAGACCGCCTCGGCCGGAAGGGCGGGGTGGGGATGACCGACCTGCTGGCGATCGTCGCCACCGTCGTCCTGCTGGCGCTGAACGCGCTGTTCGTCGGGGCCGAGTTCGCGCTGATCTCGGCCCGGCGGTCGAACTTGGAGCCGATGGCCGAGGCGGGCTCACGACTGGCAAAGATCACCCTTGGGGCGATGGAGAACGTCTCGTTGATGCTCGCCGGGGCGCAGCTTGGCGTCACCGTCTGCACCCTGGGCCTCGGCGCTCTCGGGGAACCGGCGGTCGCGCATCTGCTCCGCGGGCCGTTCGAGGCGGCCGGGATGCCCTCCGCCCTGCTGCACCCGGTGGCCTTCGCCATCGCGCTGGGCCTGGTGACCTTCCTGCACGTGGTCGTCGGCGAGATGGTCCCGAAGAACATCGCGCTGGCGATGCCGGAGCGTGCGGTCCTGCTGCTCGCCCCGCTCCTGGTCGGAGTCGTCCGAGGCGGCAAGCCGGTCATCGCGCTGCTCAACACGATCGCGGCCGTGTCGTTGCGGCTCGTCGGTGTCGAACCGAAGGACGAGATCGCGAGCGTCTTCACCCGCGACGAGGTCGCCGGACTCATCGAGGAGTCGCATCGGGAGGGTCTGCTCGCCGAGGACGAGCACGACCTGCTGACCGGGGCGCTGTCGTTCGAGGAACGCACCGCGCGTGCCGTCCTGCTCCCGCCGGACGGGCTGGTCACCGTGTCCCCGGCGGTCACTCCCCGGCAGGTCGAGCAGCTCGCCGCGCGCACCGGATTCACCCGCTTCCCGGTGCGGGACCCCGAGGGCGGGCTGATCGGCTACCTGCACCTCAAGGACGTGCTGGAGACCCGGCCGGAGCGGCGGTCCAGCTCGGTCGCGGCCAAGTGGATCCGGCCGCTGGCCCGGGTCGGCGCCGACGACAACCTGCGGACGGCACTGGCGACAATGCAGCACTCCGGCGCGCATCTGGCCAGGGTCACCGACGCCGACGGTACGGTCCTCGGGCTCGTCGCGCTGGAGGACATCCTGGAGGAGCTGGTCGGGGAGATCCGCGACGACGCCGTTCGCACGGCCGTGGTCCCCACCCACCAGCCCGCCTGAACCGTCCGGTCCCGTATCTCCCGTATCTCCCCGGCTACCTTGCCTATCCAGGCCTATCCAGAGGCTTTTGTGCCTGATTTATCCCTCTGGATAGGCAAGGTGGGGATCAGCGGCGGGGGTCCCGGGCGACGATGACCGCCATCGACGGCGCCCACCAGTAGCTGCAGTCCGCCGGCGGCTGCAGGCCGTCAACGACGCGCACGCTGAAGGTGCGGAAGTAGCGGAGCAGGGCCCGCTGATGCCGCCGGGACACCGAGTCGATCTCGTTCGAGTAGTAGGTGAACGAACCGCCGTCGGCCAGGTGGTCGGCGGCGTGCGCGAAGAAGTGCTCGGCGAAGGTGGAACTGCGCACGAAGTACTCGTCGACCTCGGTCTCGTCAAGGGGGTAGGTGTCAAAGAGGATGCCGTCGAACCGGCCGAGGCCGGGCATGGTCTCCTGCCAACGCCCGGTGACGATCTCCACCCCGCGGCGCCCCGCGGGGCGGGCCCACTGCTCGGCGACGCGCACCGTGGCCGGGTTCGCCTCGATGATCGTGTGCCGGGCCGGACCGATCTCCTGGACGAACCCGGCGGACAGGCCCAGGCCGAACCCGACCTCGAGGACGGTACCGCCCGGCCGGGTCACCTCGGCGGCCAGCGCCCGCATCAACGGCGCCTCCCAGGTCTGCATCACCTCCTGGCCGGAGACGAGCAGCGTGCCGTCGACCACCGCGGGGACCGCCGCGTCGATGGCTGTGTCGATCGTCGGACGAGGCGCCCCGGCCACCATCGTGCCGGCCGTCTCATCCAGCGCGCTGAGATCGGCGACGAACTCGTCAAGGGCCCGGTCGAGCAGCAACCGCCGTGGCTCCTCGGAGACCGGGGCGAGCAGGGAGCGCGAGGTCGGGGTCAGTGTCACGTCGAACTTCGCCGCACGGCGGAGCACAGGACCTCCCAGATCATGCATCTTTGCCGGTATTGCGCTATGTTCCATCCATACTGGTTCTGTCCATACTGCGATCTTCCATCCCTTACTGCGATACTCGGCCTGTGCNCCCGCNCCCGTCCAGGCATCCGCCATATCTGAGAGGGTCGCCGGTCTCGGCGCACCTTGGGAGCGGGGCACGGTGACGGGGACGACGCCACCTCCGCTGCCCGGCGACGCCGTGCGCCCGCTTCAGCTGACCGATCCGCGGCGGCTCGGGGTCTACCAGGTGATCGGCCGGCTCGGGCAGGGCGGCATGGGCACCGTCTTCCTCGGCCGGGCACCCGACGGAAGCGCCGTCGCGATCAAGATGATCAGGCCGGAGCTCGCGCAACGGCCCGAATTCCGCGCCCGGTTTGCCCGCGAGGCCGAGAGTGCTCGTCGGGTCCGCCGGTTCACCACGGCCGCCGTGCTGGACGCTGATCCGTACGGGCCCCAGCCCTATCTCGTGACCGAGTTCGTCGAGGGTCCGACGCTGTCGAGGCGCGTCTCCGTACGGGGGCCGCTGCGGCCCGCCGATCTCGAACAGCTCGCGGTCAGCGTGACGACCGCCCTGAGCGCCATCCACGCGGCCGGGATCGTGCACCGCGACCTCACCCCCGGCAACGTCCTGCTGTCCCCGGTCGGCCCCAAGGTGATCGACTTCGGCCTGGCCCGCGAGTTCAACGCGGACACCGACCTGAGCCACAACGTCCGGCACGCCATCGGTACGCCCGGTTACATGTCCCCGGAGCAGATCCTCGACGCACCGATCACCTCGGCGGTCGACATCTTCGCCTGGGGCGCCGTCATAATCTTCGCCGCCACCGGGCACGCGCCGTTCGGCACCGGTCGCATCGACGCCATTCTCTACCGCATCGTCAACGAGCCGCCGCGGCTCGACGGAGTTGGCGGCGAGTTGCGCAACCTCGTCGAGATCGCGATGGCGAAGGACCCGGCGGCCCGGCCGAGCGCGGAGGAGCTGCGGACGGCGCTGATCGGCGGGGGNACCCTCCCCNCACGCCCGGAGCCCGGCTCCATACCGTCCGGACCGCCCGGCGCCGGGCCCACCGGACGTGCCCGCCGCTGGGCTCGGCGCCGGCCGTCAGGCGCCGCGGGGTCGGCGCCCAGGTCGGAGCCGCCGCCCCGCGGCACGGGCAGCACCGGCAGCACCGGCAGCACCGGCGGTACCGCCGCGAACGTGGCGGACATGCCCGTCACCCAGCTGTCCCCGCCGCCTGTCGCCTCGCCGCCGCCGATCCCAGCCCGGACCCCGCCGCCGATNCCGGCCCGGNCCNCCCCGCCGCGTGGACAGCCCGGGTCGGTNCCCCCGCATCCAGCAGGAACCCCACACCCGCCGGCACCCAGCCCATCACCACCGGCCCCATCACCACCGGCCCCATCCAGGCTGCGGTGGTCTCGGACGGCACTGCTCGTCGCCGGACTCGCCATCGCGATCACCGCCGCAACGGTGCTGATCATCGTGCCGCGCGGCGGTGGCCCGTCGCCGGTGTCGGCGGCCGACCGCGCGTCCATCTCGTCGCGCCTGGCCGCGGACGCGGCGGCCCAGCGGGCCCGGCAACCGGACCTGGCCGGCCGGCTGAGCCTCGCGGCCTACCGGATCGCCCCGACGGAGGCCGCGCGCGCGGCCGTCCTCGCGTCCTTCGCCCAGTCCACCGCCGCGCGGATCCCCGCCGGCCCCGCGGCCTTCTCCGACATCGCGCTCAGCCCGGACGGCACGACCCTCGCCGGCACCGACGACACCGGCAGCCTCCACCTCTGGAAGGTCGACGCTGCCGGCCGGCCCACCGCCACCACCGGGGGCTCCGCGAACGACCATGCGCACGGCGTCGTGTTCGACCGCTCGGGCACCCGACTCGCGACGGGTGGGGAGACCGACGCCGGCCGGCTATGGGACATCGCCGATCCGGCGCGCCCCCGGCCGCTCAGCACGCTCGACCCCCAGGCCACGCCGGTCCATCGGCTCGCGTTGTCGAGCAGCGCGCATCTGCTCGTCACCGCCGGCGAGGACTGGTCGGTGGGGCTGTGGGACGTCGCCGACCCGGCGCGGCCCGTCTCGATCCAGTTGCTGATCGGCCGCGCCGGGCCGGTGACGGATGTGGCACTGCGGCCGGACGGCGCCGTCCTCGCCATCGCCGGCGCCGGCGGCCCCGTGCAACTGTGGAACGTCCGCGACCCCCGCAGGCCCGTCCAGACGGCCTCGGTGCCCGGCCACACCGGTGCGGTGAACACCGTCGCGTTCAGTCCGGACGGACGGCGGCTGGCCACCGGCGGCGACGACCGGATCCTGCAGGTCTCCGACGTCGGCGATCCCGACCATCCGCGGGTCCTGCGCCGGCTGTCCGGCCACACCGCCCCCGTCGCCGCCGTCGCCTTCACCACCGACGATCATCTGGTGAGCGCGGACGGCGGTGGCGCGGTCGCCTACTGGGACCTCTCCGCCCCCACACCCCCGATGACCCCCCTGGGCGTCCTGGACGCACCCGCCCGGGCGGTGGCCGGGACCGGCACCGAGACCGTCGCGCTGACCACCGACAAGGGGTCGGTCCTCCTCGGGACGCTCGACCCGGCCAGGCTGCGCCGGCTGGCCTGCGCCAAGCCGGGCGCGGCCCTGAGCCCGGCCGAATGGAGCCGGCTCGTTCCCCGCCTCCCCTACACCGACTCCTGCTCCGGTTAGGACCGCTCCCCGGTCCGGTTAAGGCCCGTTCTCCCGCTCCGGTGCGGACCGCTCCCCGGCGCCGTCCGGCACGTCACGCCCCGGGGCCCGGCGACGCCGACAGCCGAGCTCACCCGCACGCCCGGTCCTCACCCGCGGCCGCTCGCCGGTGACCGCCCCCGCACGCGGGGGCGGTCGGGGGCGGGGGCGGCTAGGCCGGTACGGGTCCCACGCCGGCCGTCAGGCTCGCGAGCTTGGCGACGTTCTCCCCGACCGTGTCGTCGTTGCGGGGGACGTAGTGCGCGTCGAAGGCGATCTTCCGGCCGTTCGCCAGGTAGTAGCGCAGGAAGGCGGCGGTCGCTGGCCGGCGCAGGGCGTCCGTGCGGGCGTAGACGAACAGCGGCTTGCACAGCGGCAGGTAGAGGCCGGTACCGACCGACACGGCGTTCGGCGCGACGCACCCGTCACCATTGTTGATTTCGACACCGCGCAGCTTGGTGCCGAAGGTCTCGTAGGTGGGGAAGTCGAGGTAGCCGATGGCCGAGCGGTCGGCGGCCACGTCGTTGGCGACCCCGCTGAGATCGGTCTGCCGGTAGTCGCGGGACCGGTCACTGGCGTCACTGATCGTGGCGTTGAACACCTGCGCCTGCACGGAGCCGCGCGGCGGCCCGACAAACGTGATCGGCTCGTCCGGGAACGACGGGTCGATCTGGCTCCACCGGGTGACGGCGGAACCGGCCCCCCACACCTGCTTGACCTGCTGCAGGGTCAGACAGTGCAGCCAGGTGTTCCGCGGGTTGACCACGATCGGCAGGGTGTGGTGCGCCACCTCGAACCCGACGACCTTCTTCTCGCAGTCGGGGTTCTTGATGAACCCGGGATTGAGTTCGAACGAGGCGTCGGCGATGTCGGCCTTGCCGCTGCACAGCGCGGCGAAACCGTCCTCGGTCGTCGTGGACTCGATGCTGACGGTGACGTTGCGCTGGACCTGACGAAATTCGTTATAGGCGGTCTCGGTAATCGGGGCGACCTCCGAGGATCCCGCCACCCGGACGAGGTTCGCGGCGGAGGCGGGTGGCCCGGTCGGGCCGGTGGCGGATGGGGCCGGCGACGCGGTGACCGCCGGGGCGGCCACCGCATCCGCCCCGGAGCCCGCCCCGGAGTCACGGCCGGTCAGCACCACGGCGAAGGTCGTCCCGAGAGCCAGGAAGAGGACCACGACAATGGCGGCGACGACCGCGGCCCGCCGGGAGCCGAAGATTCCCCGGCCGTCCCCGGCGGAGGCACCGTGCGGGCCGCCCACACCGCCCGTCGAGAAGTCCGAGGGCAGGTCGAGCTTCCCCGGCGGCCCGAGCAGAACGTGGTCCCGATCGGCGCCCACCGTCATGAGGCCGGGTGGGATCCGGTGACCGGACGTGTCGGACGGGCCCGGCCCGCCGACGACGATCCCCGGCGGCGGGGAATCCGCCGCGCCACCCGAGGAGATCATCGTGTCGTCCCCGGCGCCCAAGCCGTGCGGCGCGGAGCCGTCCGGGCCGCTGAGCACCGTCGCCGCGGCCGTCACGCCGTCCGCCTCCGGCACGCCTCGGATCCCGGCCGGACCCGCCGCGCCCGCGAACCCCCTCGGCCCGGACAGCCCCCTCGGCCCGGACAGGAAGGGCGGCCGCGAGACCAGGTCCGCGGCGTCCGGCGGCCGGATCACCGCGGTGACGTCGGAGGGTTCCTGAGCAGAGGGTTCCTGGGCGTCACCGACCTCGCCCGACGCGCCGAAACCGCCGGCGGTCACCGCCCCGACGGCTCCAAAGGCCGCGGGCGCACCCGGAACACCCGGAACACCCGGTGCACTCCCGGCGCCGACGGCGCCGAACCGGTCAGCGAGGTCGGCGGCGAGCAGTGCCGCGCCCATCGCCACATCCGCGTCCGAACCGTGGTCGATCCGGCCGATCCCGCTGAAGGTCTCCCGCAGCCGGCGGGCCACCAGCGGAAGGTGGGAGATCCCGCCGGACAACAGGATCCGGGACAGCTCGGCGGAGGTCACCGGCACCGAGCGGAGCGCCCGGCGAAAGGTCATGATTGTGTCATCGACAATCGGGCCGATGAGGGTCTCCAGCTCCGCCCGGCTCAGCGTGACGAAGGTATCGGCTCCGGGAAGGGAGACCGGAACGTCANCCTCGTCCTCACCGGAAAGGATCTCCTTCGCCTGCGCGCATTCCCGCCGCAGCCTGCCGAGCGCGGTCCGGATCATCGGGTCGGAACGGTCGAGCGCCGCACGCTCGACACCCGCGCCGGTCAGCACCCGGTCGACCAGGAGCTCGTCGAGCTCGAGGCCGGCGCCGTGGCGCAGACCCGCGGCCAAGCCGAGCAGCTGGAACCCGAACGGCGAGAAGGACAGGATCCCCGTGTCGAGGAAGCCGGCGCCGAAGTCGTACCATCCGACCAACTCGACGGTCTGGGTCGAGGAGCCGTGAGACAGCAGGGTTCCGATCGCGTCGGCGGCCGGGAACGCCGCGACGGGCACCGTGACATCGGAGAGCTGGCTCACGGCGTCCGCGAACACCTCGCGCCGGGCCGCCGACCAGAACGTCGGGAACGTCACGACGACCTGGTCCGGTTCCGACCCGAGCTGCTCGGTGGCGGCCGTGACGAGGTAGGACACCAACCGGGCAATCAGCCCCTCCCGGCTGTAGGCGGCACCCCCGAGCAGAACGGGACCGCTGTCCCCGAGCGGGCGCAGGAGGTCGGTTGCGGCACGCTCGGGGTCGACCAGCGACCGGCGGTCCGCCGAGCGCGCGAACTGCAGGCCACCGGCCGGGGCGGCGTAGATCACCGACGGCAGGCGACGCTGACCGCTCAGTTCGAGCACGCGGGGCCAGCCTCCGTCCGCCACCCCGACGATCGTGTTCGCGGACCCGAGGTCGATACCCAGCTGATAGCTCACCGCGTCTCCCGAAACCCACGCGATCATCACGGCGACCGGAGCCACGGTACTCCGCTCGGCCGCCGGAGATCCTTCCACTCCCGTTACCACGATCATCGTAGACGTTTGACCAGGCAATATTTGTGTCCGGGAGCGGACAAAATATTTCCGGCTCCCGTTGAGCCGGTGAGCAGGTCCCTGAGTTGCCGAATGGTGCCGGACGGTGCCGAATGGTGCCGAGCCCCGGCCCGACCGGCCTGCCGTGGGCGGAACTGTGGAGGGTTAGGCACAGTCCAGCGGCCGTGGGCCGTTCCTAACCCTCCACACTTTTCCGTCGTGGCTTTCCGTCGCGGCTTTCCGCGGCGTCGGAGGGTGCCGCGGCCCGGCCCTCGTGGGCGGCCAGGCCATCATGCGCGGCGAGGATGGCGTCGGCGGCCAGGCTCGGGGGGAGGGTGCCGTCGCGGACCCGCCGTTCAAGGTCCGGAGTGATCTCGCGGACCCCCGGATCGGCCCGCAGGCCCGCGAGCAGCCGATCGTGGACCATCGCCCACATCCAGTCGACCTGCTGGCGGCGGCGGCGGGCGGCGAGTTCGCCGGAGGCGTCGAGGGTGTCCTGATGCTTGACGATCTGCGCCCAGACAGTGTCCAGCCCCGTCCGCTCCACCGCGCTGCACGTCAGCACCGGGGTGTTCCAGTCCCGGAGACCGGCGGGGCCCTGCAGCAGCCGCAGCGCGCCGGCGAGTTCCCGGGCGGCACGGCGGGCGTCGAGCTCGTGCGGCCCGTCGGCCTTGTTCACCGCGATGACGTCGGCGAGCTCCAGCACCCCCTTCTTGATGCCCTGGAGCTGATCCCCCGTGCGGGCCAGGGTCAGGAACAGGAAGGTGTCGACCATGTCGGCGACGGTCGTCTCCGACTGGCCGACGCCGACCGTCTCGACCAGGACAACGTCGTAGCCCGCCGCCTCCATGACGACCATCGCCTCGCGGGTCGCCTTGGCGACGCCACCGAGCGTCCCCGCGGTGGGCGAGGGCCGGATGAACGCCGCCGGATCGGTGGACAGCGCCGCCATCCGGGTCTTGTCCCCCAGGATGCTGCCGCCGGTACGCGTCGAGGAGGGGTCGACGGCGAGCACCGCCACCTGGTTTCCCTTCCCGGTGAGCATGGTGCCCAGCGCGTCGATGAACGTCGACTTGCCCACCCCGGGCACCCCGGTGATGCCGATCCGACGGGCCTTGCCCGCGTGCGGCAGCAACGTCACCAGCAGCTGCTGCGCGAGCTCCTGGTGGTCGGGCCTGGTGGACTCGACGAGGGTGATGGCCCGCGCGATCCAGGTCCGCGACGAGGCCAGCACCCCGTCGGCGTACTCACCCGGATCGATCGGTCGTCGGGTCACCATGCCGGATACCATGCCGGATCTGCCGTCACTCGGGGCGGGTCAGGCCGCGGGGNGAGCGGGGNGAGCGGGGNGACCGAGCTGGGCCGACAGGGTCGCGAGCAGGTCCAGCGCGGCGTCGGCGATGACCGTGCCGGGCGGGAAGATCGCGGCGGCGCCGGCGGCCCGCAGCTCGTCGAAGTCGCCGGGAGGGATGACCCCGCCGACCACGATGAGGATGTCGGGCCGATCGAGCGCGGCGAGCTCCTCGCGCAGCGCGGGCACCAGGGTGAGGTGGCCGGCGGCCAGCGAGTTGACGCCGATGATCTGGACGTCCGCCTCGACGGCCTGGCGGGCGACCTCGGCCGGGGTCTGGAACAGCGGGCCGACGTCCACGTCGAAGCCGAGGTCGGCGAACGCGGTGGCGATCACCTTCTGGCCGCGGTCGTGACCGTCCTGGCCCATCTTCGCGACCAGGATCCGGGGCCGGCGACCCTCGGCGCGTTCGAAGGCGGCGGCGGCCTCGCGGGCGGCGACGATGTTACCGGCGGGTCCCGCCTCGTCCCGGTACACCCCGGAAATGGTACGGATCTGGCCCGCGTGACGCCCGTAGACCTTCTCCAGCGCGTCGGAGATCTCCCCGACCGTCGCCTGAGCCCGGGCCGCGTCGACGGCGAGCGTCAGCAGGTTCTGCTCCAGCCCGGGGCCGCGGCGCCCGTCGCGGGCCGCGTCGGCCGCCGCGGTCAGGGCGTGCAGCGCCGCCTCCACCGCGGCCGGGTCACGGTCGGCGCGCAGCCGGCGCAGCTTCTCGATCTGCTCGGCGCGCACCGCCGAGTTGTCGACCTTGAGCACCTCGATGCCCTCGTCCGCGTCGACGCGGTACTTGTTCACTCCGATCAGCGGCTGGCGGCCGGAGTCGATGCGGGCCTGGGTGCGGGCGGCGGCCTCCTCGATACGCATCTTCGGGATCCCAGCGTCGATGGCCTGCGCCATGCCGCCCGAGGCCTCGACCTCGTCGATGTGCTCCCAGGCCCGGCGGGCCAGGTCGTGGGTGAGCCGCTCGACGTAGTAGCTGCCGCCCCACGGGTCGATCACCCGGGTGGTGCCGGACTCCTGCTGCAGCAGCAGCTGGGTGTTGCGGGCAATACGGGCCGAGAAGTCCGTCGGCAGGGCCAGCGCCTCGTCGAGGGCGTTGGTGTGCAGCGACTGGGTGTGCCCCTGGGTGGCGGCCATCGCCTCCACGCAGGTGCGCACCACGTTGTTGAACACGTCCTGGGCGGTCAGCGACCAACCCGAGGTCTGCGAGTGGGTCCGCAGCGACAGCGACTTGGCGCTCTTCGGGGTGAACTGGTTGACCAGCCGCGACCACAGCAGCCGGGCCGCGCGCAGCTTGGCGACCTCCATGAAGAAGTTCATGCCGATCGCCCAGAAGAACGACAGCCTTGGTGCGAACGCATCGATGTCCAGCCCCGCGCCCAGCCCTGCCCGGATGTACTCGACCCCGTCGGCCAGGGTGTAGGCGAGCTCCAGATCGGCCGTCGCCCCGGCCTCCTGCATGTGGTAGCCGGAGATCGAGATCGAGTTGAACCGCGGCATCCGCCGCGAGGTGAAGGAGAAGATGTCCGAGATGATCTGCATCGACGGCTGCGGCGGGNAGATGTAGGNGTTGCGGACCATGAACTCCTTGAGGATGTCGTTCTGGATGGTCCCGGCGAGCTGCCCCGGGGCCACCCCCTGCTCCTCGGCCGCGACGATGTAGAGCGCCAGCACCGGCAGCACGGCGCCGTTCATGGTCATCGACACGCTCATCTTGTCCAGCGGGATACCGTCGAACAGCTGGCGCATGTCGAGGATGGAGTCGATGGCGACGCCGGCCATGCCGACGTCGCCGGTGACCCGTGGGTGGTCGCTGTCGTAGCCGCGGTGGGTCGGCAGGTCGAAGGCGACCGACAGGCCCTTCTGCCCGGCGGCGAGGTTGCGCCGGTAGAAGGCGTTCGACGCGGCGGCGGTGGAGAACCCGGCGTACTGGCGGATGGTCCACGGCTGGGTGACGTACATCGCNGGGTATGGGCCGCGCAGGAAGGGCGCGATCCCCGGGTAGGTGCCCAGGAAGTCCAGGCCCGCGGTGTCGGCGGCGGTGTAGAGCGGCTTCACCGCGATGCCCTCGGGGGTATCCCAGGTCAGCGCGTCGGCGTCCTTGCCGGTCGCCNCCNCCNGGGCGGCCCGCCACTCACCCTCCGCCGTGTCCGCCCCGGCCGGCGTGGTGCCCAGCTCCACCGCGGAGAAGTCCGGGATCATCGTGGCACGTTGCGAGCTGTCCGTGGACATCAGGCCACCCCAACCTCGGCGAGCGCCGCCCGCAGCACGGCGACGGCGTCGCATCCAGTGAACACGTACCCGCCGATGCCCGCGGCGGCGTCGGTCCGCGCGCGCGCACCGGCCTGGCCCGCGAGCCACACCCGGCTCGCCCCGGCGGCCCGCAGCGCCTCGGCGACCGGCCCGGCGTGCTCGGCGTATACCTTGTCGGCCGAGCACAGACAGGCCACGGTGGCCCCGGAGGCGCTGAACGCCGCCGCGATCGACGCCGGGTCCGTGCCCGGGCCGGACGTCGGAGTCTCGAACCCGCCCGCCTGGAACAGGTTGGCGGCGAAGGTGGCGCGCGCGGTCGAGGCCGCCGCGCTGCCCAGGGTGGCCAGGAAGACCACAGGCCGGCCGCCCGTCGCCGCCAAGTGCGCGTCGGAACGGGCGCGCAGCTCCTCGAAGGTGAGGTCGTAGGTGACCTCCGGCAGCCCGGCGCCCACCGCCGTGGCGGCCTCCCCGCCGGCGCCGGCGGGGCTCGCGGCGGGCACGGGGCTCGCGGCGGGCACGGGGCTCGCGGCGGGCACGGGGCTCGCGGCGGGCACGGCGGGCCGCTCGGGGAGCTTCTCGCCCAGGTTCGGGAACTCGCTCACCCCGGTGATCGGGTCCCGCCGGTGGGCGATCGCGTCGGAGCGCGTCGCCCAGGTGGCCGCGATCCGCTCGGCGACGAGCCCGGACCGCAGGCCGGCGACGATCCCGCCGGCCCGCTCGATCTCGGTGAACCAGGCCCAGGCCGCCTCGGCGAGCCCGGCGGTGAGCGACTCGACGTACCAGGAGCCACCGGCCGGGTCGGTCACCCGGATCAGGCTCGACTCCTCCTGCAGGAGGGCCTGGGTGTTGCGGGCGATCCGGCGGGAGAAGTCGTCGGACCGGCCGAGGCGCGTGTCGAACGGCAGGACAGTGACCGCGTCGGCGCCGCCGACACCGGCGCCGAAGCAGGCCAGCGTCGTGCGCAGCATGTTCACCCAGGGATCCCGGCGGGTCATCATCGCCGCCGAGGTGACCGCGTGCTGACGCTGGGCCCGGTCGGCCGGCTCAGCGCCGCACATCTCGGCGACCCGTGACCACATCCGGCGGGCGGCCCGCAGCTTCGCGATCGAGGAGAACTGATCGGCGGTGACCGCGTAGCGAAACTCGATCTGGGCGAGCGCCTCGGCAAGGCTCAGGCCGGCCTCGGTGAGCTCCCGCAGGTAGGTGACGCCGGTGGCCAGTGACGCCCCAAGCTCCTCGGCGTCACTGCCACCCGCGCGGTGGTACGGCTGGGCGTCGACGACGAGGGCGCGGATCCCGGGGAACTCCCGCACGCACCGGCCGGCGAGCGACACCGCCTCGGCGAGGCCCACCGGGCCGCCGGCCGGCAGGCCGGTCCGCGCGGCCAGACCGATCGGGTCGGCGCCGAGGCTGCCCGTGAGCTGCGAACCGGGCAGGCCGCGGGCGGCGACGAGGCCGAAGAACTCCTCGGCGGCCGCGGCGGTGAGCTCCCCCGCGTCCAGCACGATCGGCGCGAGGTCGAGGTAGNCCTCGCGCAGCNCCGCGCCGAGCCCGCCGATCGGCAGACCGGCGGGCCCCAGCCGCAGCCAGAGCGAGGNGGCGCCGTTCTCCAGATCGGCGAGGACCGCTTCGGCGGCGAGCGTGGCATCGGGGTTGTCATGCAGCGCGCGGACANCCCNCCCGCCGGTGCCCGCGCCCTGCGCCCGCCCACCCCGCACGAACGGGGCGAACCCCGGCAGGCCCACCCCGCCGGCGGGGGTGTTCTCGGCGGTGTAGAGCGGACGGATCCGCAGACCGTCGTAGGTCCGCGTGGCCAACAGCTCCTCGACCTCGCCGGGAGTAGTCGCCTCGGTCGCCACGCCGGACTTGCGCAGCACCTGCAGGACGAGCGTCTGCCAATCGGCGCGCGTCGCCTCCGGAAAGTCTGCGGCCAGCGACAACCCGGCCGATGGAACGCTCATGTTCCGGATCGTAGGCCCGGGGGACCCAGGCGGCCTGGAATGTACTTCCCGTCACAACGCCTTGCGCGCGTTTCGCCGGATCGTGTCCCTGCTCACGATGCCCACAGCCGCTCAGCCACCGCGGCTGTGCCGGCGGCGGACGCCTCAGCGACCGCTCTGGACGCCTCGGCCCGCTCGGCCGCCCGCGCCGCCAGGACCCGGGTCACCGCCGAGACGACCCGCTCCGGATGCCAGGTCACGTCGGCCACGCTGAAGCGCAGCACCGTCCAGCGCAACGCGGCGAGGATGTTGCCGCGATGACGGTCCTGGTAGATCATCGCCGGCGGGCTGGTGGCCGAGAAGGTGTCCGCCTCCACGTCGAGTCGCTGCGCCGGCCAGGCGAGATCCAGCCGGGTGATGATCTGACCGGTCCCGTCCATGACCGGCCACTGCAATTCCACGGGCGCGAGCCCGTTGTCGGCCAGCAGCAGCCGCAGCCGGGTCTCCAGGGGGGTCTCGGCCCGGCCGTCGGCCAGCGACCACCAGTCGGTCGTCTGCCGGAAACCGCGCCGCCCCTCGGCGGCCGCCCGTGCCCCCGCCAGGCTCGGCACCAGGCCGCGGTGCAGGGCTGCGTCCAGGTGGGCGACCGCCACCTCACGCGACTGGGCGGCCAGCACGAGATCCGCCAGCGTCCGCTCCGGCGAGGTGAGTGGGATCCCACCCAACTCGACGCGCTGGTCGACGTCGAGATCGCTGAAGTGCAGCCGGATCCCGCGCGGCTGGGCCCGGGTCTGCCGAGCCGGAAGAAGAAGGTGCACGGGTTCGGCGGAGCTTTCCGGAACCTCGAGCGGAAAACCGTGGAGCCGGGCGGCGGTGATCCCGCAGACGACGGCTCGGGGACGCCCGATGAGCGCGGCCCTTACCCGTGCAGAAAATGGCGAGAAGAAGACCGGGAGAATCGGCGTTGTATTTTCACCGCCGACGACCGACGCCGCGTGTCCGGGGCCCGCGGTGATGGCACCATGGCGCTTTCTTCGTCGGCGCGCGACGTCGTTACGGACAAGTCCGGCGGATTCCTTCTCCCGGATTTCAGAATGCTCGGCGCGCCGCCGGTCCCCCGGCCGCGGGACGTCGTTGACGGAGCCGGGGAGCTCCGTCGGGCCGAGAGGTACGACGAAGACACCGCGCACCGGATGGCTCCACTGGCCAGAGTGGACGAGCTGGCGCAGCTGGCCGCGGGTCAACCCAGCGGCCATCGCCTGCCGGTAGGTGATCGCACCCCCCTGGCGACCGGCGATGCGGACCGCGGGGTCGAAACCGGGATAGCGCACGGGACGGGTCGGCGGGGACGAGGCCGAAGCGGAAAACGTCATGGACCGAGAATCCATCAGGTAGCCCCGGTAATCCAGCGCCACAGGCCACCTGTGGATAACTCCTCACAGGAGGACGACGAACGTAGGGCCCAGCGGTAACCCAGCCGGCTGTCACCGGAACCATTTCCTCAAGCTGGCTTCGGAAGCGTAGCCGCTACCTGGCCGAGTTGCTTGCGCGAATGTACGATAACGACGGCGTGCACCGTCCGATAACGTAAGATAGTCCACGGACGGCCGGTTCGACGGACGGCCGGCTGGTCAGCCACGGATCAGCAACGCGATCGCCACGGTCGCACCGAGCGTGATGACCACGCCACGTAGAACGTTCGGTCGTAGCCGGCGGGCCACCCGGGCACCGATCGTCCCACCGAGCAGGGATGCGACCACGAGGATGCCGGCGANCCCCCACGAGGCCTTCGCGGTGACCAGGAAGACCGCCACTCCCACCGCGTTGGCCCCGAACGCGAGCAGCGTCTTCAGCGCGTTGGTGCGCTGCAGGTCGTCGGTGAGCAGAATGCCCAGCACCCCAAGGAGCAGCACCCCGAGCCCCGCGCCGAAATACGATCCGTAGGCTCCCGCGACGAAGATCCCGAGCCGAGTCGGCCAGGTCACCCGGTCGGAGGCGAGCGAACCGGAGGCGGGCGACAGCAATGCGGCCGCGGGCGAACCGGATGGCCCGGATGGCGCCGACTCCGGCGGCCCGCCACCCGCCGCCGTGCTGGCTCTCCGGCGTGCCACCACGGCCGCGAGCCGGGACTGAGCCGCCAGAAGCAGACAGGAGACCAGCACCAGGTACGGAACCAGCGCCCGGAAGCTGTCGGAGGGCGTGGCCAGCAGCACAACGGCGCCGGCCAGACCGCCGAGCAGAGCCGGCGGTCCCAGGGCACGCAGCCGGACGGCCTGCCCGGCAAGCTCGCGGCGGTAGCCCAGCGCCCCACCGGCGTACCCGGTGACCAGCCCCACCGATGAGGTGATGTTGGCGGTCAGCGCCGGCAGACCGGTGGCGAGCAGCGCCGGGAAGGCGATCAGGGTCCCGCCGCCCGCGATCGTGTTCNCCGCGCCCGCGAGCAGACCCGCCCCGCCCGCGAGCAGGGCATCGGCTGGTCCCACGTGTCCTCTATGCCGATGGAAGGAAGGGTGACGGGGTGACGGGGTGACGGGTTCGGCGCAGTGCGGCCGGTCCGGCTCAGAGGTCGAACTCCTCCGGGTTGATGCCGACCGCGAAGCACGCCTCCCGCACGACGGCCTGCTCCGTCTTGTCGAAGTTGCCATCGGCCCCGCCGATGACGATCCCGATCTGGATGACCGCCCTGGCCTCCGCCGGCTTCTTCTTCGTCTTCCCGATCTCCTGGAGGATGGAGACCTTGCCGAACTCGAAATCGGCCTGCAGCTTGCCGACATAGTCGTTGAAGCGACGCTGGAGATCATCCGCGGGAAAGTTGTTGAGCACGTCGTTGGAGATGATCAGTGCGGCGACCCGCTGCCGCTCGGCCGGGTCGATGGTCCCGTCCGCCGCGGCGACCAATGCGCACATCGCCATGCTGGCATCGCGGAAGGCACCGCTCTTCAGGTCGTTTTTCTTGGCGTTCAGCTGGCCCTGCATCGTCTGGGCGGACTGACGCAGCTGGTTCCAGATCGGCACCTGGGCTCCCTCGCACGGTGACGTATCACTAGATGGTTCCTCGCAGGTCAACGCATGACCGCCCGGACATGCTCCCACCGGCTGGCCGAGGGTCAGGAACCGGCACCGCCGCGAACGCGGTTGAGCCGGTCCACCGCCGCCTGCGCGTCACCGATCGTGGCGAAGTCGACCGCGACGAACGTCGGGATCCGCCCGCGCTCCTGGCGACAACGCTGTGCCCGGGTAAACACGGTCTCGGCGGCGTTCGCGCCGAGGGCGGCACGGCGGCTGGGCGCGGCGGCGGTGAGCCAGTGGTTCATCAGGAGCAGCGAGGCACCGTCCACGCCCCGGTTGCGGGCGCAGGTTCGCAGATCCTCGGGTTTCTTCGCATCGAACGGAGTGTCCTCGGCATACCGGTAGAAGCTGCGCAGGAACGTGCCCGGCAGGTCCTGCCGCTCGGTGAAGACCACCAGGCGTCGGCCCGAGGCGACCATCTCGCGCAGGGTCGGCCATCGGCCATGCGGATCCTCCGGCGGCGTCGTCACCATCCCCGCGAGGCCCGCGGCCGCCACGCCGCCGGCGATCTCGCTCGCCGGCACCTCATTATCCTGGATGATCAGCGTCACGACCTCGGTGGGATTACGGTTCATCCAGTCCCGGACCCGAGTCAGCTCCGCCACGAAGTCGAGGGAGCCGAGCTGGCACAGGTCATGGCACAGCCAGGTGCCGGGGCGTTCCGACCGGGCGCCTCGCGTCAGCGGGGCGAGCGCGTCGCGGGTCGCGGGCGGCAGGGTCTGCAGATAGGCGTCGACCTGGGTCGGCGATGTCCAGTGGTGCACGTCGAGCAGCAGGGCGCGCACCCCCAGGTCGAGCTGGTGCGTGATCGCCGGGTCCTGGGCAGGCCCGAGAAACCGGTCCTCGCTGGTGGCCATCGCGTTGTGGGTGGCCAGGTAGCTCACCTGGTCATAGCGCCGGTCGCACAGCGCCTGCTGGCTGTTGCAGAGCTTGCGGGCCTCGGCGGCGGCGCCCGGGAAGGCCGTCCAGGTCACGATGATCATCAGGGGCGCCGCGAGGGCGAACGCCGTGGCGACCCGGCGCCGCCGGCCGGTCCGGTTCCACCGGGCGGACACCGCGACGAGCCGCGACAATCCGTAGCCGACCAGGCCGGCCACCAGCGTCCAGGCCACGATCCGCAGGAAGTCGCTCTCGAGCGTGCCGTAGGCGCGCGAGGAGAAGTCGACCAGCACTGCGCCGGCTCCCGGCGGCAGGGGCGACGACGACCTGTCCAGCGAGGTCAGCGGATTCGGCAGCGCGATGCGCAGGACGACGCCGAGCAGCCCCGCACCAACGCCGGCGAGGACCACCGCACCGGTCGCGGCCCGGACCCGGGACACCCCCCGCCGCCCGGCCAGCACGACGATGCTGACCATGGCCGCCGTCATGATCAGGGCGAGCAGGAGGGAGACCCACACCAGGGTCGCGGCGACGTCGTGCAGCCGGTCGATCGCGACGATCATCGGCCGGTCACGCAGATCCGACAGACGGACCCCGAGATCGAGGGTGGATCCGTGGAGATACACCTGGAGCCGGCCGATGGCCGTCTCGTCGCCCCGGAAGACCTCCGGACCGACCAGCGCCAGCGCTCCGGCGATGTTGCCCGACCTCAGCAGGGCGCGCAGCGGAGCCTCGATGCGCGCCCGGGTGTCGGCGTCCACCCGGTCCAGCACCACGGGCAGGACGCGGTCGGTGTCCTGCGGGGAGAGCTCGATCGTGGGCAGGGACTTCGGCGGGCGCCCGGCGGCGATGTCGTCGAGCGCGGTGACGACACCGTGGGTGAACTCCTGCACGGTGGTGACCTGGTAGCTGGTGCCGGCGCCCAGTTCACCGGCGACGTACCGGTTGGCCAGGCCCGAGATGTTGTCGAAGATCGGCCGGAGATCGACGGCGAGTTCGACGTCGTCCGTGTCGGCCCGCAGGTAGGCGACGATCCGGTTGATCTGCTCGTCGGTCATCGCCTGGATCGTCGACGGGGGCAGCACCGTGCGCAGGTTCGCGGTGACGAGGGAGCTGTCGATCGGGAGGCCGGCCAGCAACGTGTCGACCGCGGGATCGGGCAGTACCTGGGTGTAGACGCGGTCGAAGGCGTCGGCCCGGTTCAGCGACTGCGAATAGAAGGCCGGGTTCAGCACGGTCCGCCACGCGGTGATGACGACGACCAGCGGCAGCCAGCAGAGCACGACGAGGGCGACGAGGGCGACGTGCGCGAGGCGCCCCCGCTCCCCTCCTCGGCGACCCATGGCCTACCGACAGACAGGCAGACCCGGATGGGCCCGCAGACCCGGATGGGCGACGTCCGCCAGCATCTCCTCGATGCGGGCCGCAACCTCGTCCGGGCTGCCGGAACCGTCCACCGTGCGCAGTAGGCCACCCCGCTGGTAGTAGCGGCGCAGTGGTGCGGTCTCCTGCTCGAAGACCTTCAACCGGCGACGGGCGGTGTCCTCCGCGTCGTCAACCCGGTCCTCGGTGCGGGACCGGCGCCGGATGCGGTCGAGCACCTCGTCGACGTCGACGTCGAGGTCGACGACCGCGTCGAGCGGGCCGCGGGTCGCCACGAGCATCCGGTCCAACGCCTCGGCCTGGGGGTAGGTCCGGGGGAACCCGTCGAACAGGAACCCCACCGCACAGTCGACGCCGCTCTCGAGCCGGTCGGCGACGATGTCGAGCACGATCTCGTCGGGGACCAGCTCGCCCGCGCGGACGTAGCGCTCCGCGCGACGGCCCAGCGGCGTACCCGCGGCAATCTGCCGGTCGAACAGCCGGCCGGTCGAGATCGAGGGGATGCCGTGCCGGGCGCTGATGCGAGCGCCCTGGGTTCCCTTGCCGGAGCCAGGTGGACCGAGCAGCACGAGCCTCATGGCACTGAACGGTACCGCCGCAGGTCACCAGGCGGGTCGGCGAGTCCGGTCAATCGCCGCGGATCCGGCATGGAGCAAGGCAGATCACATGAATCTTCGGCCGAAAAGTGCTCCGATGTTCCGGCCGCACGCCGGGGCTGGCCGGCTCCCGGTCAGCGACGCGTCGGCGTGATGGGCTCGGGCAGGTCCGTCCTGCCCATCAGCCAGCGGTCAGTGGCGGCGGCCGCGGCACGTCCCTCGGCGATCGCCCAGACGATCAGCGACTGCCCGCGTCCCATGTCCCCGGCGACGAACACGCCGGGGACCGAGGAGGCCCACCCGGCGTCGCGCGCCACGTTGCCGCGCGCGTCCAGCTCCACCCCGAGATCGGTCAGCAGGCCGGACCGTTCCGGACCGGTGAACCCCATGGCGAGCAGCACCAGCTGGCAGGGCAGCTCGGTGTCGGTACCCTCGACCTTCTCGAACTTCCCGCCGACGAGGCGCACCTCGTGCATGCGCAGCGCCCGCACGTTGCCGTCCTCGTCACCGAGGAAGCGCTCGGTGGAGACGGCGAAGACCCGCTCGCCGCCCTCCTCGTGCGCGCTGGAGACCCGGTAGATGATCGGGTACGACGGCCACGGGTTGGCCGGGGCCCGCAGCTCCGGCGGCCGGGGCATGATCTCGAGCTGGTGCACGGAGAGCGCGCCCTGGCGGTGGGAGGTGCCCAGGCAGTCCGCGCCCGTGTCACCGCCGCCGATGATGACCACGTTCTTGCCCTTGGCGGAGATGGGCGACTCGGGCAGGTCCCCCTGCGCGACCCGGTTCGCGGGCACCAGGAACTCCATCGCCAGCTGGACGCCACCCAGCTGGCGGCCGGGAACGGGCAGGTCCCGGCCGACCGTCGATCCGCCGGCGAGGACCACCGCGTCGTGGGAGGAACGCAGCTCGTCCGCGGAGATGTCGAGGCCGACGTTGCAGGACGTGACGAACGACGTGCCCTCGGCCGCCATCTGCGCGAGCCGGCGGTCCAAGACCCGCTTCTCCATCTTGAACTCGGGGATGCCGTAGCGGAGCAGGCCGCCGATCCGGTCGGCCCGTTCGTAGACCACGACCTCGTGGCCGGCCCGGGTGAGCTGCTGGGCGGCGGCGAGACCGGCCGGGCCGGAGCCCACGACCGCCACCCGCTTGCCGGTACGCAGCGACGGCGGAACCGGGACCACGGTGCCGTCGGCCCAGGCGCGGTCGATGATGCTGACCTCGATCTGCTTGATGGTCACCGGATCGTCGCCGATGCCGAGCACGCAGGCCGCCTCGCACGGCGCCGGGCACAGCCGCCCGGTGAACTCGGGGAAGTTGTTCGTCGCATGCAGCCGCTCGATGGCGTCCACCCAGTCGCCGCGCCGGGTCAGGTCGTTCCATTCCGGAATGATGTTCCCGAGCGGACAGCCCTCGTGACAGAACGGGATGCCGCAGTCCATGCACCGGCTGGCCTGCGTGCGCAGATGCTCCTCGGGGAACGACTCGTACACCTCGCGCCAGTCGGTGATCCTGACGTCCACGGGACGGCGCTTCGGCAGCTCCCTGCGGTGCTTGAGGAAGCCGGTCGGGTCAGCCATGCCGCTCCTGTCGGGTCCGTGCGATCGCGATGATGGTCGGGTCGTGCTTGGCGGCCCGGTCAGCCACGAGCCGCCGCCATGATGACCTCGTCGGCGACGAGCCCCTGCTCCTGCGCCTGCCGGATGGCGGTCAGCACCCGCTTGTAGTCCCGTGGCATCACCTTACGGAACGACCCGCGCACGGTGTCCCAGTCGGTGTAAAGCCGGGCGGCCACCGTCGAACCGGTCTCCCGGCGGTGCCGGACGAGCAGGTCCCGCACGATCGTCTCGTCGGCGTCGTCCAGCGCCTCGACGTCCACCATCTCGGTGTTGATCCGCGCCTCGACCGGGTCGTACAGGTAGGCCACGCCGCCGCTCATGCCCGCGGCGAAGTTGCGCCCGATGGCCCCGAGCACCAGCACGGTGCCGCCGGTCATGTACTCGCAGCCGTGGTCGCCGACCCCCTCGACCACCGCGGTCGCCCCGGAGTTGCGCACGCAGAACCGCTCGCCGACGATTCCGCGGAAGAACGCCTCGCCGCCCGTCGCCCCGTAGAGCAGGACGTTACCGGCGACGATGTTCTCCTCGGCCCGCAGCGGGGACTCCTTCGGCGGGAAGACGAAGATCTTGCCGCCGGACAGGCCCTTGCCGGCGTAGTCATTCGCGTCGCCCTCGAGGGTCAGTGTCATGCCGCGGGGCGCGAAGGCGCCGAAGCTCTGCCCCGCGGAGCCGGTGAACCGCAGCTGGATCGTGTCGTCGGGCAGCCCCGCCGCGCCGAAGCGCTTCGTCACCTCGTAGCCGAGCATGGTGCCCACGGTCCGGTTGACGTTGCGGATCGGCATCTCCAGCCAGACCGGCCGGCCGTCGTCGAGCGCTCCCTCGCACAGCTGGATCAGCGAGTTGTCCAGCGCCTTGTCCAACCCGTGGTCCTGGCTGGACGTGCAGTTCAGCGAGCCGCCGAAGGGCCGCTCCGGGGTGTGCAGCAACGGGGTGATGTCGAGGCCGGAGGCCTTCCAGTGGTCGACGGCGGCGCGGGCGTCGAGCAGGTCGACCCGGCCGACCGCCTCCTGCAGGCTGCGGAAGCCCAGCGCGGCGAGGTAGGTGCGCACCTCCTCGGCGATGAAGGTGAAGAAGGCCTCGACGAACTCGGGCCTGCCGGTGAACCGCCTGCGCAGTTCCGGGTTCTGGGTCGCCACACCGACCGGACAGGTGTCGAGATGGCAGACGCGCATCATCACGCAGCCGGCAACCACCAGCGGGGCGGTGGCGAANCCGAACTCCTCGGCCCCCAGCAGCGCCCCGACGATGACGTCGCGGCCGGTCTTCAGCTGCCCGTCGACCTGCACGACGATGCGGTCGCGCAGGCCGTTGAGCAGCAGCGTCTGCTGGGTCTCGGCCAGCCCCAGCTCCCAGGGGGCACCCGCGTGCTTCAGCGAGGTCAGCGGCGAGGCGCCCGTCCCGCCGTCGTGCCCGGAGATCAGCACCACATCGGCGTGCGCCTTGGAGACCCCGGCGGCGACCGTGCCGACGCCGACCTCGGCGACCAGCTTGACGTGCACCCGGGCCTTGGGATTGGCGTTCTTCAGGTCGTGGATGAGCTGGGCGAGGTCCTCGATCGAGTAGATGTCATGGTGCGGCGGCGGGGAGATGAGCCCGACACCGGGCGTCGAGTGCCGCGTCTTCGCGATCCACGGGTAGACCTTGTGGCCAGGAAGCTGCCCCCCCTCCCCGGGCTTCGCCCCCTGGGCCATCTTGATCTGGATGTCGTCGGCGTTGGCGAGGTACTCGCTGGTCACCCCGAACCGGCCGCTGGCGACCTGCTTGACCGCGGAGCGGCGCAGGTCCCCGTTCGCGTCCGGCGTGAACCGCTCCGCGTCCTCGCCGCCCTCGCCGGTGTTCGACTTCCCGCCGAGCCGGTTCATGGCGATAGCCAGCGTCTCGTGCGCCTCGGCGCTGATCGAGCCGTAGGACATGGCACCGGTCGCGAACCGCTTGACGATCTCCGAGGCCGGCTCGACCTCCTCGATCGGCACCGGCGTGCGCACCCCGGTACGCAGCTCGAACAGACCCCGCAGCGTCGCGTTCTCCCGGGACAGACCGTCGACCCGGGCGGTGTACTTCTGGAAGGTCTCGTACTGCCGGGTGCGGGTGGCGTGCTGGAGCAGGAAGACGGTCTCCGGGTTGAACAGGTGCAGCTCACCCTCGCGGCGCCACTGGTACTCGCCGCCGACCTCCAGCGTGCGGTGCGCGTGCTCGGAGGCGATCGGCGGGNAGGCCCGCCGGTGCCGCGCTGCCACCTCCGCCGCGATGACGTCGAGTCCGATGCCGTCGAGGCGCGACGGGGTACCCGCGAAATAGGCGTCGATCAGTTCCTGGGACAGCCCGATCGCCTCGAAGACCTGGGCACCGGTGTAGCTCGCCACCGTCGAGATGCCCATCTTGGACATCACCTTCAGCACGCCCTTGCCGAGCGCCTTGATCATGTTCTTCTCGGCCTGCTCCCGGGACACCCCGACGATCTCGCCCTCGGCGATGAGGCTGTCGATCGACTCGAATGCCAGGTACGGGTTGACCGCCGCGGCGCCGTAGCCGGTGAGCAGCGCGATGTGGTGCACCTCACGGGCGTCGCCGCACTCGACGATGAGGCCGACCTTCGTCCTGGTCCGCTCCCGGATCAGGTGGTGGTGCACGGCGGCGGTCAGCAGCAGCGACGGGATCGGGGCCTTGCGCGTGTCGGAGTCCCGGTCGGAGAGCACGACGATGCGGGCACCGTCGGCGATGGCCTCGCTGNCCCCGGCGCAGATTTCCGCCAGCCGGGCGGCGAGCGCCGCGCCGCCCCCGTCGACGTCATACAGGCCACGGACCGTCACCGAGGCGAAGCCGGGCATGTCACCGTCGTCGTTGATGCCGATGATCTTCGAAAGCTGGCTGCTGCTGATCACCGGATAGGGCAGGTGCACCATCCGGCAGGACGCCGGGGATGGCGCGAGCAGGTTGCCCTCCGGGCCGAGCACCCGGCCCAGGCTCGTCACCAACTCCTCGCGGATCGCGTCCAGCGGCGGGTTGGTGACCTGCGCGAACAACTGGGTGAAGTAGTCGAACAGCAGCCGGGGACGGCTGGAGAGCACCGCCACCGGCGTGTCGGTGCCCATCGAGCCGATCGGCTCCGCGCCCGTGCGCGCCATCGGCGCGACGAGCACGCGCAGCTCCTCCAGCGTGTAGCCGAACACCTGCTGGCGACGCAGCACCGAGGAGTGCCCGTAGAGGAGCTGCTCCCGCTCGGGCAGGTCGTCCAGCTCGATCAGACCGGCGTGCAACCACTCCGCGTACGGCGCCGCGTTCGCGAGCTCGGACTTGATCTCCTCGTCGCTGACGATGCGCCCCTCGGCGGTATCCACCAGGAACATCCGCCCCGGCTGGAGCCGGCCTTTCTGCACCACCTTGTGCGGCGGGATGTCGAGCACGCCCACCTCGGAGGCCATCACGACCAGGCCGTCGTCGGTGACCCAGTACCGCGAGGGCCGCAGCCCGTTACGGTCGAGCACCGCCCCGATGACCGTCCCGTCGGTGAACGCGATGGAGGCCGGGCCGTCCCACGGCTCCATCAGCGTGGAGTGGAACTGGTAGAAGGCGCGCAGCGCCGGGTCCATCTCGGTGTGGTTCTCCCACGCCTCGGGGATCATCATCAGCACCGCGTGCGGCAGGCTGCGACCGCCCAGGTACAGCAGTTCCAGGACCTCGTCGAAGCTCGCCGAGTCGCTCGCCCCGTCCGCGCAGACGGGGAACAGCCGGGAGAGGTCACCGGGGATCAGGTCGCTGGCGAGCAGCGCCTCGCGGGCCCGCATCCAGTTCCGGTTCCCGCGGACAGTGTTGATCTCCCCGTTGTGGGCGACGAACCGGTACGGGTGCGCCAGCGGCCAGCTCGGGAAGGTGTTCGTGGAGAACCGGCTGTGCACCAGCGCGATGGCACTGGTGAACCGGGGGTCGTCGAGGTCGGGAAAGTAGGCCGAGAGCTGGTGGGTGGTGAGCATCCCCTTGTAGACCAGGGTCCGCGACGACAGCGACGCCAGGTAGACGCCGGTCTCCCGGCGGATCCGCTTGCGGGCGCAGAACGCCCGACGTTCGAGGTCGGCCTGGTCGAACCCGTTCCCCGCGCCGCCCTCAACCGGACCGGCGGCGGGCAGACTGCCGGGCAATGCGAGGAACAGCTGCCGCATCCGCGGCTCAACCTCGTGGGCCGCGTGCCCGACGATGTGGCTGACGACCGGCACCTCACGCCAGCCGAGGACCCGCAGCCCCTCCTGGCGGACGATGCGGCTGATGGTGCGCACGGCTTCGTCCCGCTCCCCCGAGACCTGCGGCAGGAAGGCGATCCCGACGGCGTAACGCCCCGGGGCGGGCAGCGTGAAGTCGACGACGTCACGCAGGAACAGGTCGGGGACCTGCACCAGGATGCCGGCTCCGTCGCCGGTGTCCGGGTCGCTGCCCGAGGCACCCCGGTGGTCGAGGTTACGCAGCACGGTCAGGCCCTGCTCGACCAGCTCGTGACTGCGCCTGCCGTGTACATCGACGACGAAGCCGACGCCACAGGCATCGTGTTCGAAGGTGGGGTCGTAAAGACCTTGCGCACTCGGCATCCGGCGAAGTCCTGTCCATCTTCAGGGGCTGAAGGGGGTGCGGACAACGCTGTCCGAGTGGTGTGACGGCACGGCGACGCTGGCCCGGCGCCCCGTGTCTCTACCGAGTGTGCCACGCGGCCCGCTCATGCGCCGCGATCAAATATGTCCAGGAGATCACCGCCAGATGACGTCATACCTCCCCGCCCGGCCTCGGTCACTACAAGTAGGGGAAGGTCGACGGTCCAGCCGACGCCCGGGGCCCCGCCGGAGACGGCGTCTCCGGCGTCTCCGGCGTCTCATCAGGGCAGCTGCGGCTCCTCCGGCGGAACGGCCGACGTGTGCCCACCGCTCGCCGGCAATCTCGTCGCCAGGCCGCGGCTCTGCTGCGAACCAGCCGGTACGCCGGTGGTGGCAGTGGTGGCAGTGGTGGCGGTAGTGGCGGTGGTGGCGGTGGTGGCGGTAGTGGCAGTGGTGGCGGTCGACCCGGAGGCATCGGGCACCGCGGCGGCGGGCACCGACCCGGCGGAACCAGGATCGGCCGGATCGGGACCGCCCAGATCAGGATCGACCGAATCGGGACCGACCGAATCGAGAGCGGCCGAATCGGGACCGGCCGAATCGGGAGCGGCCGCCCGCTGGTCGGCGGTACCGGCGGTCGTCACCNTGGACCGCGCCGCGGGCCGGGAACGGGCGATTCCGAGGGCCTCCTGCTCCTCCCTGGACAGATTCGGATCCACGGGACTGCGGGTGACCGCCAGCGCCAGCAACGCCCCCAGACAGACGACGATCGAGGTCCAGATGTTGACCCGCAGCCCGAGGATCTGGTTCGCCGTGTCGATGCGCAGCATCTCGATCCACAACCGGCCGAACGTGTAGAGCGCGACGTAGAGGCAGAACAGCTTGCCGCGGCCGAGCCGGTGCCGCCGATCGACGACCAACAGGATCCCGGCCACCACCAGGTTCCACAGGCACTCGTAGAGGAAGGTCGGCTGATAGGTGGACACGCCGGGGATGATCTGGTGCTTCTCGTCGATGCGCACCGCCCAGGGCAGGGTGCTCGCCTTGCCGTACAGCTCCTGGTTGAACCAGTTGCCCCAGCGTCCGATCGCCTGGGCCAGGATGATGCCCGGCGCCGCGGCGTCGCCGAACAGGGCGAGGCTGATGCCGTAGCGCCGGGTCGCCAGCCACGCGCCGAAGGCCCCGCCCGCGATGGCGCCCCAGATNCCCAGCCCGCCGTTCCAGATCTTGATGACGTCCAGCACGTTGCCGTCCCGGCCGAAATAGGCGGCCGGAGTGCTGACCACGTGGTAGACGCGGGCGCCGACGATGCCGAACGGGACGGCCCAGTAGGCGACCTCGCTGGCCACCATGGGATCCATGCCGCGAGCGCGCAGCCTTCTTCCCGTCACGAATACGGCGACGAAGACGCCAATAATGATCATCAGGGCGTAGGCACGCAGCGGCACCGGCCCGAGATGCACCACGCCACGCGATGGGCTAGGAATAGCGGCGAGAACCACGGTCGCCAGGCTATCCCGTGGACCCGTCCATCACGCGCGGGGTGCCCCGGCCACGTGTCGCACAGTCACGTGTCGCACAGTCACGTGTCTCGCTCGGTGCGCGGCGGGGTGATATATGCGGCGCTCGATGTGGGCAATACTCGATGTGGGCAATACTCGATGTGGGCGACAGATGTGACGGCCGGGTCGGGGCGGCCGGGAGTTCACGCCGGAACGGGAGCGCGCACCCCTCCGGCGAGTTCCGCGGCGAGCCGACGGATTCCGGCGAGGCCCGCTGAGGCGCCGGCTCCGGAACGTTCCGCCTCAAGCAGGACCTTCACCAGCGCGGAGCCGACGATCACACCGTCGGCGAAGCCCGCGACCTCGGCGGCCTGCGCCGCGGTGCTCACTCCGAGCCCCACCGCCACCGGGAGCTCGGTGGCGGCCCGCACCCGGGCGACCAGATCGGCCGCCCGCTCGCCGACCGCCGCCCGGGTCCCGGTGACACCCATCAGCGAGGCGGCATAGACGAAGCCGCGCGCGACGCCGGCGACCAGCCGGAGACGGGTGTCCGAGGAGCTGGGAGCGACGAGGAACACCGGGGCCAGGCCGTGCGCGGCGCACGCGTCGAGCCAGGGCCCGGCCTCCTCGGGCGGCAGGTCCGGAGTGATTGCTCCGGCGCCCCCGGCGGCGGCCAGATCGGCCGCAAACGAGGCCGCGCCGTAGCGGTCGATCGGGTTCCAGTAGGACATGACCAGGGCCGGGGCCCCCGTCGCGGCGACGGCCTCGACGGTGCGGATCACGTCCCGCGTCGTGACCCCGCCGCGCAGGGCCGCATCCGCCGCGTCCTGGATCACCGGACCATCCATGGTGGGGTCGGAGTAGGGCAGGCCGACCTCAACAACGTCGACTCCCGCCGCCACCATGGCCCGCATGGCCTCGATCGCCCCGTCCACCGTCGGGAATCCCGCGGGCAGATAGCCGACCAGCACCGACCGCCCCTCCTCGCGGGCCGCCGCGAACACTGCGTCCAACCGACTCTGCACCGTGCGTCCGTTCCGTCGAGCCCGAGGGCCTTTATGGCCTGTCTGTCCTGCGCGTTCTGTGCGTCCTACGCGTCCCGTGCGTCCCGTCTTGGTTGCTGCCGGTCCCGAGACAGGATCCCTCAGGGTCCCTCAGACCGGTCGCGCCGGACCGCCGACGGGGCCCCCGCCGGCATCGGCCTCGTCGAGGAGGTCGAACCAGCGGGCGGCGGTGTCGACGTCCTTGTCCCCCCGACCGGAGCAGTTGACGACGACAGTCGTGCCCGGACCGAGCTTCCGGGCGACGTCGAGGGCACCCGCGAAGGCGTGCGCGCTCTCGATCGCGACCAGGATGCCCTCGGTACGGGCCACCAGCGCGAGCGCCTCCATCGCGGCGGTGTCGTCCACGACCCGATAGCTCGCCCGACCGGTCTCGTGCAGCAGGGCATGCTCGGGGCCGATGCCAGGGTAGTCCAGACCCGCCGAGATCGAGTGGGAGACCTGGGTCTGCCCGAACTCGTCCTGCAGCAGGAACGTCCGCATGCCGTGCAGCACGCCCGCGGAACCGCCGGCGATCGCCGCGGCGTGCCGACCGGTGGCGACCCCGTCCCCCCCGGCCTCGCAGCCGATCAGCGCGACCTCGACGTCGGGGATGAACGGGTGGAAGATGCCCATCGCGTTCGAGCCGCCACCGACGCAGGCGACGACGGCGTCGGGCAGTCGGCCGACACGATCGAGCACCTGGGCGCGCGCCTCGACCCCGATGATCCGCTGGAAGTCGCGGACCAGCATCGGGAACGGATGCGGGCCCATCACCGACCCGATGCAGTAATGGGTCGTGTCAACGGTGGCCACCCAGTCGCGCATGGCCTCGTTGATGGCGTCCTTCAAGGTTCGGCTGCCGGAGGTGACCGCAACGACCTCGGCGCCGAGCAGGCGCATCCGGGCGACGTTTAGGGCCTGCCGGCGGGTGTCCTCCTCGCCCATGTAGACGACGCAGTCCAGGCCGAGCAGGGCGCAGGCGGTGGCCGTGGCAACACCGTGCTGACCGGCTCCGGTCTCGGCGATAACCCGGGTCTTGCCCATCCGCCGGGTCAGCAGGCACTGCCCGAGGACATTATTGATCTTGTGGGAACCGGTGTGCGCAAGATCCTCACGCTTGAGCAGGATGCGGGCACCGCCAACGTGCGCGGTGAGCCGGTGGGCGTCGGTGAGCGGAGTGGGCCGGCCCGCGTAGCTCGCCAGCAGCCCGTCCAGTTCCGCGGTGAAGCCGGGATCCACCCTGGCCGCCGCGTAGGCTGCGGTGAGCTCGTCCAGCGCCGCCATGAGGGCCTCGGGGACGAAACGACCACCGAAACGCCCGAAGTGCCCCGAAGAGTCGGGGAACGCCTGCCAGCTCGACGTGTCCGGACGGACCGGACCGGAGCCCGACGGCGTCCCGGTTCCGGCGGCCGCGGGGCGAACTGACTCGGCAGCGGTTCGGGTGGTCACGGTGCGACTGTATAGGGCCGAGCCCCGGATACCGGGGCACGGGCGCCGGCGGCCTCAGCGCCCGACCCGGGCCGCCGGATGCGCGCCGGCCGCCACCAGATCGGCGACCGTCTGACGAGGATCGCCGGTGACGGCTGCCTCGCCGACCAGTACCACGTCCGCCCCCGCAGCGGCGTAGGCGAGCAGATCGTGCGGCCCCCGGATGCCGGACTCGGCGACCGCGAGCACTTCCGGGGGCACCATCGGCGCGAGCCGGGCGAAGGTGCTCCGATCGATCTTCAGCGTGTGCAGGTCGCGGGCGTTCACCCCGACCAGTTGGGCGCCGGCGTCCAGCGCCCGCACCATCTCCGCCTCGTCATGCACCTCGACCAGCGCCGTCATGCCCAGGGACTCGATCCGCTCGCGCAGGCCGACGAGCCGCGGCTGGTCCAGCGCCGCGACGATGAGCAGGACGATGTCCGCCCCGTGCGCCCGGGCCTCGAAGACCTGGTAGGGCGACACGATGAAGTCCTTGCGCAGCAGCGGGACGTCCACCGCGCGACGCACGGCGTCGAGGTCGGCCAGGGAGCCGCTGAAGCGCCGTTGCTCGGTCAGGACACTCACCGCGGCGGCGCCCGCCGCCTCGTACTCGGTGGCGAGGGCAGCGGGGTCGGTGATGGTCGCCAGCTCCCCCTTCGAGGGGGAACGGCGCTTCACCTCGGCAATCACCGAGACCCGGGAGTCCCGGAAGACGGCAAGCGCGTCCTTCGGGTCGGGAACGCGTTCCACCCGCCGCTTGAGATCTGCCAGAGAGGTCTGTTGCTCGCGGGCGGCAAGATCGATCCCGACCCCGTCGAGGATCTCGGTGAGAACGCTCATCGCCCCGCGCTCGCGACTGTCGCGGTCATGCCGCCGATGGTAGGCCAGGCAGGCACGGTGTGCCCGGCCCCCCCACATGCGGCTACGATCCACGACTCCACATAGTTGACTTTCCCGTGAGGAATCGGGTAGCGGCCCGAACGCACCCATCNTCACGGACGCTGCACTGTCAGCCACTTCGGATCCGCCTGCACCGATCAGCTACGGTCCGCAATCGATCTTGCGTCGTGAGCCCGTTGACAGAGTAACGCGACGAGGCCGGTGAACCACCGTGTGCAGAGGCACCACCGGGTTACCACCTCGATCGTCGGGCGACGACATCACGAGATCCGGGCGGCCGCACGACAGGTTCTCGGGATCGGCGGCCGCAACGCGCCGCGCACACTCGGGACCGCCGCGCCTTCGCCGACCGGAAACACGCATGGCACGCCGCACATGTCCTCGGGCGGACCCGAACCCTCGGGCGGACCCGGGCAGCGCCCCAGGGACGGCGTGGCGGGCTGGCGTCGATCGTCGGCGCCCCCTATACTCGAACATGAGTTCGACACCGAGGAGAGTTCCGATGGACAGCCGCCCCCTCTCGTCCCCCCTCTCGTCCCCCCTCGGCGCCGCCCGGGTGCCCGCGGCGCGCGACGCCCCGGGCGCGCACCGGCGGCCCCGCCTCGAGCCCGAGCTCGCCGAGCAGCTCGACGAGCTGTCCCGCTGCCTGATCCGGATGGACGCCGTCATGATGATGCTCGAAGCCGACCTGGACCGCCGGGCGCTGGCTCTCACGGAGCTGGTCGACCCGTTTCCCGACCTCCCACCCGCGGACCTGGCGCCCGCCGACCCGCTGGCCGACCCGCTGGCCGGTGGCGCTCCCGGTTCCGGCTGGCCGGCCCGCCAAGCCGGGCGTCGCGGAGACGCCAGGTGATCAGGTCGGGTCGTGGCCCCGCTCGATCGCGTCCCAGGCGTCGGCCGGAGTGGCATCGCGGGCCTGGTAGCGGCCGGACATTGCGGGCCATGACCGGCCGCGCAGGACGACGAGGGCGCCGACGAGGATGAGCAGCAGCCCGCCCGCAAACGACAGCCAGGGAGCGATCGTCTGGCTGACGTCATCGATCCGCGCCTGGCCACCGGGCACGAGCTGGCGGACCTGATCGGTCTCGCGCAGCGTCGGGAGTGGATCCCAGCCGATGCGTCCGGCCACGTAGGCGATACCGGCCCCGGCGGCCGCGGTGAGCACACCGATGACCAGCCGCCCGATGCGCCGGGTGGCCACGATCGCCACGGCCGCGGCAAGCCCGACCAGGGCGAGAGCGGTCGCCGTCGATGCGAGCGCCCCGCCGGTCCAGTGCACGGCGAGTGGCGCCGCGACGGCGCCGCCGTCCGCCCCACCGCGGGGCCCGCTCACCCGAGCGGACACCCAGGTCGCACCGCCCGACACGAGCACGACGCCGGCACCGAGCAGACATCCCAGCACCGCGAGGGTGCGTTCCCGGTGGCCGCGTCGCATCGCCTCGGCCGCGTGCACATCGCCTCCGGGACGGTGGCCCGGCGAAGGCGGCTCCGCGGTGCCGGCCCGGTCGCGCGGGGAGGATGGGCGCCCCGCGGGGGGGGACCCTGCGGCCGTCATGACGGCGGTCGCAACGACTCGGCGACCTCGACGGCGCGCAGGACGGCGGCGGCCTTCGCGCGGCTTTCCAGATCCTCGGTGTCGGGATCGGAATCCGCGACGATGCCGGCTCCGGCCTGAACGTAGGCCATACCGTCGCGCATCACTGTGGTGCGGATCGCGATCGCGGTGTCCAGATCACCGCCGAAGTCCAGGTAGCCGACCACGCCCCCGTACAGGCCCCGCCGGGTCGGCTCCAGCTCGTCGATGACCTCCATCGCCCGCACCTTGGGCGCCCCCGAGAGCGTCCCCGCCGGAAACGTCGCGGCCAGCACGTCCACGGCGCTGCGGTCCGGAGCCACCTCACCGATCACCGTGGAGACAATGTGCATGATGTGCGAGAACCGTTCGATGGCCGCGAACTCGACGACCCGGACCGAACCGGGGTTGCAGACCCGCCCGAGGTCGTTGCGGACCAGGTCGACCAGCATCACGTGCTCGGAGCGTTCCTTCGGATCCGCGAGAAGCTCCGCCGCAAGCTCGGCGTCCTGTTCGGGAGTGCCTCCCCGGGGCCGGCTGCCCGCGATGGGGTGCAGCAACGCCCGGCGGCCGGTGACCTTGACGTGCGCCTCCGGGGAGGATCCGACGACGTCGTGGTCGGCGAAACGCAGCAGGTACATATAGGGACTCGGATTCGAGGTCCGCAGCACCCGGTAGACGTCGAGCGCATCCGCGGTCGTCCGCCGTTCGAAGCGCTGCGAGACGACGATCTGGAAGCACTCGCCGGCGCGGATCTCCTCGATGGCCCGCTCGACCGCGGTCTGGAAGGCACCGGGAGGCGTGGCGGAGACGAAGTCGCCGACCCCCGCGGCGGTGCCCGCCGTGGTCGCCACGGTCGGCTCGTTCCACTTCGCGAGATCGCTGGTCATGGCCTCCAGCCGGGCCACCGCGTCGTCGTAGGCGGCGTCCAGGTCGATCCCGGCCGGGTGTGCGGCGGCGTCCGCGTCCCCACCGGTGGTGCCGGTGGCGCCTGCGTCACCGGCACCATTCCCGCGGCCGGTGAAGACGTTGGCCACCAGCAGGCAGGAACCATCCCGATGGTCCAGCACGGCGAGATCGGTGGTGAGCAGCATGCGCAACTCGGGAAGGCCGAGGTCGTCGACGGCGTGCGCGGGGAGCCGCTCGATGCGGCGCACGATGTCGTAGCCGAGATAGCCGACCAGACCACCCATGAGCGGAGGGGCCTGTGGGCTGTTCGAGGCCTGCAGAGTGCTCTCCACCGCACGCAGGATGTCGAGCGGGTCACCGTCGACCGGCACTCCGGGAGGCGGCGCACCGTCCACCCACACCGCCTGCCCGTCGCGCTCGGTCAGCGTCGCCGCGGCCCGCACACCGATGAACGAATACCGCGACCACNCCCCGCCATGCTCCGCCGATTCCAGCAGGAACGTCCCGGGGCCGCCGGCGAGCTTGCGGTAGACGCCGACGGGTGTCTCCCCGTCGGCGAGCAGCCGACGGGTGACGGCGACGACCGGATGCGCCGCCGCCGCGGCCCGGAACTCCTCCCGGCCGGGGATGATCTGCCCGGTCGTCATCGGTCCGCGCCGGCCTTGCTCACGCCGGCCCTGTCCACGCCAGCGGGGTCACCGGCGGCACCGGAAACGCTGGCGGCACCGGAAACGCTGGCGGCACCGGAGAGGTCGCGGGGCCGGGCGGTATCCGCGGCCTCGACGGTCACCGTGGGCAGAAGATTGCCGTCGAAGCAGGTCCGCGTGCCCGTGTGGCAGGCCGGGCCCACCTGGTCCACCCGGACGAGGACGGTGTCCCCGTCGCAGTCGAGCGCGACCGACCGCACCCATTGCCGGTGCCCGCTGGTCTCCCCCTTGACCCAGTACTCCGCGCGGCTGCGGCTCCAGTNCGTGGCCCGGCCCGTGGTGAGGGTCCGGTGCAGCGCCTCGTCGTCCATCCACCCGAGCATCAGCACCTCGCCGGTGTCGTACTGCTGGGCGACGGCGGGGAACAGGCCCGCGTCGTTGCGGCGCAGCCTACGGGCGATGGCGGGATCCAGAGCGGAAGGGCGAATGGTCACCCCACCATTCTGCTCGCGCCCGGCGCCGCAGCGGTGCCGGGCGNNGGGCCGCCCGCCGCTCCCGTCCCGACCCCCGCCGCCCAGGATCGGTGCAGGCGCTGGTACACGCCGCGCATCGCGATCAGATCCCGGCGCGGACCGCGCTGGACGATCCGTCCGGCGTCCACGACGACGACGTCCTGTGCCGCCTCGGCCGTCGGCGCCCCGTCGGCGCCCCGTCGGCGGACGCGCCTGGTCAGCGCACGGGTACACCCGCGCCGCGCAGCGCCGTCTTCACCTCGCCGATGCGCAGCTGCCCGAAGTGGAACACGCTCGCCGCGAGCACCGCGTCCGCGCCCGCGTCGATCGCCGGCGCGAAGTGGGCCAGGTCGCCGGCCCCGCCGCTGGCGATCACCGGGACATCGACCTCGGCACGCACCGCGCAGATCATCTCCAGGTCGTAGCCGTCCCGTGTGCCGTCGGCATCCATCGAGTTGAGCAGGATCTCCCCGGCGCCGAGCTCGACCACCCGCGCCGTCCAGGCCACCGCGTCGATGCCGGTGCCCTTGCGGCCGCCGTGCGTCGTGACCTCGAAGCGCGGACCGTCGGGACCGGGTGGGCGCCGGGCGTCCACCGAGATGACGATGCACTGGTTACCGAACCGGTGGGCGCACTCGCGCACCAGCTCGGGCCGGGCCACCGCCGCCGTGTTGATGCCGACCTTGTCGGCCCCCGCCCGCAGCAGGCGGTTCACGTCGTCGACCGAGCGGACCCCGCCACCCACGGTCAGCGGGATGAACACCTGTTCGGCGGTCCGCCGCACGATGTCATAGGTGGTCTCCCGATCGCCGCTGGACGCGGTGATGTCGAGGAACGTCAGCTCGTCGGCACCCTCGGCGTCGTAGAGGCGCGCCATCTCGACCGGGTCGCCGGCGTCGCGCAGGTCCGTGAAGTTCACGCCCTTCACGACCCGGCCGGCGTCAACGTCGAGGCAGGGAATCACCCGGACCGCGACGCTCATCGACCCACCGCACCCGCACATCCGTTTCCGATATTCCCGATATTCCCGGCAACGGCCAGGGCCTCGGGCAGCGTGAAGGCGCCGGCGTAGAGCGCCTTGCCGATGATCGCGCCCTCCACTCCGGGCACCACGGCGATCGCGGTGAGGTCGTCGAGCGTGGCCACGCCGCCGCTGGCGACCACCGGCCGGCTGGTGGCCGCGGTCACGGAGCGCAGGAGCTCGACGTTCGGCCCGGTGAGCGTGCCGTCTCGGCGCACATCCGTCACCACGTACCGGGCGCAGCCGTCGGCGTCGAGGCGGGCGAGCACATCGAACAGCTCGCCACCGTCCCGCGTCCAGCCCCGGGCCGACAGCGTGGTCCCCCGGACGTCGAGACCGACCGCGATACGGTCACCGACCCGGTCGATGGCCCGGCGGACCCAGTCGGGATCCTCGAGCGCAGCCGTGCCGATGTTGACCCGGGCCGCGCCGGTGGCCAGCGCCGCGTCGAGCGATGCGTCGTCGCGGATGCCGCCGGAGAGCTCGACGGCCACGTCCACCGCGCGTACCACCTCGGCGATGAGCTCCCGATTCGACCCCCGGCCGAAGGCAGCGTCGAGATCGACCAGGTGGATCCACTCGGCGCCGTCGCGCTGCCAGGTCAGCGCCGCCTCCCGCGGGTCGCCGTACGAGGTCTCGGAACCGGCCTCGCCCTGGACGAGTCGGACGGCCCTGCCGTCGGCCACGTCCACGGCGGGCAGCAGAGTAAGCGTCACATCGGCCACCCTACGGTCCAGCGGGGCGCTGGAGCCGCCCTAATTACAGGACATCCGCATTACAGGACATCCGCCCTCGCGTTCACGCTCACTCAGACCAGGGCTCGCTCAGACCAGGCTGCCGAGCCAGTTCGCCAGCAGGTGCGCTCCGGCATCCCCGGACTTCTCCGGGTGGAACTGGGTCGCGGCGAGCGCACCCCGTTCGACGGCGGCGGCGAACGGCTCGCCGTGCTCCCCCACGGTGTCCCCGGCGGCCGGATCGGCCTTCGCCGCGTACGAGTGGACAAAGTAGAACCGCGTGTCCGCGGGCAGTCCGGCGAACAGGATCGATCCGGCGGGCGGCGCCACAGTGTTCCAGCCCATGTGCGGCAGGATGTCGGCGGCGAGCCGGCGGACCTCGCCAGGGATCACGCCGAGCCCGACCGTCCGCACCCCGTGCTCGTCACCGAGCTCGTACAGCNCCTGCANCCCGACGCAGANCCCGAGCANGGGCCGTCCCGCCGCTACCCGCTCCCGCACCACGGGCGCGGCGCCCACGGCGTCGATGCCTGCCATACAGGCCGCATAGGCGCCCACGCCCGGTACGACCAGGCCCGCCGCGCCGCGGGCCACGTCAAGATCCGCGGTCACCGTCACGTCGGCGCCGACTCGGGCGAGCGCGCGCTCGGCCGACCGCAGGTTTCCCGAGCCGTAGTCCAGGACAACCACCCGGGGACGCCGGCCGGGTCCGTCTCCGCTCACAGCACACCTTTCGTGGAGGGTATCCCGGCGACGCGGGCGTCGAGCGCCACCGCGTCGCGCAGAGCCCGCGCGACCGCCTTGAACTGGGCCTCGACCACGTGATGGGCGTTGCGGCCGGACAGCACCCGCACGTGCAGCGCGAGCCGGGCGGACGCGGTGATCGACTCGAAGATGTGCCGGGTCAGCGTCGTGTCGTAAGTTCCGATCATCCCGACGAGATCCGGTTCGACGTGCACGCAGTACGGCCGGCCGGACAGGTCGACGGCGGCTTGGGCGAGCGCCTCGTCCAGCGGGACGGTGGCATCCCCGAACCGGCGGATACCCGCCTTGTCGCCGAGCGCCTCGCGCAGGGCGGACCCGAAGGCGATCGAGGTGTCCTCGACGGTGTGGTGGGCGTCGATGTGCAGANCCCCCCGGGTACGCACGGTGAGGTCGAACCCGCCGTGCTTGCCGAGCTGGGACAGCATGTGGTCGAAGAACGGGACGCCGGTGTCCGACGAGGAGATTCCCGTCCCGTCGAGGTCGAGCTCGACCAGGACGTCCGACTCCAACGTCTTGCGTTCGATTCGCGCGGTGCGTGCCATCGGGGGCTTCCTCGGTCTCTGTAGATCTCAGGCCGGGCCAGGGGCTCAGGCCGGGCCAGGGGCTCAGGCCGGGCCAGGGGCTCAGGCGGTGGCGAGGCTGATGACACCGTCCGCGCCGATGACGCTGCCGGTGAGAGTTCTGCCCAGCGCCCCGAGAAACGCGTCCACCTCGTTCGGCAGCCCGGCGGTGACCCGCAGCCAGCCGGTCAGACCGACATCGCGGACCAACACTCCCGCGTCCAACAGGCTCTGCCACACCGCCCGCTGATCGGCGAACCGGCCGAAGAACACGAAGTTGGCGTCGCTCGGAGCCAGCCGCAGACCGAGCGCCGGCAACTCCCGGACGATGCGGTCGCGCTGGGCCTTGACCGCCTCCACCGTGCCGAGCAGCTCGTCGGCGTGCGCGAGCGCCGTGCGCGCGACGGCCTGGGTGAAGCTCGACAGGTGGTAGGGCAGCCGCACCAGGTACAGCGAGTCCACCACGGCGGGGTGCGCGGCAAGATAGCCTACCCGGGCACCGGCCAGCGCGAACGCCTTGCTCATTGTCCGGGTGACGACGAGCCGCGGATGACGGGGCAGCAGCGTCAGCGTGCTGGGCACGCCGGCCCGGCGGAACTCGGCGTAGGCCTCGTCGACGACGACCATGCCGCTGCCGGTGGCCTCCACCGCCTCACAGGCGGCGGCGACGACCTCGGGCGGCAGGGCCGTGCCCGTCGGATTGTTCGGTGAGCAGAGGAAGACCAGGGCGGGTCGGTGCCGGGCGATCGCGTCGGTGACCACGGCCGGGGAGAGCGTGAAGTCCTCCGCTCGCTGCCCGGCCACCCACTCGGTGGCGGTGGCCAGCGCGATGAGGCGGTGCATCGAGTAGGACGGCTCGAACCCGAGCGCCACCCGACCGGGCCCGCCGAACGCCTGGAGGAGCTGCTGGAGGATCTCGTTGGAGCCGTTGGCGGCCCAGACCTGACTGGTGTGCACGCCGAAGCCGGCGTCCGGTGTCAGGTAGTAGGCGAGGTCGGCACGCAGCGCCTCGGCGTCCCGGTCGGGATAGCGGTTCGCCTCGGTGGCGGCGAGGGCCGCGGCCTTGCCGATGGCGTCGACCAGCCCGACCGACGGCGGGTGCGGGTTCTCGTTGGTGTTGAGCCGCACCGGCACGTCGAGCTGCGGAGCGCCGTAGGGCGAGAGCCCGCGCAGGCTGTCGCGCAGCGGCAGGCCGTCAGCGTCCCACGGGCGCCACGGCCGGTCCTCGGCACCGCTCCCGGCCGCCTTGAATATCATCGGAGTCGAACCTCCACCGCGTCGACGTGAGCTGTGAGGTCCTCCGCCCCGCCGAGCGCGGCGATACGCGGGGCGACGGCGGCGAGCCCCTCCCGCGTGCACTCGACCACCTGGACCTGACGTTGGAAGGCGGTGACCGCCAGACCGCTGGAATGCCGGGCGGTGCCGCCGGTGGGCAGGACGTGGTTGGACCCGGCCAGGTAGTCGCCGAGCGGGACGGGAGCGTAGTCGCCGACGAAGACCGCTCCGGCGTGGCGCACCCGGGCGGCGACCGCGGCGGCGTCCGCGGTGTGGATCTCCAGATGCTCGGCGGCCCAGCCGTCCGCCACCGCGAGACCCGCGTCGACGTCCGCGACGAGCGCGACCGCCCCCTGGCCGGCGAGCGACTCCGCCACCCGCTCCCGGTGGCGGGTGGCGGGCACCTGCTTGCCGAGCTCGACGTCGACCGCGTCGGCGAGTTCCACCGACGGGGTGATCAGCAGGCAGGCGGCCATCGGGTCGTGCTCGGCCTGGGCGATGAGGTCGGCTGCGACGAAGGCCGGATCCGCGGTGGCGTCGGCGAGGATCGCGACCTCGGTCGGGCCCGCCTCGGCGTCCACCCCGACGACCCCACGCAGCAGGCGCTTGGCCGCCGTGACGTAGACGTTGCCGGGCCCGGTGATCACATCGACCGGCGGGCAGCTCGTGGTCCCGTAGGCGGCCATCGCCACGGCCTGGGCTCCGCCGGCCGCGTAGACCTCCTCGACACCGAGCAGCGCGCAGGCGGCGAGGATCACCGGATGCGGCAGCCCGCCGTTGTCCTTCTGCGGCGGGGAGAAGACCGCGAGCGAGCCGACCCCGGCCTCCTGGGCGGGCACGACGTTCATCACGACGCTGCTGGGGTAGGCGACCCGCCCGCCCGGCACGTACAGGCCGACCCGCTCCACCGGCACCCAGCGCTGCGTCACCGTGGTGCCGGGCGCGACCTCGATCGCCACCGGCTCCCGCAGCTGCGCACGGTGCACCAGCCGAGTCCGGCGGATCGCCTCGGTCAGCGCGTCGCGCACGGCCGGATCCAGGACATCCGCGGCGGCGGCGAGAACCTGGGCGGGCACCCGCAGGCTCGGCGGGCGGACCCCGTCGAACCGCTCCGCGGCGGCGAGGACGGCCGCGTCGCCGCGGTCCCGCACGTCCGCACAGACCGGCCGGACCGCATCGACGGCGACGTCGACGTCGACGTCGGCCCGCGGCAGTAGCCGTCGGATCTCGGCTGCGGCAGGCACCGCGCCACGCAGATCAAGCCTTCTGAGCACGACAAGAGATTAGCTGGCCTCGGCGGGACCGGTAGAATCGTGTGTCCGCCGCAGGTGCGACGCTGGTTGCGTGTCCCCTCCACATACCCTGTCAGGACCGGATCACCCGGGCCGGGCGCCGGGTCCGGCCGAATCCGGCGAGTCGTTGGCGACCCTGCTGGCGGGCTACCGGGTGCATGCCCGGGCGCCTCGCGCGGCGGTGGCGGCGCTGACCGAGCAGCCACGCACCCTGCGCCAGCTGGTCCAGAGTTCGGGCCTGCCCCGACGGAGCGTGGAGGAGATCCTCGCCAGCCTCGGCGACGATCTGCGGACCGGCCCCGACGGGCGTCACGTGCTGCGCCCCGCGTCGATCGACCGCTACCGCGGCCTGATCCGCTATGACGAGCTGAGCGGACAGACTCCGCTCGATCCCCTCGCCGCCGTGATCACCCGCCACGGTCCGCTGGTCACGACCATGCATGATCTCATCGCTGCCGCGCCCCGACCGCGGGCCGACCTCGACCACGTACCCGCGACGGCGACGACCGTCGTGCGCCGGGCCGTCTGGCTGCGGACGCGTTACGACCTGCGCGGCGCGCATCTGCTGTGCATAGGTGATCATGATCTCACCTCGCTGGCGGCGGTCTCGTTGATCGACGGGCTCACCGTGACCGTCGTCGACATCGACGACGAGCTGCTCGCCTACCTGGACAGCTCGGCCCGGTCGTTGGACGTCCGGCTGCGGTGCCTCTACGCCGACCTGCGCTTCGGCCTGCCGCCGGCGGTGGTGGGCACAGCCGATCTGGCATTCACCGATCCGCCCTACACCCCGGAGGGCGTGGCGCTGTTCACCGGGCGCGGCGCGCAGGGTCTCGCGGACCGCGAACATGGTCGCGTCCTGCTGGCCTACGGGTTCAGCGACCGGGTACCGACGCTGGGTTGGAAGGTGCAGCGGGCACTGATCGATCAGGGCTTCGTGTTCGAGGCCATCTGGCCAGGCTTCCACGTCTACGAGGGCGCGGAGGCGGTGGGCGCCAGAGCCGACATGTACGTCTGCCAGCCGACCCCGGCCACCTGGAAGCAGCTGGACCGCTCGGCCACGGCGGCCACAACCGCGACGGCCGCCATCTACACCCGGGGCCGGCAGTCCACGCAGAGTCGGCCGACGCGCCTGACTGCCCCGGTCCTCGACGCGGTGGCCGCCTTCCTCGCCACCGGCCCGGCGGGTCGCGCCGTGTTCGTTGGCGAGCGGCGGGAGGNCGACGCGGTCCACGTGCGTCTCGCGACCGTGTTCGACCGGGGGCTGCCCGCGTTCGCCTCGACCGGCCCCGGCTCCTCGACCGGCCCCGGCGCCTCAACCGAGGACGGAACGGTCAGCGTGGCCACCGACCTGTCGGACGATCCGGGCCCCTGGCTGACCAGGCTCCTCCTGGCGGTCAACGCGGACCGGCTCGCCGTCGTCGTCTCCTCCGATCATCCCGATCTGGGCGTCCGCCGCCGGCGGGCCCAGGATGACCCGCTGCGGCAGCTGCGGGCGAAGTGGACCGCCACCCCCGCCCGGGACCTCGGGGACCTGCGGCTCGTGACGTTCACGGCCGTCGGCCCGGCGGCGCTCGCCCCCGCCGACCGGCTCGCCCGGTGGCTGCTGGACCGCCCGCATGGCAAGATCGGCAACGTCTGGCGGGACGGGCTCATCCGGATCGTCCGGGAGGATTCGGGGCGCACGCTCTCCCAGCGCGACGCCCGGGCCGCCGTGACCCGGGCCGCGCGCGATCCCGACCTGCTGGCCGCCCGACTGATCGATCTTCCCCGGCACGCCCTCGAGGGAATCCTCGCCGCGGTGTCGTCCGGCGACACGCTGCCGGCCGAGCCGGTGAGACCGGGCTGGATCCGGCAAAATGGGCAGACGCTGCGAAACGAGTAGATATTGACGGAATCGGAGCTGGCGACGGCGGAATCGCGGTGGCACCCGCGGGGCCGGCGGCCGGACGCGCCCGGCGCCGCCTACTGTCATGCTATGGCGACGCTTGCAGGCAACGGCTCCCGAGCACACGCATCAGACCTGCAGCGGCATCCCGATCCCGCCGGCGCCCGGGTACTGGTGGTCGAGGACGACGACGGCCTCGGTACCCAGCTCGTGCGCGGTCTGGACCGGGCCGGCTACACCGCCGACCGGGTGCGGACCGGGGAGGCCGCGCTCGCCCGGGTCGAGGGCGTGTCCCCGCCCGACCTCGTGCTCCTGGACCTGGGGCTGCCCGACATCGACGGCGCGGAGGTGTGCCGGCGCATCCGCGAGCGCGGGGACACCCCCGTGATCGTGGTGACGGCTCGGGGGGACGAGGCGGACCGGGTCGAGGCCTTGGACCTCGGTTCCGACGACTACCTGGTCAAACCATTCGGATTCGCCGAACTGCTGGCCCGGATACGGGCGGNGCGGCGGCGCGCCGCCCGGGCCACCGGTGAGAGCTCCGACGTGGTCCGGCACGGACCGCTCGTCCTCGACCGGCGCAGCCGGCGGATCTCCGTCGACGGCCGTCCGGTCCAGGTGACGGCGCGGGAGTACGATCTGCTGGCCTTNCTGGCCCGCGATCCCGGCCGGGTCCGGACCCGACGGGAGATCTTCACCGCTGTCTGGGGCGACTGGTTCGGCTCATCGAAGGTCCTCGACGTACACATCGGCGCGATCCGCCGCAAGCTCGGGATTCCCGAACTGATCGAAACGGTGTACGGGGTCGGCTTCCGCCTGGGCGGGCCGCCGACACCCGGCGCCGATCCGACCCCCGGTGACCGGAGCGCGCCACCCCTCGGCCGATGACCCGGCACATCCAATGACCCGGCGCATCCTGGCCGCCCAGCTCGCGCTCACGACGGCGCTGCTTGTCGGCCTGTGCGTCCCGATGGGGCTCGACGCCACCCGTCACGACCGGGCGCTGTTCGGCCTGCGGCTCACGGCCGCGATGCAGGCCTACTGCGCCGAGGTGAAGTGGCGGCGACTGTCCGCCGGCGCGGCCCCGCTGCCCGCCGCCGTACGCGACAGTACGGCCGTGCCACCGGACGAGCTCCGGCTGTTCGACCCGAACGGTACGCCCGTGGCCGACACCGGTGACGACATCCCGATCATGGGCTGGGATCTGGATCGGGCCCGCCGGGAGAACGTGGTCATCAACCCGAACGCGGCCAATCGACACCGGATGATCCTTGTTGCTCCGGTGTCCAACGCGCAGGGTCTGGTCGGCATCCTGGCCGTCGCGCGCAGCGATGCCGGGCTGCGCGCCTCGATCATCCACCGGTGGACGATGATCGCCCTCGCGGGCGTCCTGGTCACGCTGGCCGCATTGGGGATCTCGATACTGCTGGCCCGCTGGGTGGGCCGGCCGCTGCGCCGGCTCGAGCAGGCAGCGACCGAACTCGGTGCCGGTGATCTCACGATCCGGGCCAGAGCCGTCGGTGGCCCGCCCGAGGCACGCAAACTTGCCACGACGTTCGACGCGATGGCGGGACGGCTCCAGTTGCTGGTCGACAGCCAGCGCCGGTTCCTCGCCGACGTCTCCCACCAGATCCGCACCCCGCTGACGGCGATGCGCCTGCGCCTGGAGCTGCTGCAACAGGACGTGGACGCGGACACCACCGACGAGGTCGCGGGCACCCTGGTCGAGGTGCACCGGCTCTCCCGGATGGTCGACGGGCTGCTGGCGGTCTCCCGGGCCGAGCATGCGCCGATCCCGACCCAGCCGATCCCCCTCGCGGTCGTCGCCGAGGAACGATGCCTGATCTGGCGACCGGTCGCAGCCGCCGCCGGAGTGACGCTGACCTGCGACGTCGACGCGGACCAGGTCGTCCAGTGCACCCCGGGGCACCTGGAGCAGATCCTCGACAATCTCCTCAGCAACGCGCTGGAGGCCACCCCGTCCGGCGGCCGGGTCAGCGTCACGTCCGGGACGAACCCACCGGCCCAGCCACGCCNGGTGGGCGCCGGAGGCACCGCGGAGGCGGGCCTCGGGACGGGGAGCGCCGCGGACGAGTTGGACGAGATGAACGTCACCGGGCCGCAGAGCACCATGACGGCGGAAAGCATGACGCGGCTCACGGTCGCCGACAGCGGACGCGGCATGAGCGCCGAGCAGCGGGCCGCCGCCTTCCGCCGGTTCAGCTCCAACCTCAGTGCCGACCAGCGAGAAGCCGACCAGCGAGGAGAGGTGCCCGGCCGGGCCGATCGGCGCGGGAACGGCCTCGGGCTCGCCATCGTGCATGCCCTGACGACCGCCGACGGCGGGACGGTCACTCTGGCCGAGGGTGACAACGGGGGTCTGTGCGTCGTCCTTGACCTGCCCCGGACACATCCAGACCGACGGCCGACGGCCGCCCGGCCGGCACCCGCGCAGAGATCCGTGGACGCGGCGGGCGGCACCCGCATCGCGGCCACGCCGGGTTCTGGGGGCACGGACGGCCCGGGCCCTCGGCGGACATCGGCCACCATCCACGAACTACTGGAAGTAGTGGATTACGTCACGACAGATTACGCCATGGCCGACGACAGGCCGTGACGACCGGACAACGGCTTCACCGGACTCCCGATTAACTAGATGATCTTTACTGGTTCTTTCCGAGCCGAGGAGCGGTCCGTAACCACAATGCGCCCCGGGCCAGTTATTTTCGAACTGAGCCACCAGGGATGGAGTTCCACTGATCATGGCAAAAAGTCCGGCACAGAAGATTCGTGAAGTCGCGACAACCGGCGTCGGCACGCTTCGCCGCGAAGGCGCAAAAAACGGCAAGGGATTGAAATCAGCCTATCTGGCCGATCCGATCCACAGCTATCTGACGGAGCACAGCTCACCTCCGGATCCGATCCTCGACGCGCTCTCCGCCGTGACGGCGACGCTCCCCGAGGCGGAGATGCAGGTACCGGCCGAGCAGGGGACGTTCCTGACCATCCTGACGGCCTCGATCGCCCCGCGCCGCGCGGTCGAGATCGGTACCTTCACCGGCTATTCCGCGCTGTGCATCGCACGGGGTCTGCCCCCCGGCGGCCGACTTCTCTGCCTGGACATCAGCGCGGAATGGACCTCGATCGCCCGCCAGTACTGGGCTCGGGCCGGTGTTTCCGATCACATCGACCTCGCCCTCGGACCGGCGGCGGACAGTCTCGGCATGCTCCCCGAAGAACCCACCTTCGACCTGGCGTTCATCGACGCGGACAAGACCTCGTATAGGAGGTATTACGAGCTTCTCTTTCCCCGGATGAACCCGAACGGGGTCATCATCGTCGATAATGTGCTGCAGTATGGGCACGTGGTGCGCTCCCACTCGGACAATCCTGCTGTCGTCGCCGTCAAACAGTTCAACGAGCTTCTCGCCGGCGACTCCCGGGTACAGGTTGTCATGCTGCCCATTGCGGACGGACTGACCATCGTCCGGAAACTGCCCTCGCCGCGGACACCCGTATAGGCTCCCCCGGCCGGGGGTCCGCGGTCGCCATGAGGAGACCGGCACCGGCCGGTGCCGGCCAGTGCCGGCGCGGTGTCACNCCCCCGGCCGCGCTCCCGCCGAGGTCTGACCTCGGCAGGCGGCACCCGTGGGACGCAGGTGCCGTCGGGACAATCTTCTACGAAGAGTAGAAGGCAAGATGGTCGGGTGACCGTCACCTCGACAGGCGCGCTCCCATGCACCTGACCCAGTCGACCGACCTGGCGCTGCGGGCGCTTATGCTCACGGCCACCCGGGAGGATCGCCTCACCGTCCGCGACCTCTCGAAAGCCCTCGATGTTCCGCTCACCCACATGGCGAAGATCGTGCAACGCCTCCAGCGGCTCGACCTCGTGGTCACCGTGCGCGGGCGCACCGGCGGGGNACTGCTCGCCCCAGGCGCGACGCAGGTCACCGTCGGGCACATCGTCCGTGCCCTCGAGGGCACGGACGAGTTCGTCTCCTGCGACGGTCCCCCGTGCCCGCTGCGATGCGCCTGCCGACTGCGCCCCCTCCTGCGACGAGCCCAGGAGAACTTCCTGGTCACGCTCGACGAGGTGACCCTCGCCGAGCTCACCGACGAACCCGCCGGTGAACTCCTGCGCTCCCTCGCGCCACCGGTCCGCTGACACCCGGCCCCGCCCNCCACGAAACACCCTGGAACTATCCGGGGCTGGACGAGCGGACCCCCCCGTTCCGTCGGACCTGCGGGATAGAATCGCCTGGAACGCAGGCCGGTTACGGGAGGGATCCCCCCACAACGTCTCGGCGTCAGGCCGGCGCCTCGGACCCGAGGCCCGCCAGCACCGGCCCTTCCGCACATTCCCTCGGTTCGTTTTTCCCGCTACTGCTCCGCTTTATCGTGCTCCGCCCCGGCGAATACCCGAGGTCACCCTCGTCAGTTTCCGTAGGCGGCAATGAAGGGCGTGTCAGCCTTGATCTTGCCGAGTTTCGTGGCGCCACCCGGCTCGCCGAGCGGCGCGTCCCGACCGGGCAGGACGGCACTGAAGAACAGCGCCTCGCTTTCGATGAACTCCTTGTCCTTCGCGGGAACACGGTCGTCGCTGATGGCCGCGCCGACCGGGCAGGACACTGCGCAGGCGCCGCACTCCGTGCACTCATCCGGATTTATGTACATCTTACGGTCACCCTCGTAGATGCAATCGGCCGGGCACCCCTCCAGGCAGGAGCCGTCCTTGACATCGATACACGCGGCGGTGATGACAAATGGCATGAGAGCCCTCACTTCCGATCGACCATACCGGACCACATCCNGACGGCAGTCAATCTCATGGCTGGCCTCCGACTGCTTCTCGGCTGGTTTCGACCGAGACGGATGGCCGTGCGGCGAACCCGAATTAATGGTATAGGTTCGCGGGGCGCCGGCAGGTCGTGCACCGTGAACGGCATGTAAACAAATTATCCACGAGGCAGGCCTCATGGATATCCCCGAAATCCACTCGAAGGAAAATCTCAAAGATATTTTTATCAATAACATTATCTTGACCCGAATCACGCTTGAATACCCGCCAACATTTCCCGGAGGACGCCATCACGGTACCGACCCGGCACGAGGCAGCGGGGTAGCGGGCTAGCGGGCTAGCGGGGTAGCCCCCGGGAAAAATCCGGACGCCGGTACCCGCCGGCCGTACCCATCGGGCGTACCCACTGATCACACTCCGGGAAGGACGCTGATCATGCGACGTCACCGGCGTTCTCCAGACCCCGTCCGGGCGGGGATTCAAGATCCAGACGGAGGTTCGAGGGCCCGAGGGGCAGTCGCTCGTTGCAGGTGGGACGGAATTTCCATCCGGACGATCTCGCCGTAGGCGAGGAATCTCATGAGCACGAAGAACCAGTGCGCCGGCCACACCTGCAGTCGGACGGGGGGTTGGCCGGCAAGCATGATGACCATGCTGTCGCCGTCCACGCCGGACGCCCGCAGGTACGGGTAGCCGATATCGATCCAGCCGGTCGTGAGCGCCAGCGCGAGGCGCCAGTTCGTCAGAAAAAGATGCCCCTGGCAGACAGGGCGCCACTGGACCGCGGCGAGCGCCTCGGCGCGCCTGCGCTGGCTGCCGTTGTACAGGGCGCTGCCGAGCAGGGACGCACCGAGTAGAAGGGGACTACCGAAGGCGACGAACCACCCCTGGTTGTAGGTGACGTTCTGGCCGATGTACTGCCAGACGCGGACGGGTGCCTGGGCCAGCACGGCCTCACCCGCACCCAGCGCGATCTGCACGGGTTGTGCCCGCGGACGCCATCCGCGCGTGAGCGCCTCACCGAGTTCCGCACCGGCCAGCCAACTCTCCTCGTACGAGGTGCGCGGTCCCGGCCGCATCGGACGATGTCGGGGCAAGGTCACCAATCCCACGTCGCGCGATCGCTGTCAGCCTTGATTGTCCATCATTGCCGTTCATCAGCGGATTCCCAGCGGTCTACCTCGAGGAACAGGCAGAGATGATTCTTGATCCGTTGAGTGTGCCATGCTGATCGCCGCGATCTCGGCCGGGCGCGAACAGGCCGGGTCACCTGGTGGAACGGGTGATTGTCACAGTTGTGCCACAGCCGCCGAGACGATGCCGATCGTCAACACCGTGCTGTAATGCCCCCATGGCGACATTCGGTGCGGTGCGGCGGCACCGGGAGCGGCACAGCACGAACCGTTCGGGCTGGCTGCGCGCGGCCGTCCTCGGCGCGAACGACGGCCTGGTCTCCACCTCCAGTCTCATCGTCGGCGTCGCCGCGAGCGGCGCCTCCACCGGCGCGGTCCTGACCGCCGGGATCGCGGGTCTGACCGCGGGGGCGATGTCGATGGCGGCCGGGGAGTATGTGTCGGTGAGCTCCCAGGCCGACGTGGAACGCGCGGACCGGGCCAAGGAGAGCGCGGAGCTGGCGGCCGACCCGGTGGCCGAGCTTGCCGAGCTGGTCGGCATCTACGAGCGGCGCGGCCTTCCGCGCGACCTCGCCACGCAGGTCGCCGTGACACTGACCGAGCGGGGTGCGCTGGAGGCGCACCTGCGCGACGAACTCGGCCAGAGTGAGGCCACCCGGGCGCGCCCGGTCCAGGCCGCCGTCGCGTCGGCGGGCAGCTTCACGGCCGGCGGGCTGGTGCCGTTCCTCGGGATGTCGGCCCCGGCGGGGGCGGGCCGCCTGATGCTCGTCGTCGTGGTTACGGTGATCGGTCTCGCCGTCGCGGGCATACTCGCCGCGCGGGCCGCCGGTATGGCGCTGCTGCGTCCGACCCTGCGCGTCGTGCTGGGCGGCGCCGCGGCCATGCTGGTCACCGCGCTGGTCGGTCTGATCACCGATGCGGCCGGCGGCTGACCGACCGCCGGGACATACCTTGCCCACCACCGATCCACCGCTGGTCCGCGGGCTCATACCGTTCCTCGGTGGACGCGGGGGCGAACCATGGACCGTCGGCACCGGCGCCGCCGGGTCTGGTAGGCGGCTACATCCGGTGTTCGACGATCACGTCGGCGGTCATCGCCAGCGCGCCAGGGCTGCGCGGGCTGCGCACCACCACGAGGGCGAACAGGGCGTCGAGCACCGACAGGTGCACGATCCGGCTGGTCATCGCCTCGATGCGATACGCCGTCTCCCGACTGCCCACCACCACCGCGTGCCGCACCAGCTCGGTCAACGGTGACCGGGCAAAGCTCGTGATCGCGGCGGTATGCGCCCCGGCGTCCACGGCCGCCCGCATCGCCGCCAGTGTCTCCGCCGTCGAGCCGGTGTGGCTGACCGCAACGCACAGATCACCCGCCGCCAGCATCCGGGCGGTGACGTGCTGCACATGCGCATCCCCGGCGAACCGCGCATCGACCCCGACCGTGGTCAGCCGGTAGGCGGCATCCATCGCCAGCGGCGCCGACGTCCCCACCGCCACGAACAACGTCCGCGGCGCGGCGACGACCAGGTCGGCGATCGCCGCCAGCACGCCACCGTCGATCCCCCGCGCCGCCTCGGTCAGCGCACTCGCCGCCCCGCCGAGCACCTTCCCGGCAATCTCATCCGGGCCGTCGGCCGCGGACACCTCGTCCACCAGCTGCCGCTCCACCGGCAGCGTCTCCCGGATCAGCGCCAGCTTGAGTTCCTGGTAGCCCCGAAGCCCCAGGCTCTGGCAGAACCGCACCACCGTCGCCGGCGAGCTTCCCGACACCTGCGCCAGCTCGCTCACCGACTGGTGGATCATCGCAACCGGGTCCGCGAGGACCTGCCGCGCCACCCGCTGCTCCGCCGACGACAACGACGCCGACAAAGCCCGAATGCGCTCCAACACGGCGGGCGCGGCAGCGTCGCCCTCGACCCTCACAGTCACGTCACTAGTCACGACACGTCACGCTAAGCGCGTAGGCGCAACGGTCAGATACCCAAAGGTAAACCAAGAATGAATCTTCTACAGTAGAAGAGATCATGAAAATCCGTTTCAGTCAACCCGGTCGCTCCCGGCCAGGATGAGGGGCCCCGAGCTCGTCCGACCCTCAGCGCATGATCCCAGTATGGCCGAGGGAGTAGCGACCGGGTTGCGGCCAGACCGCGAGACCGTGCGGCTCACGGCCGACGGGGATCCGAGCCAGCAGCCGGCCGGCCTTCGGCTCCGANCCTCCGGGCCCGCCGGTGTCGAACACGTACACGACGTTGCTGCGGCGGCCGGACAGCCACAGCCGCGAGCCGTTGGCATCGACGTTGCCCATGTCCGGGGTTCCCCCACCGGGGATCGGCCAGGTGGCCACGACGGTCCGGGTGGCGAAGGAGATGACCGAGACCGAGCCCTGGTCGCCGGAGTGCGGGAACGGCGGTTTCATGGAGTCCATGTGGCCACCCCGGTTGGCGACGTACAGGAATCGGCCGTCGCGGCTCGGGTACAGGCCGTGGGTCTCCGGCCCGGTCCGGACGAAACCGACCCTGGTGAAGCGATCCCCGTCAACGAGGTGGACACCGTCGGCGTTCATGTCCGCCACGTACCAGATCCGGCCGGCCGGATCGATCTTGATGTCCTGTGGAGCGGCGTCCCGGCCGAGGTCCAGATATCCGATGACCCGCTGACGCGGGATGTCGATCTTGACGAGTCGTCCGGCGAACTCGCAGGTGGCGATCGCATAGGAGCCGTCGACGGAGAAGTCGACGTGGTTGACGCCCGCGCAGGCCGTGCCCACGTCCAGGCTGTGCCGTAGGGCGAACGTGTGCGGATCACGGAAGTCGATGTGGTGGTTCGCCTCGGCGATGACCATCGCGTTGGCCCCGTCGGGGGTGAAGTACAGGTTGTACGGGTCCGCGACCGGTACCGCGGGCCCGGCGGGCCGACCGGTCCGCGGATCGATCGGTGACAGGCTGTTGCCGCGGTTGTTGTTCACCCACAGGGTCCGCAGGTCCCAGGAGGGGACCACATGCTGAGGCTCGCGGCCGGCGGCGTAGGTGTCCACGACCCGCAGCGTGCGCTGGTCGATGACCGTGACGGTGCCGTCGCGCAGGTTCGGGACGTACACGAGAGGCGGATCGTCGCGGACCACCGGGCTCAGCATCCCGGCACGCGCGTGCGCGTACACGTCCACGACGCCGCCATCGCCACGGGGCAGGGCAGAGTCGGCTCCCCGGCCCGGCGCGGGAACGGAACCCGGCGGGCGGGCGGCACCGGCCCCCGTAGCCTGGTCGCTCCTGACCCGGATCAGCCACACCACTAGCAGTGCGACCACCAGGGCCGCCAACCCGGCCAACATGATCAGACCACGCCGCCGGGACCTGGTCCCCGGCTGGCGGCGCTGCGCTGTCGACCCCTCCGGCATGCGGCCAGAGTAGAAGGCCTGAGCGGGCGAAGCCACGATCGACGGCGCGGCCGTCCAGCTCGACCCACCAGGACTCCGCGGTACGCGGCACGCTCACACTCATCTGGCGGTGGGGGTACGCAGTGCGGGCAGGTCCCGGAGCTGGCGACGGGACGTGATGCCGAGCTTGCGGAAGATATTGCGCAGGTGGGCGTCGACGGTGCGGGGGCTGATGAACAGCCGTGCCGCGACCTCCTTTGACGTGGCGCCGTCCGCGACCAGGCGGGCGATGTGGGTCTCCTGCGCGGTGAGGTCGTCGGTGTTGCCCGACGTGCGGCCGCGCACGTCGGCGCCGGCCGCACGCAGCTCGGCGGCGGCGCGGTCGGTGAAGGCCGCCATGCCGATGTCGGCGAACCGGTCGTAGGCGGTACGAAGCTGCCGGCGGGCGTCGCGTCGCCTGCCCTGGCGGCGCAGCCACTCGCCGTAGAGCAGGTGCGCCCTGGCCAGATACGGGGCGAGCGGGCTCTTCTCGAGGTGACCTATGGCCGCGGCGAAGTCGTCCTCGTCGCCGGTGACGAGTGCGCGGGTGTAGGCGCCGACGCCCAGCGCCCACGGTGTGCCGCTGCCCTCGGTGCGTTCGGTGAGCGATACCGAACCCGACCGGGCCACCTCGTGCTCGCCGCAGCGGACCGCGGCCTCGACCAGTTCCGGCAGGGCGATCGCGGCGACGAACAGGTCGCCGTGCCGGGTGGCCGCCTCGGCGGCGGCAAGTGCCGCCGGGTAGTCGGTGAGGCCGTTACTCAGGACGGCCGTGGCCCAGTCGGCGTTGGCGATCGTCTGCCCGGTGCCGCTCGCGGTCGCCTCGGCGGTGAAACTGTCGATCACCGCCCGCGCCTGTGCCTCCCGGCCACGCAAGGCGGCGAGGTGCAGCTGCGGATACGCCAGCGGCTCCACCCCGACCGCGTCCGCCACCGCCTCCTCCTCGGCGATCGCCGACGTGGCGGCGGCGAAGTCACCGGTGTGCACCGCGCCGGCCGCCGCCATGCCAAGACCGAGGCGGAGCGTGAGCGGCGACCCCGACTCTCGGGCGGAGGCCAGCACCCAGTCGGTGATCACGCCGTGTGCCTCGGCGTCCCAGAGCTCCACGGCGAGCATCCCGGCGAGCGCCGGTCGCCGTGTCCACTGTGGACGGGAGGCGAGGATCTCGCGGACCGGCCGCGCCGCCGCGTGGTGTCCTTCCGTCGCCAGCCGCAGCAGCGCGTCCAGGAGGTCCGGCGGGCCCGATGCCGGCGGCGCCGAGCGCGCTGCCTCGACGACCATGTCCATGACCCCGCTGGCCCGGCCGACGACCAGGGCCATCTCGACGGCGTCGAGAAAGCAGTCCCGCGACCACCGTGGGTCGGTCGCGGCGAGGCGCTGGGCCGCGCGCAGCATGAACGCCGGACCGTCGCCGTCGCGCCGGCGCACGAACGTGATCCGCCCGCGCATCAGCTCCACCCTGGCCAGCGCGACGGGGTCGGTCCCGTCCACCGTGACCGCGGTGAGCAGGCCGTCCGCCGCGTCGAGTGCACCGGAGTCGAGGTGGGCCTGCGCGGCCGCGAGTGTGCGTTCGGTGCGGCGCGCGGGGTCACGGGATAGGGCAGCGGCCCGCGCGAGGAACGCCGCGGCAGCCGCCACTCCCCCACGTGCCGCGGCACGGGTGGCGCAACGGTTCAGTTCCGCGGCGGTGTCCTCGTCGGGGCCGGCACCGGCCTGCGCGCGATGCCAGGCCCGCCGGTCGGGGTCCCGTTCCGGGTCCGTGACCTCGGTGAGCGCCTGGTGCGCGGCGTGGCGGTCCTCGACGGCGGCGGCCTGGTAGACCGCGGACCTGGCGAGCGGGTGGCAGAACCGCACGCGCGGGCCGAGCTCGACCAGCCCGGACGCCTCGGCGTGCGCGCCGGCCGCCGGGCCGACACCGAGTCGTTCGGCGGCGGCCCACAGCAGGCCGGGGTCACCGGTCGGGTCGGCGCTAGCCACGGTCAGCAGCAATCGCACGTCCTCGGGCAGGGGCACGAGACGATCCTGGAAACTGCGTTCGACCCTGCTGGGCACCGAGGACGCGTCGGGCAGGGCAAAGCCGCCGGCGCCGGGCAGTTCGAGTAGCGCGAGCGGGTTGCCCCTGGCCTCGGCGAGCACGCGGTCCCGCACGGTCTCGTCCAGCGTGGCGCGGGTGTCCACCAGCAGCCGGCGGGCGTCGTCGTCGGCCAGCCCGGTCACCTCGACGCTCGGTAGCTCGTCGAGTCCGTGCCGTGCGGCTAGCACCATCGCCACCGGTTCGGCCGAGATGCGCCGCGCGAGGAACGTCAGTATCCGTGTCGATGCGTCGTCGAGCCAGTGGGCCTCGTCGACGAGGCACAGCACCGGTTCCGACCCCGCCGCGGTGACCAGCAGTTCCAGGGCCGCCATGCCGATGCGGAACATCTCTGGTGTGCCGTCGGCGAGGCCGAACGCTGCCTCCAGTGCCGCGCGGTGTGGCGGGGGNAGNGNCGCGAGGNCGCCCNNGGNCGGGACGCACAGCTGGTGCAGCGCGGCGAACGGGAGCTCGGTCTCAAACTGGGATCCGGTCGCCTCGATGACCCGCATCCCCTGCGCCGAGCGCCGCAGGTGGTCGAGCAGAGCGCTCTTGCCGATGCCGGCCTCGCCGCGGAGCACCAGCACCCCGCCCTCGCCGTTCTTGGCGCCCGCGACCAGCACCTCGAGCCTGCGGCGTTCCTCGCCCCTGCCGACGAACGTCCGGACCGGTGTCCCCACAACGGGAACAGTATGCGCGCCGATGTAGGTGGTTTTCACCGACGCGGGCGGTGCCGGACCAGTGCGAGCCTCGTGTCGAGCCACTACCCGACTCGACGGCGGGAGTCCCGGTGTCCATGACCACGGGCCACCTGTGCGAGTCCCCGACGCGCGCCGCTCGGGCGACCGTGCTCGCGGCGGCATCGAGGTCTCCGGCGTCGCCGGAGCCTTCACCTGGACCGGGATCGCGGCCCTCGCGGGCGCGATCGCCGCGGCACTGCTGATCCGTTCACCCCATCTAGGAAAGGACGACACCCGATGATCTACCACACGGTCCGCATGACCCTTCGCCCCGACGCCCCGGCAGACAAGGTGGAAGAAGCGGTCGAGAGCTTGCGCAACCAAGGTCGTGTCATCCCGTCGGTGACCTCGTTCGTGGTCGGCCGCGACGTCGGCGGCGAGTTCGCGTGGGGCGCGACCTATGTCATCGAGGACCTCGACGGATACTGGGAGTACCTCAAGCACCCCGCCCACCGGCATACCGACGAGATCGGGCTCCCGTTGGTCGACACGTTCGTGTCGTTCGACGTCACCGACCACAAGGACCCGGAGATCGCCGAGAAGATCGCCGCCCTGCACAAGCGTCGCTACGAGGAGGACCCCGCCCTCGCGAAGCTGGTATCCGGTCTTGCCTCCTACACCGGCAGCAGCGCTCCCGGCACGCACGCCTACTGACCGCTCCGACGAATCGAGACACCGTGGCCCGCCGAGCCCCTGACGTCCAACACCGAACCTATGGATGGTTCTCCCTTGTTCAGCTGGGATGTCAGTAACTGCCCACGTCGAGCAGTGCACCAAGCAGTTCCTCGGGCGTCTCGNCCTGCGGCAGGTGGCCGGACCGGGGCAGCAGCGTGAACGTCGACAGTGGGATCGCGGCGGCATAGGCCCTGCCGTATTCCGGGTCAACGATGCCGTCACTTTCGCCCCACAGAACGTGGGCTGGGATGTCGAGACCACCCAGCCGCTCGGCCAGCGTCGGGTCCGACATGACCGGGCCCGTGTACCCGACCAGCGCTCGCACATCCGGGCTCGGCCCGGCATCGCCGGTACCCGGCGAAGCAGGCATCTTGCTCGGGTCATGGAAGGAGAACGACCGGATCTCAGTAGGCGAGAGACCGCGGACATCGAGCATCGGATGGCCGTCGACGTCAATACCAATACCGTCGATGATCACCACGCCGCTGACCCGGGGGCTCTGCTGCAAGGCGATCTCGGCAGCGAGCCACCCACCGAAGGAGTTGCCGACGACGGTCACATCCGTGAGGTCGAGTTGCTCGATCATCGCTACATATATCCGGGCGAGCTCGATGACTCCCGTCAGCGCTTCGGCCTTCGGCGTACCGCCGAAGCCGGGGTGAGTGGGCAGCAGTACCCGGGAGTGGGTGCGCTCGGCGAGCAGATCGGCGAAGCCGGTCATGGTGACCGTGCCACCTCCACCGTGCAGGAGCAGAAACGGCCGGGTGCGGTCGCGGTCCTGGACGGTGATCTCGACCGCTCCCGCGGAGCCGACCTGGAGCGTGTGGGTGTGGGTGTGGGTGTGGGTGGGCCGGAGGGAGCCGGCCATGATCGGAGTACTCATGATTCCTCTCTTATTGACAGGAATATAAGTAACCTTATATCAGCTTCATGATACAAGCAACCTTACTCGACGCGCTAGGCTCAGGCCGTGAGATACCGCACCGCGGACGTCGCCTTGTCCGTCAAACGCCTGCAGTACCGCCATCACCGCGCGCTGAGCCGCGCGCTGGCACCATTGGGACTCTCACTCGCGCAGTGGGACACCCTGCGTCACCTGCACCGGCACCCGGACGCATCGCTGCACGACCTCGCAGTGCTGACGTTCCAAACCGACCAGTCCTTCGGCTCCCTGGCGGCCCGGATGGCCGCCCGCGGGCTGATCGAGCGGGTTCCGGGGCCGGGCCGTGCCGTGCGACACCGGCTCACCGAGGAGGGCGCGCGGCTGCGCGCGGCCGGCCAGGACGCCGTGGACGCCGTCTTCGATTCCTCGTTCCGCGCCCTGTCGGCCGACCAACTCGACCAGCTGGGCGCGCTCCTGGACGCGGCCCTCGGGCCCGACCCGACCGCGTAGTGGAAGGCCGGCCCAAGCCCTCTGGTGCCGCGCCGCCTGCCCGGCATGATCACGCGAGGCGCACATGGTCAGCCCGCGGCGAGCAGGTCGACGGCCGGTCGAGTCGGGACCGCCCGCTGCCGCTCCGCGGCGAGGAACGGCCCTTCGCCGCTCGGGTCCATCACGCCGGACTCGGCCCAGCTGAAGCGGCCCGCGAGCACCTCCTGCGCCGCCGTGTAGTTGCGGGCGTCGTCGTTGCGCCACAGCGCCGCGAAGGACGCCTCGACCCGGCGTCGCGCCTGCCGGCAGAACAGGTCGGCCAGGTCGGTCGCGGTCGGCTCGCCCTCCTCGTCGAGCATCCGGGCCCGCACGACCGCCGCGCTGATGGCGAACAGTTCGGCGCCGATGTCGACGAGACGCCCGAGGAACGCCTGCTTCTTCTCCAGCCCGCCCTGCCAGCGAGCCATCCCGTAGAAGGTCGACCGGGCGAGCTTGCGCGCCGAGCGCTCCACGAAGCGCAGGTGCGTGCTGAGCCGGCCGAATTCGAGGAACGAGCGCGGCGACGTCCCACTGCCGACGGCGAGGCCGGGCAGCCAGCGGCCGTAGAAGGCAGCCGCCCGTCCGGCGCTGCGGGCCTTCGCCGCGACCGGCGCGTCCGGGGAAATGATGTCGCCGGCCACCGCGAGGTGGGTGTCCACGGCCTCCCGCGCGATGAGCAACCGCATGATCTCGGTGGAGCCTTCGAAGATCCGATTGATGCGCAGATCGCGTAGCATCTGCTCGGCCGGTACCGGTCGTTCCCCCCGGTTGGCCAGGGACTGGGCGGTCTCGTACCCGCGGCCGCCGCGGATCTGGACCAGCTCATCGGCGATCAGCCAGGCCATCTCGCTGGCATACAGCTTGGCCAGGGCAGCCTCGATCCGGATGTCCCCGCGTCCCTCGTCGGCCATCAGGCCGGACAGCTCCAGCATCGCCTCCAGCCCGAACGTGGTGGCGGCCGTGAACGCGATCTTCTGGGCGATGGCGTCGTGCTGGCCGATGGGCCGGCCCCACTGGACGCGGTCCCGCGACCATTCCCGGGCGATGCGCAGCGCGTACTTGGCGCCGCCCACGCAGGTCGCCGGCAGGGCGAGGCGGCCGGTGTTCAGCGTCGTCAGGGCAATCTTGAGCCCATCGCCTTCCCGCCCGAGGCGGTCCGCGGCCGGGACCCGGACCCGCTCGAAGCTGGTCACCCCGTTCTCGATGCCGCGCAGACCCATGAACTCGTTGCGGTGCTCCACCTTCACGCCGGGTGCGTGGGCGTCGACGATGAAACACGTGATGCCACCGCGATGACCGGCCGAGCGCGGGACGACCGCCATGACCACCAGCCGATCGGCGATCACACCGTTGGTGGTCCACAGCTTGCGGCCGCTCAGCTCGTAGGCGGCGCCGCCCTCGACCGGCACCGCCTGGCTGCTCATCCGGGCCGGGTCGCTGCCCACATCGGGCTCGGTCAGCAGGAACGCGCTGATCTCCTCGCGGGCCACCTTCGGCAGATACGTCCGCTTCTGCTCCTCGGTACCGAACCCCAGGACCGGCTCGGCCACGCCGATCGACTGGTGCGCCGAGAGCAGCGTGGGCAGGCTCGAATGCCACGAGCTGGACAGTTCAAGCGCCCTGTTGTAGTACACGGTGGTCAACCCGAGTCCGCCGTACTCCTCGGGGATCTTCATGCCGAGGGCGCCTATCCGCCGCAGCCCGTCGATCACCTGCTCGGGCAGCCGCCCGTCCCGCTCGATCTGCAACGGGTCCACCGTTTCCCGCAGGAACGACTCGAGCTGGGCCAGGAACGCCTCCCCCCGCCGCCGGTCGCCCTCCTTCGGCCGCGGGTGCGGGGAGATCAGATCGAGCCGGAGATGACCGAGGAAAAGCTCCTTGCCAAACGAGGGAAGCCGCCACTCGGCCTCCCGGGCCGCCTCGGCGACCCTGCGCGCTTCCCGTTCTCCCACCTGCGCCATGTCTCGCCTCCCCGTCCGTGAGCGGCATCCCGTCCGTCAGCGGTATGCAGTCCGTCAGCGGTATGCAGTCCCTGCCTACCCGTACTCCTACCCGCACCGCGCCCATCCGCACGAGCTGGGTGAGCCCCACCGAGCGGTGTAGATCGGGGCTGCTGGACCCCCATCCCCAACACGATCATCAGCCACCCAACGCTGAGCGGGTACGCGCGGATGATCCTGATCTGGCTTCTCTCCCACACACCCGAGTACTTGGCCACCGTCAACGCGGACGCTGTCGAGCGCGAGTTCCGGGGCTGGGGTCGGCGGGTCGTTGCCGCCGCTCTCAAGGAGCTTGAATCCTCCGGGCATCTCGTTCGGAGACGGGTTCCGGGTCCAGGTGGTCGGGTGATCTGGGCTCCGTTGGCGGTCCGGGCCATGCCAGAGAGTGGTGATGCGAACACGCCAGCGGAACTACCGGTTTCGGATGGTCCGTCAGCGGAACGTCCGTATGTGGATAACCCCAACCACAGGGCAGAAACCACCCCGCCCGACCCGATCGAGGCCAGCACCGCGGAGGACGACCCGCCGGATCCCCGCCCCTCGCTGCCCTCTCCCGACCCCAGCGCGGCCAGCTCCACCACAGGCAGCAAGGCAGGCGGGGAGTCAGCTCCCGCCGTACCCGCCGGTGCCGACCTGGTCCAGACGCTGATCGACCTGGTCCGTGCGGTGACCGGGCAGACGATCGACCGGGACCTTGCCGGCAAGGGGGTGGCGATGGTCCTGCGGGCGAAGGACGGCACACCGCGGCCTGTGTCGGATCCGGTGGCCTACCTGCGGACAGCGGTCGAGACGGCGCCCACACGGTTCCTGGAGACGTTCGTCCCGCCGCGTGCGGGCAGCGCCCACAGCCGGCCGCGGCGCGGCTTCNACCCGAACGCGACGATCCACGAGCCGCGTGGCATGACCGGCCTGGACATCGACCCTGCTACGGGGTGGCCGGTCGACATGAACCCGGGTGGACGCCCGCTGCGCCGGAAGGAGACCGCCCGCGCCTTCGAGGCTGAGCAGGCCCGGGTCACAGCGTCCGGTCCGGCCGGTGACCCGTCGAAGCTGGTGTGCCTCACCCACCCGACGGCCACGTTCCACCCGGACGGGACGTGCCCGGAATGCCGCCCAGCAGCCACGCACACCGCCGAACCGGGATGGACGGCGTGGATGTCTGCGCCCACGCCCCGTACGGCCAGCACGGGCCTGCCTGCGTGGTGTGGCTCCTGCGGTGGGGACGCCGGTCACTCCCCGGCCGTCATGCAGGCCAACCCGTCGTACCGGACGGACACCGGCCGGCCCCGCGGCACCCCTTGCCCCCGGTGCCACCCGGATGGGATCCGCGCCAGCGCATGAACGGGCATCGGACACCCCTCGGGCCGGTCACTGGCGCTGGCGTGGTCGGCGTGCGCCGGCCCGGCGCGGGTCACCAGCGACCGGTCCGTGTAGGCGCCGGCGAGCTGACCCCGGCGCAGCATCCATGCTCCGCCGTCACGTTCCCACCAGGACGGCACGAGCAGATGCCGCGGGGTGTCGGCGATCTGCTCGTGCCAGCGGGAGCNGGGATGCGTCNCCTGGCCGGCCNGGGCGCGGGCATGAGCCCGCCACTGTTCCGGCGCCATCAGGACAGGATCTCCGCGGCGACCCGGTGGAGGGCGGGGCAGAGCCCGACCTCGTCCCGGTAGTGGGTGAAGTCGGAGAGGATGTCGGCGGCGTTGACGAGGATCGCGTACCGGCCGGACGGGCTCGACAACACGTCCGCGAACGTGGTGTAGATCCGGGAGGCAACGTCAGGGACGGCCAGGGCGGTGCAGTACAACCGGGCCGCGCCGTAGCCGGCGACGTTGGTGCCCCAGTGCTCCCAGTCCAGGATCATCAGGTTCGGGACGGTGACGTTGCCCCAGTGCAGGTCGAGATGTTCGGTGCTGCCCCACCCTGGCACGGCATCGGCCGGTGCAGGACGACCGAACACGGCGTGCAGCAGGTTGGTGTACCGGTCGATCCGGTTTCCCCAGATCTCCCGCCCGGTCGGCTGCCGGGAGAGCGCGTCCAACGATGCACGCAGGTCCGCCAGCCACGCCGAGGACAGGTCGAGCGGCCGCCCCAGGTACTGATCCCCGGGTGTGGCGGGCGGGTCCGGCACGTAGGTCATCAGCTCGGCGCAGACCGGCACCGGCACAGGGTCGGGGNGGGNCCATTCGGCGCTGTCGAGCAGCGTCGGTTTACAGATCCCGGTCAGACATCCCATGGTTTTCGTTGTCAAGCGGCGACGTCGAGTGTTGCTTTCTGTGTCCATGCGGTTGCCTCACTGTAGGGGGTGTGGGTCTTGAGGCAGCCGTGCAGGATTCCGACGAGCCGGTTGCCGAGCTGGCGCAGCGCGGCGTGGTGCGACGTGCCGCGCGCGCGGATCGCGTCGTAGTACGACCGGGCGCCCGGGGATGCGCTCAGGGCCGAGAGCGCCTGCTGATGTAGCGCGTCGGCGAGCCGGTTGTTGCGTGCGTAGCGGGCCAGGACCGTCTTCTTCTTCCCGGAGGCGCGGGTGATCGGGCTCGTGCCGGCGTAGTTCTTCCGTGCCTTCGCGTCGGCGTAGCGCGTCGGGTCG
>NZ_JPHT01000015.1:0-107391 GCF_000733325.1 Frankia sp. Allo2
CGGCTCACCGGGCAGCTCGCCGCCGCTGAACGTGCCCTGGAACGGTTGGAGATCACCCGGGAGACGGTGCTGGACCTGGCCGCCGAGAACGACGCCGCACCGGCCGAGCCGCTGCCGCCGGGGTATCGGGAGGTGCTGGCCGTGTTCACCCGGGGCGGGAACGGGCTGCACGCCAAGGACGTGTGCCGGGCGCTGGGTGGCGGCACCGAGCCCCGGCATGTCGAGAGCATGCGGGCCCGGCTGAAACGGCTGGTAGAGCGGGGNGTTCTCACCGAGCCCGATCCCGGCCTGTTCGTCCTGCCCCAGCCCGACCCACCGGCCACCCCAGAGATCAACTCAAGCTGAGGCCCGACGAAAGCGTGCAGAACGCCCACTGAGAGCAGCGTGCGGGCCTGGGAGTAACCCGAGACCAGCCAGACCTCTCGACCGTCGTAGAGGCGGACCCGGTTGAGCGGGCCCTGCTCGGCGAGGCGTAGCACGCCTTCCGGAGGCGCGTATGGGCAGGTCCGCGCCTGTGGGAAGGGCGGCGCCTCGGCAGAGGATGTCGGTGTTTCGGTGTGTGTCATGGGACCTCGCAGACTCGGTCAGCCGACATCACCGGGAGCGCGGGCGGCCCAGTGGGGCGGCGCGTCCGCCCGTGGCTGGGGCTGGTCGGGCCCATGGCACGGCGGCGTGGACGACGAACCGGCAGGACCCGCTGATGTCGTGCGATGCCGCCTCATTCTTCGGCGGCGACGCAAAGCAGCGCCAAAGTCACCGGGCTCGGAACGCGCAGCCAGCCGCCCCCGTCAGGAAGTCTTTTCCTGCGGGCCGGTGGCGTGACGGCTTCGGACCGGGGCGTCGGCGGCGGCCGCGACGCTGACGGGTGCCGTGGCGATGGCGCGCCGGGCACTGGCTCGGTGCCGGTGGGCCTGCTGTCGGCAGGCGGCCCCGCAGTAGCGCGCGGGACGGCCGGTGGCCCGGGCGGAGATCGGCCGACCGCACAGCGCGCAACGCGCGGAGTCCCGGCTCTCCGTTTCGTTACGGTCGGCCGGAGGGTCTGGCTGTTTCGTTACGGCGGGGGGCGGCAGCGGCTCCAGGGTCTCGTCCGGCCGCAGCGCACCGGCGATGAGCGTCACGATGCGCCAGGAGAAGTCCGTCGTCTGGCGTTCCCGCGCGGTGACGGCGGCCCCCACCGCCAGGAGCCGGATCTCGGCGACGGTCATGTCGGTGCGCAGGGCGCCGACGGCCTTGGCCCGGCTGCTCAGGACATCCAACGCGGCGTCGAACGCCGCGGCGGACCGCTGATCGGGCGCGAAGCGTGGGTCGGAGGTGGAGTCGAACGCCTCGCAGAGCGCCTTGTTGATCACCGTCTGTTCCACCATTTGGTAGAAGAAGCGGAAGAAGGCGGCCCGTGGGTCCTCCGCCGTGGCGAGTGCTCTGGCCTGCAGGGTCAGGCGGCGCATCCCGGCGACGATGACGGTGCCGAACAGGTCCTCGCGGGTGGGGAAATGCCGGTAGACGGTTCCGACGCCGACACCGGCCCGCTTCGCGATCTGGTCGAACGACACCGACGTCCCCGCGCTGGCCAGCAGCTCGTCCGCGACCCGCAGCAGCAGCGTCCGGTTGCGTAGCGCGTCGGCCCGACGGGCCGGCGGAGCTCCTCCACCGGCCGCGCGGGCGGCCGCTGACGGTGTCGTTCGCATGCTCGTCCACCACCTCGTCGGTCGCCTTGACATCCGGAGAAACCTCGCTGTATGTTCCCCAAAACGGATAGATCTCTCCGGTTCTTCCTACAGCCTACCTGCTGATTTTCTTCCCAAGGAGGAGTTTCGTGCCCGAGACGACGGAGTACGCGGCTGCCACCACTCATGAGGTGATCGAGCGGCTCGCGAACGCGATGGAGACCGGCCGCAAGGACATCTTCATTGCCCAGTTCGCCGAGGACGCGGTCTACGAGACGCCGTTCGTGCTCGCCGGGCAGCAGTCGCGGTGGGAGGGCTTCGCCGCGGTCAGCGAGCACCTGAACGCGGACAACCCGACGCGCAGCCTGCTCGCGTTCGACAAGGTCTCCGTGGTCATCCACCTGGGCGCCGACGGTGAGGAGGCGACCGCGCAGTTTCTCGTCGACGGCCGGGTGCTCGCGACCAACGAGTCGTTCCACCTGCCGTCGTCCATCGGCATCATCCGCGTTCGTCACGGCAAGATCGTCCACTACACGGATTACACGAACGTGCTGCGTGGCGCCCAGGTCGCGGGTGTGCTCAAGCAGTTCGGCGCCTCGCTCGAGGCGCTCGGCTAGCCGCTGCGCGCGGGAGCAGCAGGACGGCGCGGCCCGGCGGGGCCAGCCCCGCCGGGCCGCGCCGGCGACCGACCGGGCTCGAGCAGACCGAGGAGTGACGTCGCCGTGAGTACCGTGAGTACGCCCGCAGCGGTAGCGGACGAATCCGACCGGCTGGATCCGGCGCTGCGCAGGCTGATCGCCGTGCTGATCATCGGTGCGATGGCGCCGCTGCTGGACACCACGATCGTCAACGTCGCGCTGAACACCATCGTGCACGACCTGCACACCACGGTCTCCGCCGTCCAGTGGGTCAGCACGAGCTACCTGCTCGCCATGGGGATGTCGATCCCGCTGGCGGGATGGGCCGTCGCCCGCTTCGGCGGCAGGCAGACCTGGATGATGTCGCTCGTCCTGTTCCTGGTCGGCTCGGCGCTGGCCGGGGTGGCGTGGAACATCGGCAGCCTGATCGCCTTCCGGGTGGTCCAGGGCACCGCGAGCGGCATGGTGCTGCCGGTGCTGCAGACGCTGCTTCTGCAGGCGGCTGGNGGGCGCCGCNCNGGGCGGCTGATGTCCGCGGTGAGCATGCCCGCCGTGATCGCGCCCATACTTGGGCCGGTGCTCGGCGGTCTGATCGTCGGCAACACCACCTGGCGGTGGATCTTCCTGATCAACATTCCCGTCTGCCTGGTCGGTATGTTGCTCGCCTGGCGGGGTCTCGAACCCACCAGCGCGCGGCCCGGTGACCCTCTGGACGCGGTGGGCCTGGCCCTGCTCTCGCCCGGCATCGCGGGCATCCTGCTGGCCCTGTCCCAGTTCAGCAGCCGCCGCGAGTTCGGCCTTCCGGTGATCATCCCGCTCGTTCTCGGGCTGGCGTTGCTCGTCGCGTTCGTCGTGCACGTGCTGCGCGNGCGCGTCGCCAACCCGATCATCGACGTCCGGCTCTTCCAGGTGCGTGCCTTCAGCGCCGCCTGCGCCCTGCTGTTCCTGTCGGGCCTGTCGCTGTTCGGTGGAACGCTGCTGGTTCCCCTCTTCCTCCAGCAGGCCCGCGGCTACTCCGCGCTGTCGGCGGGCCTGCTCCTAGTGGCTCAGGGGGNGGGGGCGATGCTCGCCCGGAGCACGGTGGGCAAACTGGCCGACCGCACGGGCTCGAGACCTCTTGTGCTGGTCGGCATCGTCCTGATCGCGCTGCCGATCATCGGCTTCACTCAGGTCGGCAGCCACACCCAGGTGCTGTTCATGGCCGCCTTCCTGCTGGTCTTCGGCTGCGGTATCAGCACGGTGAGCATCGCGGTGATGACCTCGGCCTTCCAGGGGCTGGACCGCGCGCAGGTCCCGCACGCGAGCGGGGCCACCCGAATCGTGCTCCAGGTCGGCGGCTCGTTCGGCGCGTCGATCGTCTCGCTCATCCTCGCCCGACAGATCGCCACGCACGGCGGGGGAGGCCAGACCGGCCTGATCACCGCGTTCAGTCACACGTTCTGGTGGGCGGCCGGGTTCGCCCTGATAGCGCTGATCCCCGCGGCGTTCCTCCCTGGGCGCGGGCATCAGCTCGCGCCGGCCGTCCCGAAACAGCCGCGGGGGGAGGATGCGCGCCACTGACCCGGTGCTCTTCCTCGGCAGCGACCAGCCCCGGGTGGACGATCTCTCGTCCGCCCAGGGCTGTCGTCGTGGTGCGCCCGGCATGGGCAGTCGTTTGGAGGTGGAAGTCCTCTGGGGGATGCGGCGGTGCCAACCCTGAGCTGGAGGCAACGGCGTCATCGTGAGGTGGGGGCGGGAGGAAGCCCGAGGCGAGACCCCTGCACCGAGGGACACGAACCGCGTAGGAGGCGTTTCGGTCGGGTGAGCCAGCACGCGATGGTGAAGCCCGTCACCGCCAAGAAGGCCGGGGCGTAAACGCGGGCGTAGGGGGACAGCGGCTGTTCTTATCCGGGGAGGTCTGCCCGCACCGTGATCCGTGCGTCCGCGCGTAGCACACATGGGGCCTGCGTGGACTGTGGCAGAAGTCAGCAGTGGCCGTAGTACCAGCCGGGATCTTGTGGGTGGCTGGGAAGGGCCGAACGTTGGGATGAGCGGACGAGGGAGTGTTGCTCGCGCCAGTCGCGGGGATCGCCGCCCCCCGATCCAGGGGCCGTTGTGGGAGGAGACGGTGCATCCGTCGGAGACCACGGTGGGCGTAGCTACGGGTCGGCGCGCATTGGCGAGTCCGTTTCCGGGCCGGCAGGTGGCCTGTGGTCACGGGAGAACCTGTCGGTGGCGTTGCGGCGTGTCGAGGCCAATCGTGGCGCGCCGGGGGTGGACGGGATGACCACGGCCGAGTTGCGGCCGTGGCTGGTTGTTCACTGGCCGGTGGTGCGGGAGGCGTTGGACGCGGGGAGTTACCGACCTGCGCCGGTCCGCCAGGTGATGATCCCGAAGCCTGGGGGCGGTCAGCGGATGCTGGGAGTTCCGACGGTCAGGGCATAGTGCTGAATTGCCCAGGCCGTCTTTGGGTTTTCTAACGGTGACCCATCCGTTTCACGCGTTTGCTNGCCGGCGTCTGGAGATTTTGTATGTCAAGCGCCGGGGTGGTGGGCTGGTGTTTGTCTGCGTGCGTGATGTGAGCCGGACGGTGACGTTGCCGCAGGCGTGGACGGATCGTGGGGAGGCCCCGATGACCCTACGGCTGTCGGTGGAGCAGCTGGGTGCTGCACGGGCGCTGGCCGATGCCCTGCTGCGCCGGGGTGAGCGCGTCGGGGCGGGGCAGGGGGAGGACAGCGGGGNGGTGGCGTGCGAGGCCCCGGCGGGGCCGGGATCGAGGGGCCATGGCGGGGCTGGGGGTGTGGCGCGAGCAGGTGATGGTGCTGGCGAACATGGTCGAGGCGGTGCTGGAGGGTCGCTGTGAACGGGCTGTCGAAGATCACCGCGTCGCATCGGTCCCGGGTGGCGGTGGTCTACCTGCGGCAGTCGACGCTGGTGCAGGTGCGGGACAACACCGCCTCCACGGTGCGGCAGTACGGCCTGGTGGACACGGCCGTGGAGCTGGGCTGGGACCGCGAGAACGTGCGGGTGATCGACGCGGACCTGGGGGTGTCGGGGACGTTCGGTGCCGACCGCGAGGGCTTCCGCGACCTGGTGGCCCAGGTGTGTCTGGGCGAGGTCGGGGCGATCTTCGGGTTGGAGGTGTCCCGGCTGGCCCGCTCGTCGGCGGACTTCGCCCGCCTGCTGGAGTTGGCCCGTCTGACGGATGCGCTGCTGGTGGACGCCGACGGTGTCTACGATCTCGCGGACATCAACGACCGCCTCCTGCTCGGGCTGAAGGGCAGTATGTCCGAGTGTGAGCTGCACCTGCTGACGGGCCGGCTGCAGGGCGCGAAACGGGCCGCGGCCGAACGCGGCGAGCTGCGTTTCCCGCTGCCGGTCGGCTACGTCTACGACGACGAGGGTGTCTGCGTGATCGACCCGGATCAGGAGGTGCAGGGGGCCATCCGGGACGTCTTCGCCGCGTTCGCCGCGGGCGGCTCGGCGTTCCAGGTGGTGGCCGCGTTCGTTCGGCGGCGGTTCCCGCTGCGGGCCTATGGGGGGATCTGGGCCGGGCAGTTGCGATGGGGCCGGCTGACGCACTCCCGGGCGCTGGGGGTGCTGTCCAACCCGTGCTATGCGGGCACCTACGTCTACGGCCGGTACGCCACCTGCCGGACGGTGCGCCCGGACGGCACCGTGCACACCGGGGTGCGGCTGCGCCCGCGCGAGCAGTGGCCCGTGGTGCGCCACGGCCACCACGAGAGCTACATCAGCTGGGAGGAGTATGTGGCCATCGAGGCGAGGCTTTCGGCCAACTGCACCCACCAGGGGGCCCGCCCGGCGCGGGAGGGCCTGGCCCTGTGCCAGGGGATCATGTTCTGCGGGTCGTGCGGGCGGCCGATGACCACCCGCTACTACCCACAGGGGCGGGCGGCCTACGGCTGCTCGTCGTCGCGCGCCGACCACGAGGCCACGCCCACCTGCCGGTCGATCCGCGCCGACGTCGTCGACGACGCGGTGGCCGGCCTGCTACTGGCCACGGTGTCGCCGGGGCAGATCGAACAAGCCCTGGCCGCCGCGGACGAGGTCACCTCCCGGCACACCCGCGCCCACCGCGCGGCCGAGCTGGCCGTGGAACGCGCCCGCTACGACGCCGACCGCGCCGAGCGGGCGTTGGGCGCGGTGGAGCCGGAGAACCGGCTGGTCGCCCGCACCCTGGAGACCCGCTGGGAAGCCAGACTGTCCGCCTTGGCCGAAGCCGAGGCCGCCCTGGCCGCTGTCCGGGAGCGCAGGCCGGCGCTGCCGGACCGGGACGGCCTGCGCGCACTGGCCGCGGACCTGCCCGGACTCTGGCACAACCCGCACACCCGGGACCGGGACCGCAAGCGGCTGCTGCGCACCCTCATCTCGGACGTCACCCTGCTGCCCGAGACCGACCGGGCCCGCGCCCGGCTTGGGGTGCGCTGGCACACCGGCGCCACCGACGAACTCGCCCTGCGCAGACCGGCCACCTCGCCACAGGTGCGCAGGACCCCGGCCCCGGCCCGCCAGCTGATCNCCCGGCTCGGCCCGGACCATTCCGACGCCGAGATCGTCACCGCACTCGCCGACGCCGGGCTGACCACCGCAACCGGCCGTCCCTACGACGAAGCGGCCGTCGCCTGGGTCCGCCACGCCTTCCACATCCCCGGCCGGTGTCCGTTCCGGGACGGGGAGATCTCCGTCGACCAGGTCGCGGCGACCCTCGGGATCACCGCCAACGCCGTCTACTACTGGCTCACCCACGACCGGCTGGCCGGCCGCAAGGATCTCTCCGGACGCTGGTGCATCCCCTGGAACGCCCAGGTCGAGGCCGCCTGTCGCCGCCAGATCGACGCCTCCGGCCACCTCATCCCCCGCACCCCCGGCCCCCGTGAGGTCCTGCCCGGCGACGTCACCGTCCACGAGGCCGCCACCCGGCTCGGCGTGCCCGACGACGTCGTCTACTACCGCATCCGTATCGGCCAGCTGACCGCGCGGCGCACCCCGAGCGGGTGCCTGAGCCTCCCGTGGAACCCGCAGGCCGAGGCCGCCTGCCGCACGCGGATCGCACATCCCGGATCCGGCCCGACCGGCCCGGGCAGCCGGCCCCTCCCGCACGCCGCCACCGCACACGGAGACATCAGCGTCCAGCAGGCCGCCACCAGGCTCGGTATCCCCACCGCGCAGGTCTACTACTGGATCCGCCGCGGCTACCTGACCGCCTACCGCCTCAACGCTGGCCGGGTCGCCATCCCCTGGAACGACCAGGTGGAAACCGCCTGCCTCCACCGCGCCGCCCGCACCGTGAAAGTCAACTCCACAACCCAAACGATCACAGCGAGATGAACAGTATGAAGGCACCACGTTCACCGACGCCGGCATCACCACCGTCAAGATCCCACCCCGAACCCTGCGGGCGAACGCCTACGCGGAACGGTTCATCCGCACGGTCCGGACCGAGGTCACCGACCGGATGCTGATCTTCGGTGAGCGGCACCTTCGCGTTGCCCTGGCCGAGTACGCACGGAACTACAACAGACGACGACCCCATCGTGGCCGCGACCTTCAACCACCACAGCCCGATCACCCCGTCGCGGACCTGACCCAGGAACGGATCAAGCGCCGGCCCGTCCTCGGCGGCTTGATCAACGAATATGAACGAGCCGCCTAAAACCCCCGGTCAACGCGGGTGCCCGAGTTTTGACACCCCGACGTGGTCCTGAACCATCCGCGAGAATTGCTTCTTTACACGCGGGCTGACCGTAGCACTCCGCTGCGGGAGTCGAGGCGAAATTCTGCATAATACCCCGCATTGATGGCCGCAAGGAGTCCGTCAGTGGGATGAAAGATCGCGCGGCTAACGTCGTCGCTGTCCACAGTGCCTGGTCGGGCGTGCCGCATCCGGCGCCGCGAGGCCATGCGCGACGACTACATCCTCTCCGCTGGAAGGGGAAATCGGCAATGACGGTAATGACCACACGGACCGGTGTCGAACAGGATTTCGGCCGACTTTCGACGCGAGAAGGTGCCGGTACGACACGCGGGATCCTACCTTGACGGCCCGCGCCGCGGTGCTGTCCGGGCTGGGCGGTTGGGTGCCGCCCCGGCTGGTGACCAACGACCAGCTCGCCGAGGAACTGGACACGACCGATGAATGGATCAGGACGCGAACCGGAATCCGCCAGCGGTTCGTCGTCGACGCGGGCATGGCAACGTCGGGTATCGCGATCGAGGCGGGGCGGCGCGCGCTGAGGTCCGCCGACCGGTCGAGGGTGGACCTGGTGGTGCTGGCGACCAGCACGCCGGATCACCCCTGTCCGGCGACGGCTCCCGAAGTCGCCAGCAGGCTCGGGCTCGGGGAGGCACCGGCCTTCGACATCGCGGCGGTGTGCAGTGGTTTCGTCTACGCGCTGGCCACGTCCGCGACGATGATCGCAAGCGGATCGGTCGACACCGCGTTGGTCATCGGGGCCGACTCGTTCTCCACCATCCTCANCCCGCGGGACCGCACCACCAGGGCGATCTTCGGTGACGGTGCCGGCGCCGTCGTCCTGCGGGCCGGCGAGGCCGGTGAGCGGGGTGCGATCCTCGGATTCGACCTCGGGAGCGACGGTTCCCAGGCCGACCTCATCACGGTGCCGGCCGGTGGCTCCGAGCAGCGCTCGATGGGGCTGCTCGCGCCGGAGGACGACTACTTCTTCGACATGCAGGGGCGCTCCGTCTTCCGCAACGCCGTGATCCGGATGAGCGAGTCCGCGGGGAAGGTGGCCGAGCGCGTCGGCTGGTCGGTCGGCGAGATCGACCGTGTCATCGCGCATCAGGCGAACGTCCGCATCCTGCACGCCGTCGCACTCGAGCTCGGGATTCCCGTGGAACGGCTGGTGGTGAACCTCGACCGGGTCGCGAACACGGTTGCGGCGTCCATCCCACTCGCCCTGGTCGACGGCGTCGTCTCCGGTCACCTGCAACCGGATGACCAGGTCATGCTCTGCGGATTCGGTGGCGGCCTCACCTGGGGAGCCGCGGGGCTGACGCTCCCGTCCCTGTCCGTCGAGCCGCTGCCCGGGCTCCCGCTCCCGACTCGTCCGCCCCTTCCCGCCGCGCTGCCCGTACCGGCTGCGGCCCGCTGATCGGAGAACATCATGAACGCGCTGGAAGGAACGCTCACCGACCTGCTCGTGTCCCGGCTCGGTGTCGTCGCCGAGGGCGTCACGCCCGACAGCACCTACGAGCAGCTGATGCTCGACTCTCTCGGTCTGATCGAGTTCCTCCTGATCATCAGGAAGGAGCTCGGGGTGTCGCTCGACGACGACGCCCTGCAGACCGGCACCACCCTGGCCGAGACCGCCAGGCTGGTCGAGGCGAAGGGGAGCCGGGTGTGACCGGTTCCTCGCCGGCCCGGTTCGACGCCGCGATCACCGGTCTGGGCCTGGTCAGCGCCGCCGGCATCGGGACGGACGCCACCTGGGAGCGGGTGTGTTCCGGGGTGTCCACGGCGGCGCGGGACCCGGCCCTGGCCGGTCTCCCGGTCGACTTCTCCTGCCGGGTGCCGGACTTCGACGGGACGAAGCTGCTGGGCCGAGCCATGGCCTGGCGGCTCGACCGGTTCGTCCAGCTTGCGATCGTGGCCGCTCGCCAGGCGATCGCCGATGCCCGGCTGGACCCGGGGACGTGGGACGGCGCGCGCGTCGGCGTGGTGATCGGCAACTCGCTTGGCGGCACCGACACCTGGGAACGGCAGCACCGCTCTCTCGTCGAAGGCGCGCCGGAGGACGTCTCGCCGTTGATGATCCCTATGGGGATGGCGAACATGGTCGCGGGCTGCGTGGCGATCGACTGCCAGGCGCTCGGCCCAAGTCTGGTCACGGCGACNGCCTGTGCGTCCGGCTCCACCGCCGTAGGTCTCGCCCGGGACCTGCTGCGGTCCGACACCTGCGACGTCGTGATAGCCGGCGGTGCCGAGTCGGCCCTGTCCGCGGGTGCGATCACCGGCCTGCAGCGGATGGGCGCGCTGTCGGCCCGGCGTGACGACCCGGCCGCCGCGTCGCGCCCGTTCGACGTGGCCCGGGACGGGTTCGTCGCCGGTGAGGGCGCTGGGATCCTCGTTCTTGAGCGGCCCGCCGACGCCCGCGCCCGCGGGGCCGACGTCCACGCCCTGGTCAGCGGATTTGGAGCCTCGTCGGACGCGTACCACGCGACTGCGCCTGATCCGGCCGGGGCGGGCATCGAGCGGGCGGTGCGGGCGGCTCTGCGAGACGCGGGGATCGCCGGCGACGACGTCGACCATGTCAACGCGCACGGCACGTCGACGCCGCTCAACGACGTCACCGAGGCCAGGGCGCTGCGCCGGACCCTCGGCGAGCGTCCCCTGGTGACGTCGACCAAGGGGGTGACTGGCCACGCCCTGGCCGCAGCCGGCTCCATCGAGGCCGGTCTCACCGCGTTGGCGCTGCGCCACGGCGCCGTCCCGCCGACGGCGAATCTCACCGACCTGGATCCCGCGGTCGACCTGACGGTCGTCGCCGGCACGGCGACGACCGCGTCCCTCGATGTGGCGCTGAGCACCTCGCTGGGATTCGGCGGTCACAACGCGGCGCTGGTGCTCCTCGCCGCCTGAGTCCGAAAGGAGAACGTGGGATGCAGGTACGGAAACTCGGCGCAACCGGGGTCGAGGTCGGCGGGATCGGCCTGGGCTGCATGGGGATGAGCTGGCTCTACAAGGAGTCCGAACTCGACGACAACCGTTCGGTCGAGGTGATCCGGGAAGCCGTCGACCTCGGCGTGACCCTGCTCGATACCGCGGACATCTATGGTGCCGGCCACAACGAGGAGCTGCTCGGCCGGGCCGCCGTCGGTCGGCGCGAGGACGTGGTCGTCGCCACGAAGTTCGGCATCGTGATCGAGGACCTGGCTGCCCGGAGGTCACATCTCGACGGGTCGCCCGCCTATCTGCGCACGGCGATCGAGGCGAGCCTGCGCCGGCTTGGCACCGAAGTCATCGACCTGTATTACCTGCACCGCGTCGACTCGGCCGTCCCGCTCGCGGACACCTGGGGGGCGATGGCCGAGCTGGTCGCCGAGGGCAAAGTGCGTTTCCTCGGCCTTTCCGAGGTCAGCGTGGCGCAGGCCGTCGAGGCGCACGCGATCCACCCGGTCACCGCGATCCAGTCGGAGCTGTCCCTGTGGACGCGGGACCCGCTCGGGCCGGACAAGGCGAGCGACGTCGTCCGATGGTGCGCCGACAACGAGGTGAGCTTCGTGCCGTTCGCCCCGCTGGGCCGCGGCTTCCTCACCGGTACCCTGCACGTCGACCGTTTCGAGGACTCCGATTTCCGGGCGACCAACCCGCGGTTCCGCGGACCCGCGATCGTGACGAACCAGCGCATCGTTGATGTCGTCCGCGAGGTGGCGGAGCGTCACTCCGCGACGCCGGCGCAGGTGGCCATCGCCTGGACGCTGGCCCACGGCAGTCAGGTCGTCCCCATTCCCGGCACAAAGAACCCTCGCTACCTGCGGGAGAACGTGGCGGCGACGGACCTGGTCCTGAGCGGCGAAGACCTGGCGGATCTCGACGCGGTGCCGGCGGCCGTCGGCACCAGGTACTGAGTCGCCATGGGCATCGATCCCGCCCGGATCGCGTTCTTCGACGTCGACGAAACACTCATCACCGTCAAGGGGATGCTCAGTTTTCTGGAGTTCCACCTCGGCGCGCCGGACCGGTACCGGCAGATCGCGGACCGGTTGCACCGGCTCGCGGCCGACGGGGTGCCACGCGGGGAGACCAACCGGCTCTATTACGAGGTCTTCGCTGGCCAGCGGGAGACCGAGGTGGCCGCAAGCGGCCGGCGGTGGTTCCAACAGGAGATGGTGGGGGGCTCGCTCTTCCACGGCGAGCTGGTGCGGGTGCTGCGCCGACTCCAGGCCGCCGGGACGATCATCGTCCTGGTGTCGGGATCGTTCTCGGCCTGCCTGGACCCGATCGCGGAACACCTCGGGGCGGATCAGGTGCTCGGTACGGTCCCCGAAGTCCGTGCCGGCCGGTACACCGGCCGGGTGGTCCGCACCGTCATCGGTGAGGGCAAGGCCACCGCGGCCCGGGCGTTGCTCGCCGAGTTCGGCGTCGACGGGCGGCTCTGCGTCGCCTACGGCGATCACTCCTCGGACCTGCCGATGCTCGCGGCCGTGGGCCACGCCGGCGTGGTCGGACAGGACCCGGTTCTCCTCGCCCATGCGGCCGAGCGCGGCTGGGACCTTCTTCCCGGCATTCCGACACGAGGCAATGGGAAGGCATGATGTACCTCAGATCGGGGTTCGGTCTCCGAGCGGTCCGAGCGTGGTTGCCCGACGCGACCGTGTCCGCCCGAGACGCGATCGGCCAGGGCCACATCAGCGAACAGGACCTGGCGAACACCGCCGTCATCCGGGTACCGGTCGCGCGGGATGTCGCGGCGCCGGAAATGGCGGTCCGGGCCGCGCGGGCGGCGCTGTACGCCGCCGGCTGGGACGGAAGCCGCCTCGGTTTCAGCGCGCACGCCTGGATCCATCACCAGGGGCACGACTTCTGGTCGCCCGCGCACTACATCGCCGATCAGCTCGGTGCCCGCCGCAGCGTCCCGCTGGGCATCCAGGTCATGTGCAACGGCGGAGGGGTCGCCCTGGAGGCGGCCTGCGCCCGCCTGCTCGCCGACAGCACGACCGGCGCCGCGCTGGTGACGACGGCCGACTGTTTCCGCGACGAGGGATTCGACCGCTGNAGCGGTGACTACGGAGTCTTCTACGGTGACGGCGCGACGGCCATGCTCCTGCACGAGCGGGACGACGCGGTGGACGAGCTGACGCTGCTCGGTCTGGCCAGCGGGGCGGTCTCCGCCGCTGAGGGGCTGCACCGCGGTCGCGACCCCTTCACCCCGGCGAGCCGGTGGCTCAGCGAGCGAGTGGACGTGAGGCGGACGAAGAAGGCCTTCATGGAGGACGTCGGCACCGCCGGCTTTTTCCGGGACGTGCACGCGACGCTCCGTCGCATCATCGCGGACTGCCTCGCCGACAGCGGCCTCACCTCCGACGATCCGCGGCTGCGCCTCATCGCCCTGCCCCGGGTCGGTCTCAAGGTGCGGCAGGAGACCTATCACCCGGCCGTTGAGAACGCCACCACCGCCAAGATCGTGGACCTCGGCGCGGAGACCGGGCATCTGGGCGCGGGCGACATGGGGGCGAACCTCGCCGCGATCGTCGAACAGGACCTGCTCGCCCCGGGCGAGTTCGCCCTGGTGATCGGCGCCGGCGGTGGCTTCAGCTTCTCCTGCGCGGCCGTCGGCCGACCGGCGGCCTGACCCGGTCGCGCGTCCTTCTCCGCGCCACCCGTCCCCTCCGTTCTTTTCGCCCTACTCGGCCCCACCAGTTCTGGGAACAAGGACCTCTGCCATGAATGCGCCTTCCGTGGGCGGCCGCGGCCGCCCGGTGATTGTTCTGATCGCGGTCTGCCTGGCCGTGCTGACCCTGCCGGCCTCCCTGACCGGCACGTCCGTCGCCCTGCCGCGGATCGGTGTCGACCTGCACGCCGGGTACGCTCCGTTGCAGTGGGTGGTCAACTCCTACAACCTGGCCTTCGCGTGTTCCATGCTGGCATGCGGTTCGGCCGCCGACATCCTGGGTCGCAAGCGGCTGTTCGTCGCCGGCCTCACCCTGTTCAGCCTGTCGAGCGCGGTGAGTGTGCTGACGTCCGACATCATCGTGCTGGATGCGGCCCGGGCGCTGGCCGGGGTCGGCGCGGCCGCAGTCATGACGGCCGGGTCGGCAATCCTCGCCACCACGTTCGAGGGCGCGGCGCAGGCCAGGGCGTTCGCCATCCTCGGTTCGGCGGCCGGCGCCGGGCTGGCTCTCGGTCCGTCGACCGCCGGGCTGCTGGTGGACGCCTTCGGCTGGCGAGGCGTGTTCGCCTCGCACCTGGTGGTCATGGTCCTGGTGGCCGTCGCGGTGCCGATGGTGCGGGAGTCGCGCAATCCCGCCGCGATCCGGTTCGACTGGCCGGGCATCGCCTCCTTCACGCTGAGCCTGCTGCTGCTGATGCTCGGTGTCGTACAGGGGCCGCAGTGGGGCTGGAGCAGCGCCGGCACGGTGCTGCTCCTCGTTGCGGCGGCGGTGCTCATGGCGCTGTTCGTCGTCGCCGAACTGCGCCAGGCGCGACCGATGTTCGACCTCGGTCTGTTCGGCCAGCCGCGCTTCCTGGCCGCCTCGCTGGTGCCGCTGTCCCTGTCCTTCGGGTTCGTCTGCCTGGTGGTGCTCCTGCCCGCCTACCTGACCGGTGCCCGCGGGATGTCCGTCGGCCGCGCCGGTGACACGATGATGCTGCTTACCCTGCCTGTGCTGGTGGTGCCGCTGGTTGTCAGCAACCTGGTCCGGCGCGGGCTGTCCACCCGGCTGGTGCTCAGCCTGAGCATGCTGGTGGCCGCCGGCGGTGCAGCCTGGCTCACGGTCATCGACCAGGACATCGCGGTCGTCAGCCTCATCGGGCCGCTGTTCCTGATCGGTACGGGCATGGGCATGACGGCCGGTCTGGTCGACGGTGTCGCGATCACCTCGGTGCGGCCCGAACAGGCGGGTACCGCCGCCGGCATGTTCAACACCGTGCGGCTGGCCAGCGAGGCGGTGGCGATCGCGGCGATGGGGGCCCTGGTGCTCGATGTGACCCGGGGGAGAATCTCCGCGGGCCTGCCGGCGACGGCGGTCCCGCCGGGCGGTGCCGATGCCGCCACGATCGCGAACAAGGCGGTCAGCGGGAACCTCACCGGCGCGGCGGACGGCCTCACCGGTACCGCCCGCGCCGATTTCCTCGACCTGCTCACGCGCAGCTACACCCACGGCATCCACGTTCTGCTGTGGTTGCTGGTCGGCATCGGAGCCGCCACCGGGGTCGTGCTTCATCTGCTGCTGCGGCCGCGGGAGGTTGGCGTCACCACCACCGAGCAGGCGGAGCCCGTCACCGTGGCGGTGGACGCATGACGCCGTCGGCACCGCGGCTGCCGGTGCTGGTCGCCGGCGCCGGACCAGCCGGTCTCATGGCCACGATCGAGCTGACCCGGCGCGGGGTGCCGGTGCGCTGCATCGACCGGGCCGGCGGGCCGAGCACCCTGTCCAAGGCACTCGGGGTGTGGCCACGCACCCGTGAACTGATCCGTCGGATCGGGGGCGATGAGGCGCTGGCATCGAGATCCCTGCCGCAGACGCAGATGCGCTACTACTCCTCGGGGAAGGTCATCGCCAACCTGCGCTACCGGACGGCCACCCGGCCGCTGATCTGCCCGCAGCCCGGCGTCGAGGAGGTACTGCGGGAGGTCCTGACCGGCCTCGGCGGCTCGCCGGAATGGCGCACCGAACTGCTCGACCTCGACCAGTGCGACGACCGGGTGCGGGTGCGGGTGCGGTATCCGGACGGCGCGGAGCGGATCGAGGAGTTCGCCTACCTGGTCGGCGCCGATGGCGCGAGCAGCACGGTCCGGGCCCAGCTCGGCATCGGCTTCGACGGCGACACCTATGAGCTGCGCTTCGTGGTGGCCGACGCGCTGGCGGACACCGCACTCGATCCGACGATGACCCACTACTTCTGCTCCACGCGCGGCATCCTGGTCGCCTGCGGGCTGCCCTCCGGCCGGTGGCGGGTCTTCACCTCCGCGCCACCGGACTTCACCCAGCAGGGAGCCGACCTCGACGCCGTCCAGCGGCTGGTCGACGAGCGGGGCCCGGGCGGGATCGTCCTGCGTGACCCGGACTGGCTCAGCGTGTTCTCGGTGCACGCCAGGCAGGCCGAGCGGACCAGGGTCGGGCACGTGTTCCTGGTGGGGGACGCGGCGCACATCCACAGCCCGGCCGGCGGGCAGGGCTTGAACACAGGCGTCACCGACGCGCACAACCTGGCCTGGAAGATGGCGTTCGTCTGGCACGGCCGGGCGGATCCGGATCTGCTGGACACCTACGCGGCGGAGCGTGGGCAGGTAGCCCGGGCGGTCGTCCGCCAGGCCGACGTGCAGACGCGGATCTGGCTGCTGCGCCGCGGCTACCAGGTGGCGCTTCGGGACACGCTGCTGCGGGCCGCCTCAGCCCTACGACTGTTCGACATCTCCTACGTTCCCTGGCTGGCCGGCCTGCGCACCAGGTACCGGGTGGCGGCGTCGGAGGGCCGCGCGGTGGCCGGATTCCAGCCGGGCGCACTGATCCCGCTGCCGCTGCGGTCCGAGCTCGACGACCTGCGCTACACCCTGCTGATCTCGCGGCCCGAGCGGCACGGTTCCGGCGGCGCCTCGTTCGACGCACTGGCGGACCTGTGCCGCGACCACTTCGCGGACCGGGTGGACGTGCGGGTGCTCGACGGAAACGGCCGGGCGCGGGGCGCTGTCGCCGCCCTGGTGCGCCCGGACGGGCATGTCGACACGGCCTCCCGTGACGCCGCACCGGTGCGGACCCGACTGACCGCACTGTTCACCGCACCGCCGACGAGGCAGCCTGACGGCCTCGGCGACCTGAGGAGAAAAACGTGACCATCATTCCGGACAGCCACCGCGACCTGTTGGAGCGGCCGCTCTTCGCCCATCTGGCGACCATCCGGCCCGACGGGCAGCCGCAGGTGAATCCCATGTGGTTTTCCTGGGACGGCGAGTTCCTCTGTTTCACGAACACGACCGTCCGGTACAAGTACCGAAACGTGACGGCCAATCCACACGTGGCGGTCTCCATCAACGACCCGGACCAGCCATACCGGTACCTCGAAATCCGCGGGGTGGTGGAACGCATCGACCCGGATTCGGCCGGAACGTTCTTCATGACGCTGGCCGACCGCTATGCGATGGCGCTGGACGGTCCGCCACCGGACGCCCAGTACCGGGTCGTCTACGTCGTTCGGCCCACGGGCAGCAGCAGCCAGTGACGCCTCACGGCGCGAGGATATCCGCCATCGAGCAGATCGCCGCGCCCGCGCGCGCGAGCTGATCGAGCGCTCCGGTGTGCTCCGCCACCGTCACGCTCGCGGTGGCATCGGACACGACGGCCACGTCGAAGCCCGACGCCACCGCCGTTCCAGCGGTGGCGGACACGCCGTGCGCGGTGGACAGGCCCGCGATCACCAGCCTGGTGCGGCCCTGTTCGCGCAGCAGCCCGGCCAGGCCGGTGCCCGTGAAGGCATCCAGGCCGTCCTTGGTGACGACAAGGTCGCCGGGCCGCGGCGCCAGGGCGGCGACGAGCTGGTTCGGCGCGGCCTGGGGCCCACCGTCGCGGCCGTCGGCACGCAGATAACGCACGATCACCGTCGTCGCCTTCGCGTCGGCCAGGCCGTCACGCAGCCGGACGCAGGCGTCGACGACCTGGGTACCCGGGATCGGCGCCCACGGCATGTCGACGATCCAGTGCTGGAGATCCACCAGCACGAGGGCTGTTGTCTCGCCGCGCCGGTAACCGGGCATCGCCGCCGCCTCCACACGTGACCCGTCGGGGATTGCCAGACACGCGCACGCTAGCAGAGAGACGCAGATGGAACGGTTTGTGCGGACACGAGACGATCTTATGCTATGGACCGAAAGTTTTGGCAGGTCAGCGGATCCCGCGATTCTGCTTGTGATGGGCGGGCCCGCGCAGGGGATCACCTGGCCCGACGCGCTCTGCCGGATGCTGGCCGATTCCGGGTACCGGGTGGTCCGATACGACCATCGTGACGTCGGTCTGTCCACGAAGACCGACTCCCGCCTTTCCTGCTATGACCTGTCCACGCTCGCCGGGGACGCGGCGGACGTCATCACCGGACTGGGACTGGCATCCGCACACGTGGTGGGCCAGTCCGCGGGCGGCATCGTGGCCCAGCTGCTCGCGCTGGAGGAGCCGAGCCTGGTTCGCTCCCTGGTCCTGCTGTCCTGCTCCCCGGATGCCAACGGCGACGTCCATCTGCCGCCCCTGACCGGCCTGCCCGGTCCGGAGCGGCCGTTGCTCGACCACGTCGCCGCGCTGAACGACAACCCGCCGACGACCAGAGCGGCGCGCGTCGCGGCGGCGGTGCGCGGCTGGCGCGTGCTCGTGGGGGCCGGCGCGCCGTTCAGTGAGACCTACTGGCGGGACCTGGTCGAGCGCTCGATGCGACGGGAGGCGGGCTCGGACCTTGGCAGTAACCATCTGCGGGCACTGGACCGCACGCCGCCGCTGACCGCGAGGATCGGCGCGATCCGGGTGCCGGCCCTGGTGGTGCACGGCCGGCGCGACACCGTTTTTCCCCTCGCGCACGGCGAAACGCTGGCCCGCGAGATCGCCGCCGCGCGGCTGGTGGTTGTCGACGAGCTGGGCCACATCTTTCCCCCGCAGTGGTGCCCGCTCGTGCACGGGCTCGTGACGCGGCATCTCCGCGAGGCCGGGGCGCATCCCGCCGGGCAGGTGCGGTCACCCGGTGCGGGCGGGACGTCCGACCGGCGGGGGGCGACGGCCGCGGACGTCCCGCCCGCGGCCCTCTGACCACACCGGCCCTCGACCCTCGGAGCTCTGCTGTGCACCCCATCGTGTCCGTACGGTCCGCGCTCGGACTCCTCGTTGTCGCGGCGATACTTCTGCTCACCGGGTGCGGTCCCGACACCGCCGCGGTTCCCGCAGGCGGTGGTCGACCCGTGCGCGGGGGAACCCTGACCTACGCGATCGACGCGGAGCCGACCTGCTTCGACATCCACGCCAGCCAGCAGGACGTCACCGCGAGCGTCCTCCGCAACGTCTTCGACTCACTCGTCGCGCAGGACGACGCCGGTCATTTCCACCCCTGGCTGGCGACGTCCTGGGACATCACCGACGGCCTGCGCACCTACACCTTTCATCTGCGCCACGGCGTGACCTTCACCGACGGCAGCGCCTTCGACGCGGCGGCGGTGCGGGCCAACTTCGCGCACATCGTCGCGAAGCAGACCAGGTCGCAGTACGCCGCGAGCCTGCTCGGCCCGTACGCCGGCACCGACGTCGTCGATCTCTACACCGTACGGGTGCGTTTCAGCCGGCCGTTCGCCCCGTTCCTCCAGGCCGCCAGCACCACCTATCTCGGCTTCTACTCGCCGAAGGTCCTCGCCACCGACGCCGCGCAGCTGTGCGCGGGCGGGCCACGAGCGGTTGGTACCGGGCCGTTCTCCGTCACCAGTCGCACCCGAGGCCAGCGCATCGTCCTGACCAGGAATCCGGCCTATGACTGGGCGCCCGCGACCGCGCGGCACTCCGGCCCCGCCTACCTCGACCGGATCGTCATCCGCATCCTGAAGGAGAACTCCATCCGGGTCGGCGCGCTGACCAGCGGGCAGGTCGACGTCGCCGCCGCCGTGCCACCGGCGGACGCGCGGTCCGTCGGCGCCGACCGGAATCTGCGGCTGCTGCGGAAGGACGTGCCGGGAGTCCCCTACAGTCTCTACCTGAACACGTCGCTGGCGCCTTTCACCGACCGCCGGGTCCGCACCGCGATCCAGCGGGGAATCAACGTGGACCGGAATGTCGGCGCCGTGTACTTCGGTCAGTACCGGCGAGCCTGGGGCCCGCTGACGGACGTCACTCCCTCCTACGACGCGACCGTCAGGCAGAGCTGGCCCTACGACCCAGTCAAAGCCGGCCAGCTGCTCGACGAGGCCGGTTGGGCCAGGCGCGACGGCGCCGGGTTCCGCGTGCGCGACGGCCGGCGGCTGAGCATCTCCTGGCCGGTNGTGCCGACGTACCTGCGCGACCAGCGTGATGTGCTCGGCCAGGCGATCCAGGCCGACCTGCGGAAGCTGGGCGTGGAGGTCACCCGTCCCAGTCTCGACGTCGGCACCTACCTGGCGCTCTCCTACAGCAACAAGGCGCAGATGCTGGACTTCAGCTGGAGCCGTGCTGATCCGGATGTGCTGCGGCTGTTCTTCAACTCCGCCAGCTCCCCGNCATCTGGCGGGCAGAACATGGCGCAGCTGGCCGACGCGGAGGTGGACCNGCTGACGGTCGACGGCGCGGAGAGCCTCGACCGGACGGCCCGCGACGACCTGTACGGGCGGGTCCAGCACGACGTGCTCGCCAGCGCGGCTGTGGTCCCGCTCTACACGCCCAGCTCGATCCTGGGCGTGGCCCGACGGGTCGACGGCATCGGCGTCGACCCGAACGCCTGGCCGCTCTTCTTCGATGCCTGGCGCGTCTCCGGGTAGCGCGGCGGATGTCTGGAGGCGACATGCATGTCCTCGAGCAGGCGCCGGCGACGGAGGATCGCGGCCCCGCCCCCGAACCCGCGCGCCGCCGGACCGTCCTGCGACACCTGCTGCGACACCTGTTCTCCGGTGCCGCGGTACTGCTGGGCGCCGCCACGCTCACCTTCACCGCGCTGCAGCTGGCCCCGGGCGATCCGGTGGCGGTCCTGCTAGGGCCGGGAACGTCCGCCTCGCCCCAGGTACGGGCGGAAATCCAGGCAGAGTACGGTCTCGGCGAGCCGGCTCCGCTGAGGTACGTCCACTATCTCGGCCATCTCGCCCGCGGCGACCTGGGTACCTCGTATCAACTCCAGCAGCCGGTCAGCGAGGTGATCGTGGATCAGCTGCGACCCACGGCCGAACTCGCGGCCGCGGCGCTGGTGCTCGCGGTCCTGACCGGGGTGGCCATCGCCGTCGCGACCGCGGGCCGCCGACCGGGACTGCGCGCCGCGGCGATGGCCTGGGAGTCACTGGCCCTGTCCGTGCCCTCGTTCTGGGTGGGCATCGTGCTGGTGAGCGTGTTCTCGTTCCAGTTGCGGATCTTCCCCGGAGCGGGGGCCCAGGGCGCGGCCAGCCTTGTGTTGCCGTCGGTGACCCTCGCCATGCCGGCCGCCGGCGCGCTTTCCCGGACGCTGCGGGAGGGACTGGAAGCCGCCCTCGCGCAGCCGTTCGCCGCCGCCGCTCGGGCCCGCGGCCTGAGCCCCACCGGCGTCACAATGCGCCACGCCCTGCGCCACGCCGCCGCAAGCGCGCTCAACCTCGGCGGCTGGCTCGCCGGGACGCTGCTCGCCGGCACCGTCCTCGTCGAGACGGTCTTCGCCCGCCCGGGGCTCGGCGCGCTGACCGTGCACGCCGTCATCGACCGGGACATGCCCGTGGTGATGGGGGTCGTCCTCACATCGGCCCTGGTCTCGGCCGTCGTCTTCACCGTCGTGGATCTGCTGCAACGCGTCCTCGACCCGCGGCTTCGGATCGAGGTGATGGACCGGTGACCAACGTCCTGGCAGCGCCTCCGACGCTGTCTGACCGGCCCGCGCCGCGTCTCGTCGCCCGCGCGTCGACGATCCTGCTCACTGGCATCCTCCTGGTGATCGCCCTGGCGGTGACGGCACCGGGGATCCTCACGGGCGCCTCGCCGACCGTCGTCGACCCGTCAGGCGTGCTGGCAGCGCCGAGCGGCTCGCACTGGTGTGGGACCGACCAGCTCGGGCGGGACGTGTGCGCCCGGGTGCTGCATGGTGCCCGGGCGTCCCTGCTGCTCGGCGTCGGCTCCGTCGCGCTGGCCGTGGGGATCGGTGCGGCTCTGGGCCTCGCGGCGGCGCTCGGCGGGCGCCTCGTCGACCTGGTGCTCACCCGGGTGATGGATGTGCTGATCGCGATACCCCCGTTGATGCTCGCCCTCCTGGTCATCGCGGTGCTCGGGCCCGGCAGCGGCAGGACCATGATTGCCACGGTGGTGGCGCTGACGCCTCTGTACGGCCGCCTCGTCCGCGCCGAGGCGATGGTCGCCCGCCGAGCGGGTTACGTCGAGGCGGCCCGCGGACTCGGCGTCGGCCGGATGGCGCTGGTCGTGCGCCACGTGCTGCCAAACGCGCTCGGTCCGGCGCTGGCGCTGGCGACCACGGGGGTCGGCTCGGCCATCGTGTACGTGGCGGGGCTGAGCTTCCTCGGGTTGGGCCCGCAGCCCTCCACCGCGCAGTGGGGTCTGATGCTGGCGGAAGGCCGGGACTTCCTACGGTCCGCGTGGTGGGTCGGGGTGTGCCCGGGTGCGGCGCTCGCGCTGACCGTGCTCGCCGTCCAGGCCGCCGGCCGCCGGGCCCAGCAGCGGCTTGTCCGGCGCGGCGGATGAGCCCGGACGTGACCGCCGCCGAGCCGACCCTGGTCGTCGAGCGGCTGGACGTGACGTTTCGGGACGGCGTCGCCGGCGTGCGTGCGGTGCGGGACGTGTCGATCGCCGTCCGTCCCGGCGAGTGTCTCGCGGTCGTGGGCGAGTCCGGTGCCGGCAAGAGCGTGCTCGCCCGGACGCTGATCGGACTGGCCGGGCGCGGTGCGATGGTCCGTGCTGGCCGGCTGGACCTGCAGGGCGTGGATCTGACCGCCTTGACCGAACCGGGGTGGCGGGTGTTGCGAGGCCGCCGGATCGGGTTGGTGCCCCAGGACGCGTTGGCCTCCCTGGATCCGCTGCGGACGGTGGGAGCGGAGGTGGCCGAGCCCCTGCGCGTCCACCGGATCGTGGCCCGTCGCGACGTCCGCGAGCGGGCCGTCGCGACGCTTGGGCAGGTGGGGGTGCCGGAGCCGGCCCGGCGCGCCGGGCAGTACCCGCATCAGCTCTCTGGCGGTCTGCGACAGCGGGCCCTGATCGCCTCGACGGTCGCGGCCGGACCCGACCTGCTGCTGGTCGACGAACCCACGACCGCGTTGGATGCCGCCTCCCGGGAGCGGATCGTCGAGGTGCTGCGCGGCCTGGTACGCGGCGGTGTCGCCCTGCTGTTGATTAGTCACGATCTTGCCACGGTGGCCGCCGTCGCCGACCGGGTGGCGGTCATGTACGAGGGGCGGATCATCGAGCAGGGACCGGCCGTCGACGTGCTTGGCGGTCCACGGCATCCGTACACCTGCGCGTTGCTCGCGGCGGCCCCCTCGCGGCACTCGCGGGGCACCGTGCTGTCCCCGGACCTGCCGCGCCGTCCACCGGCCGGGCCGGACGGCTGCCCATACGCGGTGCGCTGCCCACTCGCCGACCACCGGTGCCGCGAGGAACTGCCGCGCCCCGATCACCCGGGTCTCGAACCCGGCGTCCTGTGCTGGCGGCCCGGAACGGAAACGGAGCGGGCCGGACCGCCACGGGTCGTCGCCCCGGCCCGCAGGGACACCGCCGAGGCTCTCGTCGAAGCCACCGGCATCACCAAACGTTTCCGCGATCCCGACGGGGGGTGGCGGGACGCCGTCCGTGCCGTGACGTTCGAGCTTCGTGCCGCCGAGACACTCGGCGTCATCGGTGGGTCCGGGTCCGGCAAGACCACGCTGGCCCGCATCGTGCTCGGCCTGCTCGAACCGGACGAGGGTACCGTCCGGTTCGCCGGCGCGCCCTGGGTGGCGGCCGCGGCGGCGACCGCCTCGCCCAGCCGGGTACGCGAACGTGACCGCAGGCCTCGGCGGCACCGGATACAGGCCGTCCACCAGGACTGCCTGAGCTCATTCGACCCGCGTCACACCGCCGAGCGGATCGTCGGCGACGCCATGTCCGGTCCGGATCGGGGCCGGGCGCGACGAGATCGGATCGTCGCACTCCTCGACCAGGTAGGGCTGTCCGAACAGGTGCTGCGACGCCACCCTCGCGAGCTGTCCGGCGGGCAGCGTCAGCGGCTGGCGATCGCGCGTGCGCTCGCGCCGTCACCCGAGGTCCTCGTCTGCGACGAACCGGTGTCCGCGCTCGACCTGTCGGTGCAGGCCCAGATCCTCGACCTGCTGGCGGGACTGCGCGACGAACTCGGCTTGGCCCTGCTGTTCATCTCCCACGATATCGCAGTGATCCGGCACGTCAGCGACCGCGTCCTGGTGATGAAGGACGGGCAGGTGGCCGAGATCGGCGGCGCGGAGCAGGTGCTCGAGCGCCCCGCGCACCCGTACACCCGGCATCTGCTGGCCGCGGCCCGCACCTGACGGCGGCGCGGACTGTCCGCACCCGGTCGGGGTTGCGCCTACAGGCCCATCGCGATGCCGCCGCCGACGGGGAGGACGGTGCCAGTGACGTAGCTTGCCTCGTCGCTGGCGAGGAACCGGATGGCGGCGACGACCTCGTCCACTGTCCCCATCCGGCGCAGCGGGGTCATCCGCATCAGCTCCTGCCTGCGCTGTTCGGTCAGCGGCCTGGTCATGTCGGTGTCAATGATCCCCGGTGCCACCACGTTCACGGTGATGTCGCGGTTCCCGAGCTCCCACACGACGGACCGTGCCATGCCGAGGAGGGCGGACTTGGACGCGGCGTAGTTGCTCTGCCCGGGGGAGCCGAGGAAACCAAGTGCCGACGACACGCACACCACTCGCCCACGCCGGGCCGGAAGCATGCTGGCGACGGCGGCCCGGACGGCTCTGAACGCTCCGGCCAGGTTCGTGTCGACCACGGTCTCGAACTGTTCGTCGGACATCCGCAGCAGCGGGACGTCGATGGTGATGCCCGCGTTGGCGACGAGTACCTCGACCGTTCCGTGCGCCTCCTCCGCCTCTCGCAGCGCACGCTCGACGTCGCCAGGTACCCTGACGTCCGCGCGCAGACCGAGCACGCCTTCCGGGGCGGCCCCCGACCGGCCGGCGACGGCGACCCGGTCGCCCCCCTCGGCGAACGACCGTGCGGCGGCCAGGCCGATGCCCCGGCTCCCGCCCGTGATGAAGATCGATCGGCCCATCGCATTCTCCTCCCGGGCCCGCGGCGCCACCGCCGGTGCCCGTCCTCGCCCTGTGCAGCTGGCGTTGTGTGCGGCTGTGGGTTCAGTCGTCGGTGAGATGACTGGTGGGAACCGGGCAGATGGTCATGGTTCCCGCCGCGATGACGGCGTCGTTCTGCTGGAAGGACACGGCGAAGGTGGACCCGCCGACCACGTCCTCATGCTGGTGGACCGCTGCCACGGTGGTTGTCACATCCAGCTCGGCGAACCGGGTGAAGGCCAGGTCGAAGGCGACGACGGTGGCCGCGGTGGCCGGCACGCCGAGCAGGTCCGCGCCGGACCACAGGCACAGCTGCCGGGCCGCCTCGGTGAGTACCATGCCGGGGAAATGGTCCAGTGCGTGGTCGAACATGCTGCGGTTGTCGACGGGCACCCGAATGGTGGCCGTGGCCCCGCCAGCGAACTGGACGGGATCCACGAGGATTGTGTTGACGCTGCTGGCTCGCCCGACAGCGGCCGGCGCGATCGTCGCGGGCGTGGGCCGGATGTCGTCCGATGTGTGCGGCGCGCTTCCCCGGCGGAGCGCCCGNACGTGTTCGTAGGCGGAGTCAGACAGGTAGCCCACCGCGATCCGGGTGTCGCCGATGGCCACGCCGTCCAGGGAAAGCCGGATGTCGTAGGCCAGCGACCGACTGGTCGGCCGGTCGCCGACGAGTGGGCGCGTGCCGACCGCCATCGTCAGCTCGCTGGCGCCTCGGGTGCGGATGGCGAACAGCCCCGGCAGCTGCATGGACCACGACCTCAGGACGAACCGGGTGTCCCGTGCCACGCCGAAATGCACGTGGGCGCCGTAGGTCTCAGCCTGGCGTGAGCATTCCAGCAGAAGCAGTGGATCCACCGCGCCGTGTCGGACGTGGTCGGTGAAGTACGCGTGGGACGACGGCAGTTGGGCGGCAGCCAGGTAGGACGTCGCACCGGTGGGCACGGTGTCGGTCAGGAACACTTCGGAAAGCGCGTGACGGTGGATGAGGGAACGGTCGACCGTCTGCATGAAGTGCAGCTCGCGGAGAGAGTCCTCGGTGTGTGCGATCTCAGTGTCAGCCGGCATCTACGGATCCTTCGCTGGGGTCCTGCGCGGGATTTCTTCCGCTGATTGCTGCGCCCGTCGCCAGGACGGCATCTGCTTGTACTGGGCGCATATTTCCTGCGCAGGACAAAGCTACCCCGACCATCCTTTCGTGCCGCTGACGGCTGGCTGGCGGTTGACATCAGCGGGACCACGCCGGCGTATCAGACCAGTTCCGCCGAGGGGCGCATGATCAGAGGGTGAGAAAGGCCGGATGTCGCGCGGTCCGCGCACCCGGGTTGTATCAGGCACGCGGTCCAGCCGACGGTCTACGACGCTTCGTTCCGGAGGGGTTCGGCGGATGGCAAAAGGTTCGACCGGCGCGTGACCAGGGCCATAATCCTTTTCGCCTCGGCCGCGCCCAGAAGCTGCCCGGTCTCCTCCGAGATGGTGCGCAGGCGTTGTGCGCATTCGGTGGCTCGCTCGAACTCCTGCTGCTCGGCGTACATCAGCCCGAGGTCTACCAGGATCCTGCGCTGAGTGATCCGGTTGGTGCCGGCCACCAGGGCGAAGGCGTCTGCCGCGTGCAGCGCCGCGGCGGCGGCACGGCCGAAGTGGTCGTCCGCGAGCGCGATCCGGACGAGCGAGTAGGCCTTCCCGTCGGTGTAGTCGATGGCGTTTGCCCGTTCGAATGCCTGCCGGGCGCACTGGATGGATGCGGTCCAGTCCCCGCGCTCGGCGTTGATCCCCGACATGATGCAGAGGGTCTCCGCCTCAAAGGTCCGGTCACCGCACTCCTGGAAGGCGCCCAGCGCCTGCTCGGCGAACTCAAGCGCGGCCTGGTTGTCACCGACATCGTGGTGCACCAGCGCGAGCCCGTAGAGCGAGATGCTCCGGTCGTAGAAGGAGTCGATACGCGTGGAGACCTCAAGAGCCTGGGAGAAGCAGGACTTCGCAGCGTCCAGATCTCCCAACGCCTCACGTACCAGGCCCAGGTTCCTCAGGCTGTACGAGGTGATGTGATGCAGCCCGAGCTCGCCGGCGGCCCGCAGCGACGACGTGATGTAGGTCGTGGCCACAGTCATGTCGCCCTGAGCCCAGTGGATCTGGCCGAGTAGTCCAAGCGCGGCGGCCTCGGTCCGCGGGGACCCGACTTCCCGGGCGATCGCCAAGGCCTCCTGCCCGATGCGCTCGGCCTGATCGACCTGGCTGAGACTCAGATGGGCGAGACTGAGGTTGTTCAGGATGGCGGCCACCTCCTCGGACATGCCGAGGTCGGTGTGCAGGGCGACACTTTCAGCAAGGTGGTTTATCGCCTGACGATAGTCACCTAGCGTGTTATACAGGTTGGCGAGACTGCGGTGCATCGCGGCCATGCCGAGCTTGTCCTTACTCCGACCGGCCGCAATCAGACCGCCGTGCGCCGCCTCCGACCATTCAGTCCGATATCTTCCGGTCCAGAAGAACCCGCGGAGCGCATCGGAAAGATGCCAGGTCAGATGGCTTGAACAGGAACCGTCGAGCGCGCGCATACAAGCAAGGACGTTGCGCCACTCCGCGAGCAGCCAGGCCATCGCCTGGCTCTCGTCGACGAATTCCGGCGCGTCGATCACGGAGCGTGTTTCTGGCGGCAGCGGGAGCCGGAGGAACTCCACGTGCAGGATATCCACCGCGTTTCTCGTGCCGACCAGGTACCACAGGCCGAGACGGTCCACTGCCGCCGCTATCTCCTGGGCAGTGAAATGGTCGCCTGCCCGCTTGTAAGCGTATTCCCGCAGCAGGTCGTGAAACTGGTACCGGCCGGGCGCCTGCTGCTGCAGCAGGTTCGCCACCGTGAGCCTGTTCAACGAGTTGCGGGTCTGGGCTGTGCTCATGTCTGCCAGGACAGCGACGGCATTGGCCGAGAAGTCGGGCCCGGGGAAGAGCCCGGCCAGGCTGAACAACCGGCGATCGTCCGGCCCGACCGAGTCGTAGGACAGCGCGAAGGCGTTGGACACCGCCGAGACCGGGTCGTCGTCCACGGTAAGCGCCGCCAGCCGGTTGCCCGTGCGCAGGCTGTCCACGTATTCGTCGGCGTGGCCGCCCGGGAAACTGATCAGATTGGCGGCGGCGATGCGCAGGGCGAGGGGGAGATACGCACACAGCGCCACCACCTCCGGAATCAGCGCAGGATCCACCGGGACAGCGACGTTGCGCAACATGCCCTCGACGAGCTCGCGGGACTCCTCGGGGCTCAGAGTGCCCACTTGGACGACCTGCGCGCCCAGCGTGGCGACCAGGCCACCCAGGTGCCGTCGGCTGGTGATGATGACGGAGCAACCGGCGTCGCCGGGCAACAGCGGCATCACCTGGTCAATGCTCGAGGCGTTGTCGAGCATCACCAGCACGTGTCGGCCGGCGACCTTCGATCGGAACAGGTTCGCCTGCTCGGCCAGCTCGACCGGGATCTGGCCCGGCGGAACGCCGAGGCTGCGTAGGAACTGCGGCAGCACATGCTCCGGAGTGAGCGGCGGGTCCTGGCCGAGCCGCTCGTGGCTGCGCAGGNTGACGTACAGCTGCCCGTCCGGGAACGCTGGCCGCAACCGGTGGCCGAGACTTACAGCCAGCGCCGTCTTGCCGATTCCGGGCGGCCCGCACAACACGACGACCGGTACGCCCGGGCGCGTCCCAGACGGGCGCAAGGCCTCGGTGAGCTGGTCCATCAGCTCCTGCCGGCCGACGAACCCGATCGCGTCGGCGGGGAGCTGGGCCGGCACTGTGGACGGCGTCGCCGCGTCGGGTGCGGACCGATCCGGCAGGCACAGCTGCGGGTCGGACTCGAGGATCCGCCCGTGCAGGTCCCGCAGGCCGCTGCCGGGCTCGATGCCGAGCTCGTCTACCAGCAGCGTGCGCACCTGCTGGTAGACGTCCAGTGCCTCGGCCTGCCGGCCGGCCCGGTACAGGGCCAGCATCAGCAGCTCCCAGAACTTCTCCCGATAGGGATTGTCGATAGCCGCGAGGCGGATCTCGCGGACAATCTGGGCGGCTCGGTTCAAGCGCACCTCGAGCTCGAAGCGGGACTCCAGCGCGGACATCCTTTCCTCCTCCAGCGCCGCGCCCTTCTCCCGGCGCAGGGACTCGGAGGGCACGTCGGCCAGCGCGGGGCCGCGCCAGATCGCCAGCGCGTCGGTCAGCAGTTTCGCCTGAGCCTGCGGGTCCGCCGTCTCCTCGGCCCCCCTGACCAGCCGGCGGAACTGCTGCAGGTCCAGGACCGCCGTCCCGAGGTTCAGGCGGTAGCCGCTACTGACAGTGCTCAGCATCTTCGGGTCGCCCAGGAGCTGACGGAGCCGCCGAATGTACGTGTGTAGCGCTCCCCGCGGGTTCGCTGGCTGGTGGTCGTCCCACAACCAGTCGATCAGCCGATCGGAGCCGACGACGCTGCCCGCGTCCAGCAGGAGGGCTGCCAGCAGGGTGCGGAGCTTTCCGGACTCAATCGAGATGATCTCTCCTTTGAGAATGATCTCCAGAGGACCGAAGATCATGAACGCATTGATGCTGTCCACCATGCTCGTGGGCTCCTCGCTCGAACCGACCTTCAGTCTTCTGGTCTCGCTTCACTGAATGGACATGCTCCTCCTGAGGGTGGTTACGGTCCACGGGCCAGCGGGCCGAAAGGAGAGCTGAGGTCCACGCGCCACGGCTGCTTTCCAGTCGCAGNCGCCAGGCCCGATGACTCGGCGGCGATTGCAGAGACGTCTGACCAGCGCCGACTGACTCGCGAAGAGCGCGCCGGCACTCAGCGAGGCCCTTTCACTGGCTGGCTTCATGATACGAACGATCCGCGACCTTTCATGACGATGTCGCATGCACGACAGAGATATCGCATGCTACTCGCCGGGGTCGGTAAGCACCCAAAGCACTCCGTCGGCCGGCGTTTCCGAGAGATGAATAAAAATGATCTTACGACTGCCGGACCCTACCACGGTACGGCCTTCCAGGCGCGCGGCGGCGTGGGGAAGATCTCCCATCCGCTGCTATTCTCGCCGCCGACCACGGCTTACGCCAAGGTATTTTGATGGGAACCAATGTCGATCTTTCCGGGGTGTGGCCCGACTGTGCCGAACGTCACCAGATCGCGGGCGGCCCACGGGCGGCACGCGGGATTACCGTCGCGCAGCGGCGGTCTTTACGGGCCTCCGGTTCGATCGAGTTCTTCTACGAGCGACGTACCTGCAGTTCTTCGACCGACACGGACCACGCCCCCCGACGCCAGTGAGATTGATCATTGAGCCTTTTCAATCTCTGTTTGTCTGATTCTTTCGGCCGTTGAGGATCACCAATTGACGAATTGAACGGGCACTGGTTCCGGTCGTTCCGTCATCTGGCGGCGGCGATAGTTGGCCGGGCGGTGGCCGGAGGGGTGCCGTAAATAGAGAAGTCCCCGGTAGATCACAGGGTGTCTACCCCACTGTGCCCTTGACCGAGGACTTCCGTTGCTAACCTACCCTGGTGTCGTCGACCTGCCCGAGTCGACCCTGACCTTCCTTGCGGGGCTGCTGGCCGAGGATCGCGCCCAGCGCCGGACCTGGCGCAAGCTGCCCCCACCCGAGCAGGCACTCCTGGTGCTCGTCCACCTCCGCAAGGGTGAACGCTACGAGCAGCTCGCCGAGGGCTTCCAGGTCAGTGTCGGCACCGTCCACAACTACATCCGCGAAGCCGTCCGCCTGCTCGCCACTCACGGCCGGACCCTGCTCGCCGCGGTCTGGATCTTCGCGTGGACCCAGAGCAACTTCCTCATCCTCGACGGCACCGTCGTGCGTACCAACCGTGTCCGCGCGCACAACAAGCTGTACTACTCGGGCAAGCACAAGTACCACGGCATCAACCTGCAGGGCCTCACCGACCCCTACGGCCGGCTGATCTGGATCTCCGAAGGGCTTCCCGGCTCCGTCCATGACCTCACCGCGGCCCGGATGCACGACATTCTCGATCTGATCGACCGCTCGGAGCTCTACCTCTACGCGGACAAGGGCTACGTCGGCGGCGAGGGCGACCGCCTCCTCGTCCCGATCAAGAAACCCAAGAACAACGACCTCCCCGACCGTGACAAGGAGGCCAACCGGACCCACGCCACCACCCGCTCACAAGGCGAACGAGGATTCGCGGTCCTCAAGAACTGGCACATATTCGACCGTTTCCGTGGCTGCCCACGCCGCGTCGGCACCTTCGCCCAGGCCGCCCTCGTCCTCGCCACCGAGGGCCTTTAGGAAAACCAACTTTGAAATGGCTCACTGACCTACGGGCTCGCAGGCACCACAGAGGGACGACGTCGGACCGGACGGCACCAACATCCTCATCAGGACAGGGTGCCGGCGCAAGCCGGCATGATCACTGACCTGGACCAGACCGCGTCCCTCCAAGATCCGCGCGGTGAGCTTGTGGCTCTGGTCGGGCCAATCTCGCGGCGGGCATCCGTCGCCAATCCAGCGGAGAACCGCGAGCTGGCGCTCGTTGGGTTTGGTTGGACGCGACACAGGACCACCTCACGGCGTCCGGCAAATTGGGCGGAATCAGGTAGATGAGTAGCTCACAGCAGCATCGCTGACGCGCAAACTACTCGGCCTCATCCGGATAGCCGGATCGTGGGGCCGCCGAATGCAGGAAGGACCTGACGCGGCAGGTAATGGGAATCGTCGAATCGTCGAAGCCGCGTATGACGACGATCATCCAGGCGCCCGGCGGATCCGCAATATTCTTGAGCGCTGCGGATAGCGTCTTTCGTGCAGGAGGCGACCGCAGGCACACGGCGGTATGGCGAAGCCGGGCGGTCAACATCGCCTGGCCAGACTCTGGATCTTCGTCGCGGCACGCTGTAGCACCGGGTGCTACGCTGGCATGGTGAGCACTCCTGAGATCACGCAGCGGGACCTGCGGTCGAGGTCGCGGGAGATCATGGACGCCGTCGAGCATGGGCAGTCGTTCACGGTCACTCGGGATGGTCACCAGATCGGGCAGCTCGTCCCGATCCGGCGCCGGCGCCGGTTCGTCTCGCGGCAGGAGTTCGCCGCGATGTCACGCAACGCACCTGACACCGGCCTGGAGGCGTTCCGCGCCGACCAGGAGGCCGCGGCCGACCACGAGGCGACGGATGCCTATGACCAGTGAGCCCGTCCGGCAGGGCCTGCTGGATACCAACATCCTGATCCTGCGCCGCTGGGTGAACGTGGCCGAGCTTCCGGACGAGATGGCGATCAGCGTGGTGACGCTGGCGGAGCTGTCCGCCGGGCCACACCAGGTGCGGCGTAACGACGAGCAGGACCTGTACGACGAGCATGAGGAACGGGCACGGCGGATGGAGATCCTCCAACGTGCCGAGAACGAGTTCGATCCGATCCCGTTCGACGCCGAGGCGGCGCGGGTCTACGGCCGGCTGACCGCGGCCGTCGTCGCCGCGGGCCGCAAACCGCGCCGCCGGACCGCGGACCTGATGATCGCCGCCACGGCGGTCGCGGAGGACCTTCCACTGTTCACCACCAACCCCGGCGACTACACCGGCCTGGAACGGCTCCTACGCACGGTCCCCGTCACGAGGCCGCCATTGCCCCACGAGAGGAAGCCCTAACCCAGCCGGGGCGGCGAGGCTGCTGCCATACGTCGATGGCGGACGTTTTCGGGTGTCACGGGCCGCACCCCGATCTGGCCAGCCGGATCCGGGAACCCCAGACCGACCATGACGACACGATCAACCCGGTAAGCCCAGCGCGACAGTCTGGGGCGCCGCAGCGATCATGGGGAGGTGTAGCAACGGGTGTAGCAACAGAGGCAACCGACCACGCACGTCGACGGCCTTCCACTTCCGTTCCCGACCGCCGGGAACGACGCGCCGACCGTCCCGGACGGTCCCCTCGCGTCCGGCGGGTGGGTGCCGACCGTGCCGCATGCGGGGCGCACCGATCCCTCGCAGGATGCGACGCGCGGACCGCGTGCCCGCCACGACCGGGCGTCGGTTCCGGCGTTCTGGACGGTGGTGGACGGGCGGGTGGTTGCCGGCCCGTGGGCGGACCGGTATGACGCAGTCCGGGCGGGGGATGACCATCCCGGTAGCGCCGTCGGCTACGGGGTGGTAGCGGCGGACGGGACGCTGACGAGCCGTTCCGCACCGGATGATCTCGCGTTTAATCGCCTGTGGTCCGAACAGGTCGCGCGGCTCACCGATGACCATGGGGGGAGGGTGCGCGCGACCCGGGACGCTACCGCGCTGCTCACGGTGCGGGTAGCGCGTGCGCTCGTGCTGGCGGGGGTGCCGGTGGCGGACACTACCGGGCGGGAGGCAACCGGCGGGGTCCTGCTTGTCCCGGTGCGCACGGGTGCGTACCGGGGGGNGGCGTTGGGGTGGGCTACCCATCCCCGGATGGCCACCATCCCCACGGCGAATCGGCCCGTCCCGGCCGGGGTGGGTGATGTGCTGACCTACGCGGTAGCGGCCACGCTCGACGCGCTGGGGTTCACCGTGCGCTACGGCAGGCAGACACGGGCGCATCTGGTCACGGCCGGACCGGGGGACGCGCGATGAGCGACGTGCCGACGTGTGAGACACCCCGTTGTGCCGCACCCGCACTGGTGATCGTCTCCGATGGGAGAGAAACGGCGTTGGCGTGCGCCCTATGCCACGAGGCCATGTTGCGGGCCAGCGGCGGAGTGATCCGTGGCATCGGTCTCGTCCCCCGGACCCCACGCCCGTAGCCGCTTGCTAGACGCTTACAGGAACAGGCCCCCCGCACCGGATACGGTGCGGGGGGCCTGCCGCATGTTGGGGTCAGTCGGTGGGGGGTGGGTCGGGGGGTCGGGGGCGTGGATGGTCCCGCATGGTGGCGAGCAGCACCGCGAGGGCGTTGATCTGTTCATCGGTCAGTGGGGGCATCGCCCATACGGCGCGGCGGATCGCCGTGTGTTCGTCGTCCGGTTCGTCGGCAGGGTGGTCCGGCGTGCTGGTCATCGCGGCTCCCTGACCCCCCGCCGGTCGTCACGTGACGACCGGAGGGGGGTTGCGGTTGCGCCGGGTGGGGGTCGGCGGGGGTGGTTCGGGACGGTCGCGTGGCACCCGGGGGTGGACGGCTACCGCGACCGTGCTGTGTTTGTTCAGATCACCGGGGGTGCGCGGGGTGCGGGCATGGGGTGTTGCCGCTACCTGGTCGCGGGCGTGGTGCTAGCGGGCGGCGTTCCCGGGGTTGGGTGCGGTGTGGCGGGGGTGGTCGCTGCGCGGGCGTGCGCGGTGTGGGTGTGGGTGTGCCCTACCCGCGTGTAGGGGTGCGGGGTGGGTCCGCCCGGTGATGTGACTGTCTGTGGCGATGTGCCGTGGTGTGCACGGGTGGGGGTGTGTGGGTGCCTACGCGCGTAGGCGCGCACGCACGCGCGCGCGTAGGGCCGTGCATGCACGCCGGGGTGCACGGCGTTGCACGGGGGTGTGCACGGCGGTTCCGTGACGGTGGGTCATGGGCGGNGGGGGGNGGCGTGCCAACGGCCGGGCGCGGCCTGGCGCACCTTGCCGGCTTCCTGGAGCTGCTGTAGGGCATAGTACACCCATCGACGGGACCGGCCGGTGGCGGTCACCAGGTCGGGCACGCTGGCGCCGTCCGGTGTTGCCGTGAGGGCAGTCCACAGGGCACTGTTGGGGTCGGGGTTATGGTCCGTGTGCGGCCCGTCCGACCGGGCGGGTAGAGCCGGTGGCGTGGGATAGCGGCTGGTGATATCCGCCACGGTGTCGTCGTCTAGCAGGTAGGCACGGTGGGGTGTGGGCGTGGTGTGGTCGGGGTCAAGGATGAGGAACACGCCGGGAAGGGTGAAGGCGTCGGTTCGCCAACCACTTTTGTAGGCGCCTGCGCCGAGGATGAGGTCTGTGTCGGCGCGTTCCCGGACTCGCAGCGCTATCCGGACGTCCATCTGGCTACGGATAGCGCCGTTTCCCGTCGCGTCTTGGGTTGGTCGTTGCGTGGCAGCGATGAGCGTGACCGCGACTGCGCGGCCGAGACGGGCCAGGGAATCAGCTATGTCCAGTGCTTCCGGGGGGAGTTCCGCGAATTCGTCGACCAAGATCGCGAGTGCTGGGCGTTCCCGGGTGGGGTTCCAGGTCCTTTCCCCGCGCTGTGCTTGCTCGCGGGTGCGCCGGTTCAGTTCTTCCCATGCGGCGGTGAAGAGGGTTAGGGCATCGTCCGGTGTGGTCGCGAGCCTGCCGAGTGATTGCGCCCACGGGCCGAGTTCCATGCCGCCTTTCAGGTCCACTCCCCAGACGGTCACATCGTCTGCGGGAATGAGCCCGGCGAGGATCGTGTTCACCAGGCCCGATTTCCCCGCGCCGACGACGCCACCGATGAGGACATGGCGGCGGAGGAGAAGAACGGTTACGGCCGTGCCATCCTCGGAAACGCCGATAGCAATCGGTTTGGTGATCGTCGCGGGGTGGTCGTGTCCGGGCCAGGGGTTCGGGCGTGCCAGAGGATCGGTTTCTGTCACTCGGACGATGACATGGTCTTCACGGTCGGGATCGGCGGTCACCCGTACCGAGTTTGGCCGGACACCGAGCATGGAGGCTATTTCGTCGCTCCGGGCGATGGCGCTACGGGCGGACATGCCACGGCGTAGCGCCACTCGCGCGGTATATCCCCACGCATCTACTATCGCGGACATCACCCGTGAACCGGAAAGCCCCGCGTTTTCGGCGAGGACAGGCCACGCCTGCATGGTGCGCTCGACCCGGACCCGTTCACGTCGGCGCCGATGTGCCCACCATGGGATAGCGGCCACAGTGCCGGCTGTGACGAGCAGGGTGGGAAGGGGTGGGTGGCCAGGGCTGAGAATCGCGGCGGCTGACCACCATCCGGACGCGAGGATGGCCACGGTCACGGCGTAGGCGCGTTCGATCCGGCGCGGCATCCTGCGTGCTACCACACACGCCGTAGCCAGGCTGAACAGGGTCATCAGCACCACGGCACCGGCGCCCCACGCCCGGTGTGCCACCGTGGCGGACACCGCCAGGAACAGAGCGATATAGAACGGGAGAAATTCGCTGCGGAACCGCCAGAAGAAACCGGTGATACTGGTCACGGCCATCGGGCCGGAGTGGTTCTCCCGGAGTTTTCGTCGGGTGGAACGGCGCATGTAGCGGCGCATCCGCCGTATTTCCCGTGTCATCCGACGCTGATCGTTGGTGTGGGTTCGTGGCATGGCTTCTCTTCTCAGAGGAAAACGGGGGTGTCCGGAAGCCGGACACCTCCGCGCGGCCTACAGATGAATAGAGGAAAATATGCCGAAAATCTGGTTGAGAATGCCCTGAAACGTGTCCGAGAAATTGGACTGTGCGACGTAGAAACCGAGCGCGGCGCAGGCGAACGCTTGCCACGGGTTGAGGTCAAACGCGCGGATCATGACGATGACAACGATAAGAAGCAGGAAGAGAATGGAAAAGGGAATCATCAGTGGTTGGCCTCGTCTTCGTCATCGTCAAAGTTGGTGTCATAGGCGATGCCTGCCGCGAACAACCACAGATCCTGGGCGGTCAGCCATTCCGCGAGGGTCTTGTCCCGGTGGGCTTTCAGCAGGCTCTGTACGTACCGGATTGCTTCGATACCTTTTTCGTCCTGGCCCAGAATGTCCATGAAGATGTCGTGGAGGACTGCGCTTGCCGTATAGCCGTCCATATGGGTGTCGAAGGCGTCGGCCGCGCGCTTCTCAAGGACGGCGAGCTCGCGATCATCGAACACGGCAGTCACCTCGCGAAAGGGAAGGGAGAGGGGAGAAAGAAAACGCGGGAATGGCACGGCCAACCGGCGTCGGGCACGGCCGCGGGCGGTATTCATGCTGCAGGTTGTATCCGGCTAGGACGCCTAGCAGAAAAAGATCGGCGAGCCAGACTGCAAGGGCTGTCCAGAAGAGAACGCGGTGCATTCTGGTCACGGCTTGTGTGTCCACTTCGTAATAGCCCGCGCGGCCAGAAGAATGAAAATGATAGCGATGAAGTACTTGCCGTATCCGGGGGTGGATGTCGTGGCCGCCCACGAAAATGTCCAGAGGGCCAGGGAAACCGGCACGAACACCGCGAGGAAACGCCACAGCGGCACGGCCAGAACCAGCAGGAAAAGGAATAGAAGAAGTAGGAACACAGGAACTCCCGAGGGATGGGGGCAAGCCTTCGGGGCCGTTTCTGTCAGCCCCGCCGGACACCGCCCATGTTTCCCGATGAAAAGCCGCACCGCAGGTATTAGACCGGCAAATCCGGGGGGTATTAGTGGCTGGGAGCCGGAATTCCGGGGGACCGGACCCGGACCAAACCCGGAACGATCATCAGCGCGCGGACACCCCGGACTCAACCCTGACCAAACCCGGAAAAAACCCGGATGCGTGAGCGTGCGATCACTGGCCTGCTGTGTGCAGGCGCAACGGCGTATGCACGGGACGACGGGAAGACGGATCATGACGGGCGATGACCGCCAACGGCGACTCATAGAAGATCTTGGGAGGCTTGCCGATCACGGCGTCCGGGGTCCCGAAGACATCATCAACGCCGCGCCACGCCTGCTAGCCCTCGTGGCAGCGCAGGGAGGCGAGTGGGCGCGCGCGCGGGGGGTCGTGAGGCTGCTGCACGCGGCCACACAGGCACTCGGTCACCCACGCGGGTCAGCCCTGCGGGCACTACTCGCGCTGGACCCCGCGCCGCGTGGCATGGGAGTGCGGCTCACAAAAACGGAACGGCGCCACGCCGCCAGCGTCTACTACCGGATTGAGGGAGACACCTTCCGCAAGACACACGAGAAAAACCTGATAACCGCGCTCGCGATCGAAATCGACCACCGACTCACCACCGGGCATGACACCACACGCGGTGATCATGCCGGAGACGGGCACGGCCGCATGCCATCCACGCGTCCCGGACCCAAAAACCCACCGCCACCCGCAAGCACCTTCCGTCCCCTTGCAAAGAGGGAAGCAAAAGGAGGTCCGTGATGTTCAGCCGGTTCTACCAGGAGCCCGACGGAAAAATCCCCTGGTATTTTATCGCCGTAGTCGTCCTTTTCGTCGCCGTGCCGTCCGTTATCGCCGGAGCATGGCTAGGATGGCTCACCCGATAATATGTCCAGGCCTAATACGAGAGGCATAACACACTACCCAGTTGATTTCTAGGAGACCGCACGGACCGGGGCCGCCCGGGTTGGGGTCGCCCGTCGGACCGGGGCCGGCATGGGCCGGGGTCGCCCGTATCGCTATCGATGCAGGTCACAGCGGATGCACCGGACAAGACGACAGCGTGTGGCGCCGCTACGCTCCCACCCGCACCGCTACCGGCAGGCACCGCGCCACAGGCAGAGCCTCACTCCGATAGAGACGCGACGAGGCAGCTACTCTCTGTTGATCATCTGCTCTACCTCGTAGGTATCCGACAGCAGGTCNACGCGGGTCACAGTCGGATCTTCGACCAGCGCACGCCGGGCCGCGTCGGGAAGGTCCATCCTTCGGGCCTTCCACGCAGGAACGTAGTACAACGCTCCGGCCCTACCAGGCGCCGCGATCAGCCGGACGAACGGCATGAGCCCCGACTCACCTCACCCTGCCCCCGCGAGGCGGTATCGGCGACCGGCCGTTCACCATCGAAGATCTGCACCCGTTCGACCGCCGGAAGCATCCGCAGCAACCGCGAGGCCAGCGCCGGAAGGTCGGCGTTACGGAGCACGTCCGGACTCGCGATGGTTGCGGACGGCCCTCGATCATCCTCATAACGAACCAAGATCTTCAACATGGCGGAAGGTCCCTGATCGCAGCTGCGTTCAGCATCCCCCGCACTCCAAAGCAAGAAGATCGCGTGGCTTCTCCGCAACCAGAACGCGTGAGCCCGCGTCGTCCGTCAGCTCCACGGACGCCACCCCCGGTTCCTCCAGAGCCTCGCCCACGATCCGCCGCAGACCGGCCGCCACGACCGGAGCCCACTGCATGTAGGTCGTGGTCGGCGCGGCCCCCTTGTAAACGATCTTTATGTACGGCATCCCGTCCCCCTCGCGGCTCACATGGGTGTCCCCGGGCGCACCGGCATCGTCGGCGGCAGCACACCCGGGGACGTCTAGGTAGGGCACCCCGTCGTGTGTAGCCCAAGGTGACCCGAAGCGCCCTACGACAGAACATGACAGATAGCGAGGGACGCGGTCACCCCCCGCAAGGGACATGCTGGGACGTTCTAAGATCGAAACGTCCCATGCCCTCGGTCTCGGGAGCCGCAACGTGCCCAACGAAAGATTGCGAACCGCGCTCACTCGCCGTAGCTGGACACCGCCCACGCTCGGTGAGGCTCTGGGTGTCGACGCGAAAACGGTTGAACGATGGATCACGAAGGGGCGGACTCCGCACCGAACCACCGCGATGAAGGCCGCGCGACTACTCGGGGAGGAAGCGACTATCTATGGCCCAATGTGGGTAAGCGTGTCGCCATGGATGAACGACACGGCGAAGTCGTCACGGTCTACACGGAGCGAAGCGCCGTCCCGAATGCTCTGTGGCTCGCCCTTCTACAAGAAACTTCGAGCGTGCTCGATATCCTCGTCTATGCAGGTCTACACCTACCTGAAGCCAACCCGTCCTGGGTGCCGGAAATCCAGAGGCGTTGTGGCGATGGGGTGCAAGTACGCATCGCGTTCGGCGACCCCGAATCAGAGGAAGTGCGAACGCGCGGAGAGGAGGAAGGGGTTGGCGCTGGGATGGCTGCGCGCATTAGATATGCGCTCTCCTGGTATCAACCGATACTCGGAGTAGAAAACCTTCAGGTCCGCTTTCATGCAACGGTGCTGTATAATTCGATCATCCGATTCGACGATCAGATGTTGATCAATCCGCACATCTACAGCATGCCCGCATTCCGCGCCCCGATTGTCCATCTGCGTAAGATCGACGGCGGACCCCTGTTCGAGACCTACGCTGAATGTTTTGAGCGAATTTGGGCGCAGAGCCGAGTGCTGGAAAACAAGGAGGGGTGACCTGTGCCTCGTGTTGACTACTTGAACGATCCCGAAGCTCCAGCGGCTAACAGCATTGTTCCGGCTGTAAGTGCGATCGTTCCCGATAGCGAAGGACGGATTCTCCTGATCCGTCGTACCGACAACGGATATTGGGCCATCCCTGGCGGGGGTGTTGAGCCTGGCGAATCAGTCAGGCAGGCTACCGCGCGTGAAGTCATGGAAGAGACCGGGATATCCTGCGAAGTAACCGGAGTGGTTGGGATCTACTCCAATCCTGGCCACGTAGCGGCCTACGACAATGGCGAGGTGCGGCAACAATTCTCCATCTGTTTTCGAACCAGGATGACCGGTGGTGAACCTAGAACGAGTGACGAATCTTCACAGGTGAGGTTCGTAGCAATTAGCGATCTCCCTTCATATAAAATGCATCCGTCGATCCGACTGCGAGTTGATCATTATCTCGAAGAAAGGAGTGAACCGTATATTGGCTGATAGCTGGTAATATTAATAGGTCGACACGCTCGGCGAGGCCCGACGCTCGGCGAATCGTCGCAGGTCAGTGATCATGCCGGCTTGCGCCGGCACCCTGTCCTGATGAGGATGTTGGTGCCGTCCGGTCCGACGTCGTCCCTCTGTGGTGCCTGCGAGCCCGTAGGTCAGTGTGGCGCGGAGGTCCTGAGGAATCCTGTCCTGCTGCCACGAGCGCGTACCTCAGAATCTTTGATGACAGGCCCTCCCCGGGCGGTCCGTGTGGATCACTGATCGTAAGGGAAGGAGGCGGTCTTTCATGGATGTGCTGATCGACCGGGTCGCCGGGTTGGACGTGCACCGGGACACGGTCGTGGCGGCGGTCCGGGTTGGCGGGCGTGGTGGCGGCCGGCGGGGGGNGGNGCGGACCTTCGCCACGACGGGAGCGGGACTGACCCGGCTGGCCGGGTGGCTGTCGGAACAGCGGGTTTCTCCGGTGGGTATGGAATCCACCGGCGTTATCTGTAGTTTTCAAGATCGAATATAGTTGTTTTGGCAGGTCAGGGCCGTCACGGACGCGTCCGCGACGGGGCGGGTCCGCTCGGCCGGATCAGTGTGCGGACCCGGGGTTGGCGTCGAGGCGCCGAGGCAGGGATAGCGCCGCGTGGGGTCGTCCGGCGCCGCGCTGGGGGCGGTCGTCACGTGACGACTGTGTCCGGGTGGCGCTNACGGGTCGTTGGGGTTGGTGTCGGTGCCGGCCGTGGCGTTGGGGCCGAGGCGGCGGCGGAGTATCAGGTTCTCCCCGTGGGCTGCGGCGAGCGCCTCGTTCAGCGCGGTGATCTCGGCGCGGTGGCGGGCTTTGAGTTCGCTGAGCTGCGCGGTCAGTGTCCGCACGACGTTGCTCGGCTGGTCCGGTTCCGCCGGTCGGGATGGCTGGGCGGTCTGTGTCGCGCGCAACTGCTCGATCCGGCTGCGCAGGCCGGTGTGTCGATAGAGGAAGTCCAGGGAGACCCCGGAGCGGGCGGCCAGGCCGCGGAAGGTGACCGGCTCGTCGGCGGCGCGCATCTCCTCGAGCGTCTTTTCGGCTCTGGTCACGGCGGTGGCGGNGCGCGNCGCGGNGGCCCTGCGCAGGTTGTCGAGGTTACCGGCCATCGGGCTGGCCTCGTCCCAGGTCGCCGGTCGCGCGGCGGGCCGTGGCGTCGGTGCGGGCGACGACCCCGGCGCCGCGGACTGGCTGCCCCTGCGCGGCGGTGTCGGCGTCGAGGGCGGCGATGACCGCTTCGAGGGCGGCCGCCTCGCGGTGGCGGCCGGCGAGCCAGACGTTGTCGGTGCCCATCGGGGTGCCGGTGCGGGCGGTGAACGCTGCCTGGCGGGTGTCGATGAGGGTCAGGGTGCGGCGGTGCTGGGCGCGCAGTTCGGGCAGGAACGTCGCGTCGGTGGTGAACTTGTCGCACGTCAGGCAGGCGTTTCCCCGGTCGCAGGACTGCCGTGGTGGCAGCAGGCAGTAGCCGTTCGGCAGGATCCGGTCGGTGCGGCTGTCGAGATGCAGCAGGTCGTAGAGATCGGCCGCCGGCATGGCGAGTTCGCGGGCGTCGGCTGTGCGCTTGCGGTAGCGCAGGAACTCCGCCTCGTGGGTCTCGGTGAGGGTCTTCGCGTAGTGCATCGTCATCGTCGGGGACAGATGCCCGAGGTAGCGCTGCACGACGTGGATCGGCACCCCGGCGTTGAGCAGGCTGGTCGCCTTCGTGTGCCTGAAGCGGTGCGTGCGCTGGAAGTCGACCAGACGGCCGACGTCGTCGCGGATATCGAGCCGGCGGGCCATCTCGGTGAGCATCCGGTGCAGGGTGCTCGACACGTAGGGCCGGTTGCCGTGGCGGTTCATCTTCTCGCCCAGGAACAGGTAACGCGGCGTCGCTCCCGGCGCGCCGTGGCGAGCGATCCATCCGGACGCCCATTCCTGTTGCGCGCGGATGATCGTCACGATCTCGCGGTCGACCAGGACCGTGTCCGGCGCACCGTCGATCTTGGTCTGTTGGTAGCGGAGCCGGGCGGCGAACGCGTCTGGCTCCTCGTCGGACGGCGCCTGCATGGCGAGCGCGCAGAGCGGGTCGTGGTCGAGCAGGAGCAGTTCGCTGATCCGCCGGCCGAGCCGCGTCTGCAGCATCATGATCCGCATGGCCTGCTCGTCGCCGAACCCTCCGTCGGCCACCGGATCGCCGAGCATCCCGATGCTGGCCATGATCTGCGTGAACGCGGCCTCGGGGATGACGTTTTGCTCGGTGTCGCGGTGCGCCACGGGGCGGGGGATCTCGCCGCGCCGGTAGAACGCCGCATGCTGCGGTCCGAGGCGCAGCCAGCCTGGGTCGCCCAGTGCCGCCGCGGCCTCGTGTTTGTGGTCGTGCATGAAGGCGTAGAACTGCTCGACAGAGATCAGCAGGATCTTCATGTGGTTCGCGGACAGCGGCTGTCCCTCGGTCGGCCCGCGGCTGGCACGCGAGGCACGGACGTGGCCGAGGTAGTCGAGCATGAGGGCCCGCACCCCCTCCGGTGTGTCGGCCAGGTGGGTGGGACGCCCGCCGCGGCTCGCGAGGAACGCGTCGAACATGGTCATGGCGAACACCCGCTGGCCGACGGTCGACCATCGCAGCGCCCCGGTCTCGAGGCTGATCTTGCAGTACCACTGCAGGCCGAGGCGCAGCCGGGACGCACTGACGCGCTGGAAGTAGATCGCCTCGCGACCCTGGGGCTCGTGCGCGCGCAGCGGGATGCGGGGATCCTCGACCGGGTTCCAGGACTCCCGCTGCCACCAGGGTCTGGTGTCGTAGGCGAGGGCGAGCAGCCGCAGGAACCGCACCAAGGTCTCCCGCACGGTCTGCGTCGAGCGCGCGGTCGGCAGCCTGCCCTTGCGCCGGTGGACCGCCAACGAGAACTGCTGACACCAGTCCCGCGCGGGCAGGTCCATCAGCGAGACGGGGCCGCGAGCGCCGAGGTCGGCGACGGCCTCGGCGAGGCGGCGGGTCAGCATCGCCACCCCCGGTAGCGCGATCTTCCCGCCCAGCTCGATCACCCTCAGGCAGCACCAGGTCAGCTCGCGGCCCATCGGCTCCGGCAGTCTCTCGACGAGGATCGCGTTGCTCGGGGCGGCCGCGGTGAACGCGTTGCGGTAGCGCTCGGGCACCGTCGCCGCCGACAGCCGGCCCAGCCGCAGGTCATCAGGAACCGTCGCCCACAACTGGTCCAGGATCACGGGGGCATATCCGCACCCCGCGGCGGCCAGGTTGTCCATGACTTCCTCGACCGTGATGTTCACGAGCACGGTCCGATCTGCCCGCCGCCGGCCACGGCCTGGGGGCGCCAGCCGGCGGTGAACGCCCGCCAGCTCGCCGCTGCTCGCGCGTCGGTGTCCTCGGTCACGTGGGCGTAGATCTCCAGCGTGGTCTGCACGTCGGCGTGGCCGAGCCGGCGGGACACGACGTGCACCGGCACCCCTGCCAGCAGCAGGGCGGTCGCGTGCGAGTGGCGCAGCCAGTGGGGCGCCCAGCCCGTCGGGACCTTCCCGGCGAGGTCGCGGCGCAGCCGGCGGACCAGGTCGTAGACCGTCTCCGGTCGCCACGGCGCGAATCGCGTCCCGCCCGCGACGTTCACGAACACCGGCGCCGTGTCCAGATCGGCCACTGCCTGGTCGACGCCGGCATCGCACAGCTGCCAGAGGTACTCGCCATAGAGCCGGTCGAGCACGTCCGACACATAGATCCGCCGGTAGCGGCCGCCCTTGACCCGGACCCGGTGCGGATGCTCCCGCGGGACGACCTCGAGGAACGGGGTGTCGCCGCGGCCGGTGTGCCAGTCCCGGTGCTGCAGACCCAGCGCCTCACCCAGGCGCAGGCCGCTTTCCGCCAGCAGCGACCACAGCAGCCGGTCACGCACCTGCCCCTGCCACCTGCCCGTGGCCGCGTCGAACGTCGCGCACGTGTCGCAGATCAGCTCGATCTGCGACGGCGTGAGCACCGGAGGTGCCTGCCGCGACGGGGTGCGGACCCGCACGNCCGCCCGCTCCCGGCCCCGCCTGCGCGCGACGTGCTCGAGCATCGGCCGGTAGGCCGCCCGCCCGCCATGCACCAGCCGAACGAGGTCGCCGCCGAGCGGCACGCCGTTGAGCTCGTGGTAGCGGTAGCAGGACGTCATAGCCCGCAGCCGGTTCGCGACCGTCGACTCGGCGACCCGCGCGGCCCGCGGCTCGATCGACACCACATCCGGCCCGTCCCCGGAACGCAGCCACGTCAGAAACCCGCCGACCCCCGCCAGCGTCACCGCGTCCCAGGCCAAGCCGAACACCGCCAGATAGCTCCACCACAGCGCGAGCGCCCGCGCATACGAGCGCACCGTGTTCGGCGAGGAGCCCTGCGCCCGCAGATACTCCAGGAACTCCTCCGCCGGCCCGACCACCCGGTAGTCCGGTCCGAGCACCGTCCAGCTCGTCGCACCGTCCGGCAGCACGAGCCGCTGCGTCCGGCACGGCTCCACAACGTCCGTCACGTCTCGTAACGTATCGACTACAGATTCGCAGTCCGTGACCGACACGCCGGACCGATTCCCGACCCGTCAACCTCCGTCACGGACGGCCTTACGGCGACGCCTGATTACGCCTGACTACTGGCGCCCGTTCTACTACCTGCTCGAGGCCCGCGGTCTCACGGTGTGGCTGGTTAACGCCCGGGACGTCAAGAANGTCCCGGGAAGACCCAAAACGGACAAACTCGACGCGATCTGGCTGGCCAAACTCAACGAGCGTGGCATGCTACGGCCCTCCTTCGTGCCGCCACCCGAGATCCGCGAGATCCGTAACCTCACCCGGCTGCGCCTGGACCTGACCGCCGAGTGCACCCGGCACCGGCTGCGGGTCGAGAAGCTCCTCGAGGACGCCCTGATCAAACTGTCGACGGTGCTGTCGGACATCTTCGGGGTCTCCGGTCGGGCGATGCTCGACGCGCTCGTCGCGGGCGAACGTGATCCGAAGAAGCTCGCGGCGCTTGCCCGCGGCCGGGTCAAGGCCACCCAGGCCGAGCTGGCGACCGCGCTGACCGGCCAGTTCACCGAGCACCACGGTTACCTGCTCTCGGTGCTGCTCGCCCAGATCGACGGCCTCGATCGGCGGATCGCCGAGCTCACCGAGCGGATCGACACCGCGATCGCCGCCCTGCCTGCCCCGGCCCACGCCGCCGCCGACGCCGCCCGCGGTGGCGAGACCGGCCCCGACGGGGACGCCACCACCGGGACCGGCCAGGGCGGCGGTGGCGCCGCGGCCCGGCCCGGCCTGGACATCCTCGACCGGCTCGACGAGATCCCCGGCATCGCCCGCCACACCGCCCAGGTGATCATCGCCGAGATCGGGACCGACATGGCCCAGTTCCCGACCTCCGGCCACCTGAACTCGTGGGCGAAACTGACCCCCCAGACGATCCAGTCCGGCGCGAAAAGCCGCACCGGGCGCACCGGCAAGGGCAACCCCTACCTGCGCGGCGCCCTCGGGGAGGCCGCCATGGCGGCGGCGAAGACGAAGACCTTCCTCGGCTCCCGCTACCGGCGCCTCGTCAAACGCCGCGGCCATCTCAAGGCCCTCGTCGCCGTCGCCCGCTCCATCCTGACCATCGTCTGGCATCTGCTGAACGACCCCACCGCGCGGTTCCATGACCTCGGAGTCGACTACCACGCCAGCCTGCAGAGCAGGGAACGCCGCAAGCGCAACGCCCTGCGCGAGCTCAAGAGCCTCAACCTGAGCGCACAGGAGATCACCGCCCTGCTCGCCGCGGCCTGACGGCCGCCGCGAGCGGAACGCCCGACCCGGCGGCCTGACGGCCGCTCTGTCGGGGCGACGACCGGACACGCCAGCACCGCTCACCGTCAGAACGGCCAGCCGGCAGCCCACGGGATCCGCCGCTGTCGCGCGCACCAGCGGCCAAGTGCCCTGGCGGGCGCGAGCGTGCCCACGTTCAGTTGGTATTTCCGGTCAGATCACGAGGACTCGTGTGGTAGCAGCGTGTCAATCTGACACCAGCACGCGCTCCCTGGACCGTCCGCCGTTGAAACGGACGGTCCGGCCGCGACGCTTCCCGAGTCGGGGCAGGTCAGACGGCTACATCAGCGGATTCCGTCAGGTTCTCCGGCCCATCTGTAGCTACCGGTGTAGCAGCGGCCCACGACCATCCGGGAGTGATGCGGCGCGCCGGACCGCGAGTGCGAACATCGCAGGTCATGAGGCTTCAACGGCCCGTTCAGAGCGGTGCGGCGCCGGATCTGCGCCTCGTGACGAACGCTTGACCAGGGCTTTTGCGCGACGCCGGATGCGATGGGGCGCGGTGCCGAGGCGATCGAGCTGGCTCGACTGTTTTGCCGCAAAGCGGACGGTCTGTCGGAAGTGTCTGTGCAGGTCAGCGGGGTGCGCGGGCGACCGTCCGCCGTCTAACTGCGGTCGCCGTTGCTACAGACGTTGCTACATAACGATCTTCAAATGGCCTCAAACGATCTCAGTCGCGAGGTAAAACCCCTGATCAGAGGTGGTGGGCAGGGGCGGGGTCGAACCGCCGACCTTCCGCTTTTCAGGCCGAAATGACCGTCATTTCGACGTCCGCGGACGTACGTTTTCGGCCGTGGAAGGCCGCCGACGTACGCGCCGGTTCGCCGGCGTTGCTACACCCGTTGCTACACCTCGACCCGTCCTTGACGAGGGTGCGGCTCGCACGGCAGCGCATCCGCTCGACCCCACGCCCGTGTGGGTCCGCGCGACTTGCCGGTGTCTGTGCCCCTCCGACGTCGCCTGGGGCCGCCCCGAGCCCGAACTCAGCACGAGGCACCGTCCTACTCACTGCCCTGTCCTCCCCCACTCCAAGAAGATCGGTTTTGCGGATGCCGGGGACAAGCCGCCGGCCATCTGCGATCACTGGCTGGCTTCGGTGCAACGCCGCCGCAGGCTGGCCGATCGGGATGGCCGTATTGCTGTCGGTCAGGGGTGGTACCCAGTGAACGGCCAGAGCGAAACCTCAGCCGCCTCGCCCTGCGAGGACTCCTCGGGCTCGGCTGGGCCCGCGTACGCCGTGAAGCTCGTGACCACAATGATCGGGATCGTCGTGGGATTGACGTTTCTGTTCGGGTTCGGGAACTCTTTCGCCCTCGGCCTGCGTTTGGGAGTTCCGGTTTTCATCGCCCCCTTGGTAGCTCCCGCGGTGGATTTGTCCGTTGTCGGGCTGCTGCTGGGTACCCGTCAGATGGCTCTGTACGGCGGCCCCGCCGACGTGCAGCGATCCGCCCGGCGCCTGCTCATCTTCGCCAGTCTGGTCACCTTGGCTCTCAACGTCGCCGAGCCCCTGATTGCCGGCCAGTACGGCAAAGCCGCGTTCGACGCCGTCNGCCCACTTCTGATGATCGGCTGGGCCGAGGTTGGCCCAGGTCTGATTCAGGCCATGCAGACTACCGGGGCGCGCGCGCCCCTGCCGACCTCACGAACCGCGGATGATTCGTATGAGTCGATGCTGATGGACCAACCACCGGTGCCCGCGCAGCCTGGTCAGGATGGCAGGGCGGAAGTGCTCTCGGCAGACGAGACACCCTGTCGGAACGGTCTGGGTGCGCGGGAGCAGGACCTGCTCCACCGGGCGCGAGCCGAAGACGTGCTGCACTGGCAGCAGCACCAGCGCCCGATCTCCGCTGAGACGCTGCGTAAACGGCTGCATGTCGGCGCCGGTACTGCCCGCAGACTGGTCGCGCAGCTACGCAGCGACATCCACGCCCAGATCGAAGGCAATGCAAGGTCAGTCGGCGGTGAGCCCCAGCAAGCATTCTGATCGACAGAGACTGAGCGATGCCCGTGCCCGCAGCTGGTCTGGTGGCNCGGGCATCGCTGCCGAGCTTCCCCTGTAGGGCTGCCGGCCAGTTATGGAAGCTGGGATGTCTTTAAGGTGCGGCAATAAGCCCGAGGTAGATGAGCCTGAAGAGCATCGCTTGACGGCTTACGACGAAGCGCCCAGCGAGCAGCCCGGCCAACTCTTCCTCGCTGCCGACCGGGCTGTTTCGGACTGTGGTCTCGAATGCTGTTCTGACCCATTTGGTGGGCATGAGAAGTGCTGCGGCGAATGAGTTCGCCTCGATCTCTTCCTGGTCTGTAGCCATAGACGACAGGCCATCCCGGAAGTTCACGCGGGCGCGTCCGTCTAGGTAGACAGTTCCACGATGTAACGTGAAGTGTCCAATTTCATGGGCAATAGTGAATCTTTGTCGGACGACAGCGTTGGCCGCATTGACGATGATCATCGTCCGGTCGGGCTCGCGGAGGAGTACGCCCGAGACCTCGTCGTCGCGGAACGGTTCCTGAACGACGGAGATCCCCTCGGCCGCTGCGATCTTGTCGACTGGCACGGGTGGAGCGGCGACGGCATGACGGGCGAGGAGGTCATGAGCTGCGCGCTCAGCGTTGCTCGCCACGGTCCTGTCTGCCTGTTCTATCTACGCCCCGACGGACCCAGTCAAGCACATGAGCAGGTGGCGCCAGGTCATCGAGGTGCGCGAGAGCCGGCGACGGTGTCGGCGGGGCGGGCAGGAGGNCGCGTGGNTCGACCCCGATCGCGTGNGNNNANNNGANNAGCTGATGGTAGAGCAGGCGCTGCCGCCCCTTCTCAATGTTNGCGATAGTCGGGCGGCTGATACCTGAACGCTCGGCGACGTCGCGCTGGGTCAGCGAAGCATGTCGACGTGTCTGGGCTAGCCGCTCTCCGAACTCCTGGTAGGCGGGCTCGATTGTCATCCTTGACCCCGTGTGCGAGTGACGCCAACATCATGTGATTGATACAAACATCCTGGACCAGGCTTGCTGTCCTTGTCAACATCCGTGGTACGGTTGCGCCGCCCTTTGATCGACTCCTGGAGGGGGGCACCCGAACGACATGAAGATCACTCATGACGATCTCGCGGTGTTTGCCGGACGCGTCGTGAACCTGCCGAAGGCGACTGCGGACGAGGATCGGAAGCAGGTGAACCACCTCCGCGAGCGCCTGCACGCGCATATCGCCAAGCACCCAAACTTCTCGCTGGTGAAGATGCTTCACGCGGGCTCGGTCGCCAAGGGGACCGCGCTTCGGAACGTCCTCGACTACGACGTCGCCGTGTACGTCCGCCTGGCGGAAGCCCCGCAGGACGGCGCGGAGCTGGTGGACTGGCTCGCGGAGCGGCTCCGGGAGGCATACGGCGGCTTGATCGACCCGTCACAGATCGAGGCGACGACCCACTGCGTCAACATCCACTTCAAGTCCAGCGGCATCGACGTCGACGTCGTCCCGGTGCTGTACGAAGGCGATCCGGACGACCGGGGCTACCTCGTCTCCAAGAGCGATGGGCGCCGGCTGCTCACCAGTGTGCGACTCCACCTCGACTTCGTCCGCGCCCGCAAGCGCGCCTGCCCTACGGACTGGGCGCAGGTCGTGCGGCTGGTGAAGTGGTGGGTCCACGCGCAGAAAGACCGAGACGCGGACTTCCGCTTCAAGTCGTTCATGGTCGAGCTGCTGTGCGCCCACCTGCTCGACACAGACAAGATCGTGTTCAGTGACTACGTCACGGCCCTGGACGGCTTCTTCGACTTGGTGGTCCGGACCGAACTGAACGAGCGAATCGCCTTCACCGACTACTACCCGGCCTACGCCCTCCCACGGCAGCGGACCGACGTGATCGAGATCTTCGACCCGGTGAACCCGGAGAACAACGCGGCACGCCTCTACACGATGAAGGACCAGCAGAGGATCGTCACGGCCGCCGAGCGGGCACTGGACGCGATCACTGAAGCCCGGCACGCCACGACGAGGGCCCAGGCCATCGAGTGCTGGCAGGTCGTCCTCGGCGACCGGTTCCGGGGTTGATTATGACCATCACCGCCACGCTCACCACCAACGAGACCTTCAGCATCGCCTCGGCGCGGTATGTCGCATCCAAGATTGCTACCGACCTGGCCCAGCTCCAGCGGTACTACGGCAAGCCGTCCGACACAGAGATCATTGACCTCGCAGCGGAAGCCACAGCCTTGGCCCACGGGGGCCACGTGGACAAGGTCATCTATGGCTTCCAATGTCGCGGCGCCTGGATTCTGACCCTGGAGTACGTCTTCGTCAACGGCACACTCACAACCGACGACCGCGCCGGAGGCGTGTGCCGGCACGCCGACGTCGTCGACGCCACGTTTACCAGCTACCTGATCCATTCACCCGCCTGGTGGCGCCTGGACGCCGCGATCCGCGACACGATCGAGAAGTCGCTGCCGATCGTGCGGACCCCGGCGGCGGCGCCGGGGTACTCCGGCGGCTTCCACACCACCGACCGCACCTACTCCGCCCAGGGGACGGGGTTCACCAGGAGCAGCTACCGCCCGCTATGAGCACAACNCCCGCCGAGATCTTCGACGACGACCTCGATCTCCCAGACCCGCTCGCCCTCCGGCGCTACACGGCGCTGGTCGGGCTCGACCACATCAAGACCCGCCTCCTCAAGGAAGCGGAGGTCATCCTCAAGCCCTCGCTGTTGGAGGACTGGAGCACCGCCATGCACGGGGCCGTGCTGCCCGCCGTGAGGCTGATGGCCCACCGCCCACCTTTGATCATTTTTAGCGGAGATGTCGGAACCGGAAAGACGACGCTCGCCGAGACCTTCGCCGACGCCATCGCTCGCGAGCATCACATCACCGTGCGCGTCAAACGGCTCAGCTTGCGCACCCGCGGGAGTGGCATCGTCGGCGAGATGACCCGTCTGATCGGGACAGCGTTCGACACGATCATTGCCGAAGCCCGAGCAAACCGTGGCCGCCGGCCACTCATCCTGGTGATCGACGAGGCCGACGCCCTCGCACAGTCCCGCGAAGCCAGCCAGATGCACCACGAGGATCGGGCCGGCGTGAACGCGCTGATCCGCGGTATTAGCCAGATCGCCGCGGAAGAGCTCGCTGTTCTGGTGATCATGTGTACCAACCGTGGGGACGCGCTCGATCCCGCCATCCGCCGCCGGGCCGCCGCCGAATTCGACTTCAGCCGGCCAGACGACAGCCAACGCGGCGCGGTCCTCGCAAGGATCTTCGATGGCGTCACCCTCAGCGAGGGGGAGATCGCAACTCTCGTGCGGCTCACTGGCCCGAATGGNCGTGGCTACGGCTTCACCTACTCCGACCTCACCGACCGCCTCGTTGCCTCCACCTGCCTGGCCGCCTACCCCGACCAGCCTGTCACCGCACAGATGATCATCAGCCAGGTCAAGGCGAACCCGCCCACGCCCCCGTTCACCTCGCGCCACTGACGCGCCATGGCAGCCGACAGCGGCAGGCCCAGCGCGAGCGGCGCACGCGTCACCGGCGATGACCTCCAGTACGCAGTCGCCTGGCACGCCGCGCTGCGCACCCTTGTGCCACACTCGGGCGCCAACGCCGTCACTGTCGAGGCGGTGACGGCCGGCAACGTGGACGACGTCGTCATCGGGAAGGCCCACGGGCCGGACGACTACATGCAGGTCAAGGCCAGCGTCACAGCCGAGAAAGCAGCGACCATTGAGTGGCTGACCGCGCTGTCGGGCAAGCGAGGCCCCAGCATTCTCCAGCGGTTCTACCGCACCTCGCAGCAGCTGCGGGTCGACGGTGCCCACCCGAGGCTGACCCTGGTCACGAATCGGTCCATCCACCCCGACGACCCGGTGCTCACCCTGCGAGACCGCAATGATCACTTGGCGGATCGGCTGTGCACCGCGACTAATGCAGCTACAGCGGCCGGACGTCGAAACCTACTCCGTCACCTCGACTGCACCGACGACGAGCTGTACGAATTCCTGTCCAACCTGCGGCTACACACCGACGCATCCGAAGCTGCCTGGCGCGACTATCATATCCGAGACATAAGCCACGCGGCGGGTGTCCAAGCAGACGAAGTCGCCTACCGGCTCGGAATCGCCGAAGTTCGAGAGTGGGTCAAAACCAGCCGCAGCCAGAAACGACCAGCCGACATCGCGGCCGCCATCGACCGCCTCGGCATCCGGGCGCAAGAGCCATTCACCATGGTTGCCATCAACGCCCTCGACGAAGGCTTCACAAACCCGGACGCCCGCGTGACGCTCGACTGGGTGGACCGATTCCGAGGAAGCGAGGCCCGCAGCCGACGCGGTCTCAAGAACCCCAAGGAATGGGAAACAGTTCTTCGGCCACAACTCATCGACGCTCAGCGGACGTTGCGCAGCCTCGGCGCGAAACGCATCCTCATCACCGGCACCATGCGACTGCCGACCTGGTTCACCGCTGCCGTCATGTTCCAGGAGACAGCCGGATTTATCCCCGCCAAGACCAAGGACGGCCAACTGTGGCTCAAACCCGGCGGAACGATCATGCCCGCTTCCATCTGCCTCTCGTCATCGATCGCTGAACTTCGGCCAGGCAGCGAGGTCGCACTCGCGCTCGCGATCTCCGCCGACCTGACCCCAGACGTCACCAGCTACATCGCTAGCACTGGACGCGATATACCCATCATCACGATCAGCCTGCCCTCCGGAATCTCGGGTAGTAGCATCGCCGACAGAGATCACGCATATGCCGTCGCGTTGGCCGTTCGCGACCTGAGCCGGCAGATCGCGCGCCGTGTCAATCCGCCAATACTCCACCTCTTCATGGCGGCGCCATCCGGCTTTGCGGTGCTACTCGGCGGCGTGTGGGATCGGGTTCCCGCCACCCAGACCTACGAAGACCTCGCCGCGTCCGGCTACGAGCCGGCGTTCTTCCTGCCCAACTGAACAACGCCCGCAGCATCGATCTCCGCCGGGACCTGCGGCAACGAGCTACCCGTCGGCACGGCGTGTAACCACACCGTGCCCCGGATGGGCGATCGACGGCCCTGATGCCGTGTCCGGCGCGCAAGATCACGAACAGCCATCCAGAACACCGGAACCCCCGAAAAACCCGTTCCTGGTCCGGCTGTCGTGAAGTTCAGAAGAGGCGAAAGCAGCACCGGATCTGCGGCATTGACCGGACGGGAAAAACGGAGCAACCACACCAGGAGGAGAGCGAATTTCGCGGGCACCGGCGGCGGTCCTCTGAGCAGGACCTGATTCACCGAGAACGCGCAGAGGACACCCTTCACTGGAGTACACACAGCCGGCCGATCTCCGCCGAGACCCTCCGTAAACTGTCAAGGGCCATTGAGAACGGGCTCTGGCACAAATTCCGTGATGGCCCGGTGGGCGGGCCGGCGCGAGGCCTCGTGGATCATGACGGGTGGCAGTCCTTGACCCGATCCATGTCCTGTTCCCTCACTTCGCCGGCTTGATCGTCGAGGAGATCGTGCGTGCTGGGCGGTCAGTGCGTGTGCTCGCCCGGAGCCGGGCTACTGCGGGGGTGTGCCCGGGGTGCGGCGTCGAGTCGGTGCGGGTCCACAGCCGCTACGAGCGTCGGGTGGCGGACAGTCCGGTCGGCGGTCAGGAACTGGTGGTGCACCTGCGGGTGCGACGGTTCTTCTGCGCGACCGTCGATTGTGCGCGCCGGACGTTCGCCGAGCAGATCCCCGGGCTGACCGTCCGCTACGGCCGGCGCACCCTGCTGCTGGGGCAGGTGTGGGAGTCGGTCGCGACGGCGCTGGGCGGCCGGGCCGGGGCCCGGCTCGCCGGGCGGCTCGTCGTCGCGGTCAGCCGGGCGACGCTGCTGCGCCTGGTCCGTGCCCGTCCCGACCCGGACGTCGGGGCGGTGCGGGTGCTCGGGGTCGACGACTTCTCCTGGCGGCGCGGGCACAGCTACGGCACGGTCCTCGTCGACCTGGAGGCCCACCGGGTGATCGACCTTCTCGCCGAGCGTTCCGCCGACGCGTTGGCAGCGTGGCTGGACGCCCATCCTGGCGTGGGGGTGATCTGCCGGGACCGCGCAGCCTGTTACGCCGAAGGCGCCGCACGCGGCGCGCCGACCGCGACGAACGTGGCCGACCGCTGGCACCTGTGGCACAACCTGTGCCAGGCGGTCGAGCGTGCTGTGGGCCGGCTGCGGCCCCAGTGGCGTTCGCCGTGCCCCGAGCCGGCCGCGGTGGCCGTACCGGTCGTGCCTGTGGAGCTTGAAGGCGCGCTCGCGGCGCGTACCCGAGCCCGCCACTCTGAGGTCCACGCGCTGGTTGCGACCGGACTGCCGCTGTCCCGCATCGCCGAGCGGCTCCGGCTCAACCGCAGGACCGTGCGCCGGTTCGCGCGCGCCGCCACCCCCGAGGAGCTGCTCGGCTCGGGGCCCGCTGGCCGGCCCAGCGTCCTCGACCGCCATGCCGACTACCTGACCGCCCGGTTCACCGAAGGCGCCACGAGTACCAGCCTGCTGCGGGAGGAACTGCGCGAACGCGGCGTCCACGTCAGCGAACGCACGGTGCGACGGTTCGTGGCCCGGCTCCGCGCCGGCACCCCCGTCCCCGAGCGTCCGACCGACCCCACCCGCAGGGAGGTGACCGGAGCACTTNCCCGCCATCCCGACGAGGTCGACGACGGCGACAAGGCCCGCCTCGCCGAGCTGTGTGACCGCTGCCCCGAGCTGGCCTTAGCCCGTGAGCTGGTCGCCTCGTTCGCCGACCTGCTCGTGCACCGCCGCGGCCTGGCCGCGCTGCAGAGCTGGACCGAGCGGGCTGAGGCCAGCTCCCTGCCCGAGCTNGCCAGGTTTGCCACCGGACTGCGTAGCGACTGGCAGGCGGTCACCGCCGCGCTGACGTTGCCCTGGAGTTCCGGCCAGGTCGAGGGCCAGGTCAACCGAATCAAGATGCTGAAACGCCAGATGTACGGTCGAGCCGAGCCCGACCTGCTCCGCAAACGCGTCCTCCTCGACCGTTAAAGATCAAGGTCCTTTGTTCACGGAATTTGTGCCAGAGCCTGAGAACGGCCCGGTGGCGGTCATGGTTCCGGCCCGGTGGTGGCCACCAGATCTGCCCACTGGCGGCCACCGTTTCGGCGCGGCTTTTGTGTCAGGCCAGGGCTTTCACCCCCTTGCCTGCGAGGGCTTGAGCGAGGCGGACGCTGTCGCCGCTGGTCTGGCAGAGGTGGGCGTGGTGCAGGAGCCGGTCGACGGTCGCGGTCGCGAGGGTCTTGGGCATGATCTCGTCGAAGCCGGCGGGGTGCAGGTTCGAGGAGACCGCGATCGACCGTTTCTCGTAGGCGGCGTCAACGAGCCGGTAGAGGCCTTCGGCGGCGTCGGGCCCGACGGGGAGCAGACCGATGTCGTCGACGATAATCAGGTCGGCGCGGAGGATCTTCTCAACGGCCTTGGTGACGGTGTCGTCGGCGCGGTGGGCGCGGACGAGGACGCCGAGGGCTTCGAGGGTGAACCAGGCGACGTGCAGCCCGGCCTCGACGGCGGTCTGGCCGAGGGCTTCGAGCAGGAACGTCTTGCCGGTGCCGGCGGGGCCGGCGATGACGAGGTTCTCGCGGCGGTGCACCCATTCCAGGGNTTGCAGGGNCTGCTGGGTCGGGGCGTCGACGTTCGCGGGGTGGGGCGGTCTCGGGTAGTTCCTGTCCGGTGAGGGCGCGGTAGATCGTGCTCAGGGGTGCCCAGGCAGCAGCGCACTCCGCGCGGCCGGGGCGTAGCAGCCACGGCGGGCACACCTCGACGTCGATCTCGGCGTCGAGGATCTTCTCCAGCGCGGTCATGACCCGTGGCTGCGGCCGAGCGCTCTCACCGTTACTCATGCGGCGACGCCTGAGGGCGTCGCGAGCCTGGTGGTGCCGACCTGCCTGTCGCTGTGAATCGCAGGAGCCGAATCAACCCTCCTGTCACAATTTGGTATGACTATGCTTCACTTCGTAGTTGCGTCAGACCCTGGGTTCACCGGCAGGCGGGATGGCTGGTGAGACGGGTTGGTGGCGAGGGGGGCTTGGGGATGGAGGAAGGGTCTATGGCGGGCGGGNCGGGNGGAGGTTCGTTCGAGCGCCTCGACCTGACGCCGTCGCCGCGGCTGCTGGAGGNGCTGGGCGACATCCCCTATCAGCCCTGGCAGTGCTTGGCCGAGTTGATCGACAACGCGTTCGACGACTTCCTCGCCGATGATGAGCGGGACCCGTCGAACCCGCCTGCCGTGCAGGTGACGCTGCCGACACCCAGGACAGTTGAGGGCGGCGAGATCGTTTGCGTGTCGGACAACGGTCGCGGGATGAGCAAGGAGGATTTGGAGCGGTCCCTCCGAGCTGGTTACAGCAACAAGTTCCGCTACGGAACGCTCGGCCTGTTCGGCATGGGGTTCAACATCGCGACCGCGCGTCTCGGCTCCCTCACTGAGGTGCGTACCACCCGGTCGGGCGACACCGACTGGCTGGTGGCTGAGATCGACTTCCGGCGGATGGAGCGGGAGAGCACCTTTAGCATCCCGTTGAGGCGAGAGCCAAAGGATGACCCGGGGCTTCACGGGACCGAGGTGACCGTCAGGCGCCTTCGTCCGGAGACACGCGACCGGCTACGCCGGCCGACAACCGTAGCGCAGGTACGTGAGCGCCTCGGCAAGGTCTACTCCTACTTGCTCCGACAAGGGAACGCGGTTAGAGAACTGCCTGAACCGGTGTTGGCCGGCCGAGGCTTCGGGCTCTATGTCAATCAGACGCGGGTGAGGCCATGGCTACCTTGCGTATGGTCGCCGAGTCGCGGTGTCGATTACCGTGGCACCCGGGTTCCAGCGGTCATCGAGATCAACCGTGAGCTTCAGCCTGCGTGGGCGTGCATGAGCTGCGGCCATTGGCATCAGCATGATCCCGAGCGGTGCTTGAAGTGCGAAAGCGAGAATCTGGAGCTTCGCGAACGCCGTGTCGTCGGATGGGTCGGCCTTCAGCGTTATCTGGACAAGAACGATTTTGGTATCGACCTGCTCCGCAATGGCCGAAAAATTTTGATGTCAGATAAGAGTCTTTTCTCCTGGGAAGATCCGGACACCGGCGATGTTTTGCTGGAGTACCCGATCGAGTTTGGTAGTACAACCGGCGGCCGGATCGTCGGCGAAATCCACCTGGACCACGTACCAGTCCACTATCAGAAGAACGATTTCGAACGAGGACGCGAGTGGCTGACGGCAGTCCACATCGTCCGCGGCGAGGGCCCCCTTCAGCCTCGGAAGGCACAGGGAAAAGGTTTCAGTGAAAATCAGTCACCTCTCGGTTGGATCTTCAGCGCCTACCGTAGGAATACCGCGGGTCTGAAGCGCCTAATTCCGGGTGACGGCCAGAATCCGCTGCATGAACGCGCCCGCGAGTGGGCTGTCCGGTTTCGGCAAGGTCAGGCTGACTACCTTACCGATGAGCGGTGGTACGAGGCGGCGGCGGAGCACGATCGGATAAGGACCGGCCAGGCGGACCCGCCGTCACCCCCTCCGCCCGGGAACCAACCCGGCGGAACGAAAGACCCAGGTCAAACACCGGATGACCTGCTCACCCGGACCGGGCTCGGCGTGTCGCAGCCTGCTACCGGCGGTGGGNCTGCTCCGGCTGGCCCCGACCCGCGTCCGGAGACGGAAGACGAGCGGTTCCGCCGATACCGGGCGGCCGCGCGGCGGTTGCCGGACCTGTGTGGTGATGTTAGCCTTCCGCAGCTTGGCCGTCGCAGGGTGGTGGTCTATGAGACCTCCGAGCGGCTCATTGACGCGAACGGGCAGGAGACACCATCCTTGTCCCGCAGCGCACGCGGGGAGCTGACCATCTTCGTCAGCGGTACTCACGCGGTTTTTCGTGAGTGTGGTCGCGACCCGCGCGACTACGCAATTATGACGCTAGCGGAAGGGCTGCGAACCGAGGCTCGCAGCAACGACGCCATCGCGCGTGTGGCCGCCGACATCACTGAACGGCTGCCGGACCAGAGGTTCACCGACGCGGCGCTGCGAGAGCGTGTCAACAATCTGCTCCAGAGTGTCCGGGAGACGATGGCGCCCGTCGCAGCAGACCATGCTGCGGCTTTGTGGGCCTGTCTGCCAATCAGTGAGAAAGAGGCTGCGGAACGCAACGCTGGAGCCACCGAGCCGCGGCTTGTCTGGCCGGAAGCGACAATGGATGGGCGCTTCGTCGCTCATATTGGTGCGGGCGCCGTCGCGGCGATCATCCGCGGACGACCCGATCTCGTGCTGGACGGAATCGTCTTCGGCACCACGTGGGCCACCTGGCCCAGCCATGACGCCAAGGCACGTCAGGTCGAACGCCTCGCGCGTCGCTTCGACGCCCTCGCGGAGTTCATGTCGAGTACTGACGCCAAGAGCCGTCTCGACCTTGCCATGGTCCGGCTGGTATTGGACATTCTAGACCAAGAGACCAAGTGGGAGGAGGTGGAGTGAAGACTTCCTTCATGGACCCCGCGTTCCTTCACGAGATTGGCCCTGTCGCGTTTGCCCGGCAGGTGGAGCGCCTGCTGCGGCATCTGGGGTTCACCAACATCGTCAATATCGACGGTTCCAATGATCAGGGTGGCGACCTTCTCGCCGACCGCCTCGGCGAGCGGTGGGTTTTCCAGGCAAAGTGGAAGGCAAGGGCGGCGGTACCATCTAGCGCGATTGACGAGGTCGTTCGGGCGCGCGCTTACTATCAGACGGATCGGGCTGCCGTCGTCACAAACTCCCGCTTTGGTCCTTCAGTTGACCGACGCCGCGACGAGCTGCTGCGCGTAGGGGTGCGGGTCGACCTGTGGTCAGGCAAGGAGCTCGTCGAGCTCTACGCCGACGAGCGCGTCACCCGTCCGCGCTTGCCTGAGCGTCCCCTACGGCCATACCAGGCGGAGGCGTTCCAGCGGTTGGTAGAGGATCTTGAGGAACACGGTAGGGCGTTACTCGTCCTCGCTACTGGACTCGGGAAGACCGTCATCGGTGGTGAGGTCATTGCTCGCCACCTTCGCCGTCGGCCGGCTGACCGTGTCCTCGTCGTGGCGCACACGAAGGAGTTGGTCGAGCAGCTAGAGCGGGCGCTATGGCACCACGTCGGTAAGGAGACCCGTACCCAGCTCCTGACTGGGGACCACAAGCCGGACGACCTGCGCGGGATCACCTGCGCCACCGTCGCGAGCGCTCTGTCCTATGTGAAAGGAGGCTATCGACCGGGGCTGGTGATGGTGGACGAGGCTCATCACGTCGCCGAGGACGGGCAGTTCGCGGAGCTACTCGATCTCCTTCGTGACGTGCAGCACTTCGGAGTTACCGCGACGCCCTGGCGTGGAGACCGGTTCGACATCCGGCATCGTTTCGGCGAACCCAGTTACACCCTCGGCATCGAGGATGGGATGCGGCTCGGTTACCTCGCCGAAGTACGGTACCGCCTGTTTGCCGATAACATCGACTGGGATTTCGTTCGGGAAGCGAGTCGTCACCGATATACCATTAAAGATCTTAATGCTCGGCTATTCGTAGCGGAACGCGACGAGGCAATCCGCGATCAGCTAGTAGACACCTGGGCACGTACAGTTGAGCCTCGCGCCGTAGTGTTCTGCCGCACGATCGAACACGCCGAACGGATGGCCACCCTCCTTAACGGAGTGCCGCAATGGCGAGGAGCCGAGGCAGTCCACGCAAGCCTTGACCAGCGAGACCGGCAACTTCGCCTGATGAGGTTCCGCTCCGGTGAGACACCGATCATCACCGCGGTCGACATTCTCAACGAAGGCGTCGACGTACCTGACGTGAACATCATCTGTTTCGCTCGCGTTACTCACAGTCGGCGGATCTTCGTTCAACAGCTGGGTCGTGGCCTGCGTCTACGAGAGGGCAAGACGCATGTCGAAGCCCTCGACTTCGTTAGCGACATCCGGCGGGTCGCCGCGATCATGAATCTGCGAGAGCGGGTGTCCGCCGACGAGATCGAGACGCTACGCTTGTCCGGCGCTGGCACCCGGTTTGAGTTCATGGACCGAGCCGTCGAGAGCCTAATGCAGGAATGGATCAAGGACGCGGCAAGCCTGGAGACGGCGCTGGACGAAGCACGACTACAGTTCCCCTCCCCTGAGGTCTTCTCGGGTACATGGCATGAGTGACATCCCCGAACCGCTACGCCGCGAGATCATCGCGGAGATCTTCGACCGAGCCGACCAGCTCGACTGGGATGGCCTCAGCCAGGCGGAGCGCTCCAGGGCCTACGACAGCTGGGTTGATGATCCCCAGATTGGGGCGGTCCTTCTCCGCTTCCTCGCTCCCGAACGCGCCAGAGTGTGGATCAAGGACGTGCCGATGAAGCACTACGATCGCGCCCGCCGCGGNATCGGCCCCTACGCCCCCCTGGTACGCCGCCGGCTTCCTGGGCCCGATCATCTGGCTCGTCAGGTGCTCGGCCCTGGCTGGTCCATCCGGGAGCAGACCATTCGCGCTAAGCCCAACCGCTGCGAAGTCAGCGACGGCCGCACCGATCGGTTGATGATTTGGGGGAAACCGGCCAACTTTCGCGCGCTGATCTGGGCGGGTATCAACGCTGAGGTCGACCACGAGCCCACGCCCCTCCTCGTCGTCGTCAGTCGCCAGGGACAGCGGTTGAGCGACGGGGAGATCACCCGGCACGCCCTTCTGGCAAAGCAGGCGGGACTCGAAGTTCGACACACCACAGTGCGTGATACTCCAACCACGGGGGCGGACTGACGATGCGCGATCCAGAGGTCACCAGCAGGATCATGTCCGCCGTCAGGTCCCGGGACACCAAGGCCGAGGTCGGTCTCCGTCAAGCATTGTGGCGACGTGGGCTACGTTACCGTATTCGTAGCCGTCTACCTGGGAAGCCCGACATTGTCTTCCCGACACCTCGTGTGGCCGTCTTCGTTGATGGTGATTTCTGGCACGGTAATGCCTGGCGGGTGCGCGGCATGCCGACCTTCGATAGTCAGTTCGAGCGGATGAACAACCCTGACTTCTGGCGGAAGAAGATCCGGAACAACATGGCCCGCGACGAGCGGGTGACCCATGAATTGCAACAGGCAGGGTGGACCGTCTACCGAGTCTACGAGTCACGGCTCCAGAAAAACCTCGGCGACGTCGCGGACGAGGTCGAATACCTCGTACGCTCCCAAGCCTCTCGACACACCTGAAAAAATTCGACATAATAGGCCTAAGGTGGACAACTTTCGGGAAGTAGGGGCGTGGTGGCCGAATGCCAAGATCGGTAGAGATCTTCGCTGGTGGTGGCNGTATGGCGCTCGGTATGCGTAACGCCGACTTCGAGCACGAGCAGCTTGTCGAGAAGGAGTCCAAGCCCAGTCACATCCTCCGCGCCAACGCCGAGCGTACCCCATCGCTGTGGAAGAGTGACAATGTCCGCGAGATGGACGTCCTCAAATGGTTGGAGGAACTTGACGATCTACATCTTGATGGTGTAGATCTTGTCGCCGGTGGGCCACCTTGCCAGCCGTTTTCGATCAGTGGGGTACATGCGGGCCACAACGATAAGCGCAACATGTTCCCCGCCGCGATCGAGACGGTTCGCAGACTTCGCCCGAAACTATTCGTGTTCGAAAATGTGCCAGGACTGCTGCGACCCAATTTTCTACCATATTACAACTACATCTTCGACCAGCTCTCCAACCCAGATATCATGCCCCGAACCGACGAGTCGTGGCAGACTCACTGGAGCCGAGTAAGGCAAGGGGATCGCAATGGACTCGCCTATCGAGTCTATCGATCCAAGATCAACGCTGCGGATCTTGGTGTCCCGCAAGTAAGAGAGCGCGTCTTCCTTGTCGGCATTCGAACCGACGTCGCGAACTTCGATAGTTGGCCTGGTATTGCGGCCAGCCATAGCAGGGATCAGCTCCTACGCGCGCAATGGTTGACAGGGGAATATTGGGAAGAGCACGAGATTCTTGAACGGCCAGACATTCCGCCGCGGCTCGCTGCGCGGGTACGCACGCTCCGCCAGCAAGAATTTGATACGGCGGATCAGTTTCGCTGGAANACCACACGTGACGGGTTGTGTGGCCTACCGGAACCCATCGACAATGTTGACCATGAGGAATTCGTCAACCACCGCGGGATTCCCGGCGCGCGCACCTACAAACGGCATACCGGCGGATTGATAGACTGGCCGGCCAAGACCCTCAAGGCGGGAGTGCACGGGGTCTGCGGAGGGGAAGCGATGATCCGCTTCCACGACGAGTCAGTCCGCTACTTGACCGTCCGAGAAGCAGCTCGAATTCAATCATTCCCGGACAACTATGAGTTCCCAGCGACACGGACGGCGGCCATGCGGGCGATCGGAAACGCCGTAGCCGTAAGCGTGGCGGAACGAATTGGCCGCAGCCTCCTCGAACACACCGGTCTACTGGAAGCGGAATAGCTATTCGGTTGCACCCTGATTAGGTGGCTTGCCAGACCCCCTACGGTCCCAAGTGGCTGACCGAGCTCGGGGCTTGGAGTGCCGCGTGCCTGTCGCTGCGTCCAAAGGGTCAGGCCCGTTCGCCTGCAACATCCTTCCGTTTTGGGTGCTGGAGGCAGGCTCCGGCATCGATGGTGGTCGCGGCGCGGATCAGCATCCAGGCGAGGGCGTGCGCTTCCTGCGCGGTGAGGTACTCGATGCCGCTGCGGGTGGGCGCACGATCACCGAAGTCGGCACTGACGACCGCGGGATGGACGGTGGACGCCGTCATCCGCTGTTCGACCCGTACGCGCAGCAGGCCGCTCGCGGACCGCAGCCCAGGTATCTCCGGGATGTCGATCTCCGCGATCTCCGCAATGTGGTGGTCGCCGGGGCCACCGGGTTCGGGACGGAGATGGCCCTCTGGAAGCTGGCACCACGCGGGGCAGGAGTCGCTGGCGGTCACCGGATCACCCGCTGTGTCACGACGCCGCTGCCTGCCGAGGAACGCATGCCGAGAGGGGTGTGCCAGACGAGGCGGAGGTTCCGTCCGGCCACTGCGAAGATCCTGACGGCGTCCTCCGCGTGGGCACACGACGCGTGAAGGGTCGCGCCACCCGCGATGACAAAGGCGTGGTCGTCGAACTGGAAGCCCCAGCCGAACACCGCATCCTCCAACAGACCGACGTCCTGCTCGACGAGCGCGAATAGACGGGGCGCGTGCCTGGCGATAAACGACTCCAGCACCCCGGGCACATCTTGGAACGCTCCGAGCCAGGCAACGTCAGCCCGGAGTTGATCGTCGGGCTCGGCACTGAACTCAATGGTCATGCAGGTCGGTCCTTTCCAACTACACGCCGGGCGGGGCAGCTCCACGCCACCAGGGCAGCCGACATCAAGACGGTCCTTCGTGGCGGACGAGCGGACACTGTCACACCATCGCCCGGACAGCCGCCGGCGTCATTCCCGCCGCGACGAACGATCTGCTCGCGCGGCATCGTCTACGTGACCTGCGCGAATGCGGAGACTGAGCGCTATCTCTTCGTGGGCGTAGCCCACGTCACGCACGTCTGCAAAGCGAGCGCGGCCGGATGCGCCGATCACCTACCGTCACGGGCGTCCGGACTGGCTGTCGGTCGTGGTGTCGGTACTGGCAGCATCGTGGAGGTGCCGGACGAGGCGATGGCAGGATCAGCGACGACCATGCTGGTGGTGATTCGCGGCAACTCGGGAGCGGGGAAGAGCTCGGTCGCGCGGGCGCTACGAGCGCGGGCTGGGCGTGGTGTCGCGCTGGTGGAGCTTTCCGACCGTCCTCCTGGTGCACGTGACGTCTGCGGCGGCGTGGATCGTTGATCCTTCTGGGCCTCTAACCTTTCATGATCTCTACGTTCGGGACGTGGGGATGTGAGGATGCGTGGACCGCAGACGGGTCGTTGGGCAGATACGAGTGCAGGAGATCGTCTTCGGTGGCGGTCGCCGGGCGTGGACGATCCTGTGGCCCGAGGGCGCGGTCTACGAGGACGCGGACCGGTTCCTGCGTCGGTATGAGGGCGAGCCAGGTACGCAGCGGACGTACGCGTACTTGCTGGTGGATCATCTGCGGTGGTTGGAACGCGAAGCACTCCAGCTTGAGGCAGTGCGGCTGCGGGATCTTCAGCGGTACATGGGGATCGTCGGCGCCGAGGTGCGGATGCCGCTGGGCGAGCCATGGCGGGTCGGCAAGCGGCCCTACAGCGCGACGACCTTGGGCACCGCGGCATCGGTGCTGAAGGGCTTCTACCTCGGACTCTCGGACGAGCATCGCCACGTCGAGCTCCGGCGAGACCTGGACCAGGTTCGATTGCCCTCGAAGTTGGACCGGAACAGGTCGTTGCTGGGGCATGTGACCTCGACGATGCCGGCCAACCCGCTGGCACCGGGCAAGGGCACCCAGCGGCATCCGAAGATGCTGCCGGACGAGGGCCGTGGCCGGCTGCTGCGGAGAGCGACCACGGCTCGCGACCGCATGATCGTCACGTGGCTGTATGACGGCGGGTTCCGGATCGGCGAGCTGTGCGGGCTGCATCTCGCGGACCTGCACCTGCGGGAGAACGCCGGCTGCGCCCAGGCGCGCGGCGCCCACGTGCACATCTGCCACCGCGAGAGCAACGTCAACAAGGCCAGGGCGAAGACGAAACACCCCTGGCAGTTGGTGAACGGGGTCGTACAGGGCGGGTTGATCCGCCGGGTCAGCCCCGAGATGATCCACACTTACTTCGTCTACATGACCAGCGAGTACCCGCGCTCCGCGGCGAGCGGCCACGGGATGTTGCTGGTGCAGCTCGCCGGTGAGGACCACGGGCAGCCGCTGTCGGCCGCGGGTGCGCGCAGCATGTTCCGCCGGGTCGGCCTGCGGGCCGGGCTCGGCCGGGTTCACCCGCACCAGGCGCGGCACACCTTCGCCACAGCGGTCCTGGACGCCTCGGGCGGCAACCTCACGATCGCCCGCGACGCCGGCGGTTGGGCGTCCGCCGCCACGGNGGNCCAGATCTACGGCCATACCGACATCCACGATCCCCAGTTCGACGCGGCCCTGCGCAAGGTCTGGAACCAGACGTGACCGAGACCGCCGCCCGACTCGCCCTGCCGCGGCCCAGCCGGGAGTCGCGGGACCGGTTGGAAGTTCTGACCGCTCTGATCGGCGGGCCGGGNTTNGACCCGCTGTTTCGGGACGATGTCATCCGCGTCCCGCGCGACCATCCGGCGCTGCACTGGAACTGCCTGATCGAGGGCTGCGACGGTTACATCCGTGCCCGCGAGCTGTGCGGGAATCACCTGATCCGCTGGCGCGAGGCACAGGCCGCCGGCGTGGAACGGCTGGAGTTCCTGCGCACCGCCGCGCCGGTCGCCGCGCAGAAGCGGCTGGCCGCGCCTGGCGGCTGTCGGGTGCCGCGGTGCGGCCGGCCTGCGGAGCGGAAGGTGTTCGCCGAGTTGTGCGCCTTCCACCTGCGCCGCTGGCAGAAGCGGGCCGGGTCTGTGCGCGTGCTGGAAGACGGCGAGTTCGAGGCGTGGATGGTCGTCCAGGCGCCGCGCGCCTCGTTCGGCGCGTGCGCCGCGCAGTGCTGCACGGATCTGGCCCGCTCACCGCTGCGGCTGTGTGAGGACCACGAGAAGCTCTACCGACGGGCTGGGCGCCCCGGCGGCGCCCAGCTGCCATCCAACTGGGGCCGCTGGTTCGATCGCCGTGGTCGCAGCGTCGCGGTCTCCTATGACGACGAGCCGGCGTTTCGACGCTGGTGCCGCCAGGTGCAGCCGGCCGCCCGGCCGGGGCAGATCAGCCTGCACGGCCTGAGCCCACTGGTCACGGCGGAACTGAAATGGGCCCTGCATGCCTACAGCCAGCGCAGCGATCACACCCGGTGGTGGATGCACGCGATCCTGCGAGTCGTCGACGGCTGCCGCGGCCTCACCTCGATGGCGGACTACGACCTCGTCGGCGCAGGCGCGCACGAGCGGATGATCGTGTCCGAGATCCGCCGCGATCTGGAGATCGTCTACGTGGCGCCGAGCGAGAGCAAGACGGCCGGATACATCGACTTCGAGCACTTCGGCCGCAGGATCACCCATCTCAACAGCAGGTTCGACCTGACCCAGATTCCGCAACGGTGGCTCCGTGATCTGCTCTGGGACCACCTCGCGGACCTTCTGCGCTCGGTCGACTGCCCCCGCGGCCGGGGCACCTTCTTCGCGATCCGCGTCGCGGTCCAGGAACTCGGGGCGTTCCTGGAGGCCAACGCTCCCGCCGCCGGCCAGGACCCGTCGCTACTGCGCGCGGCACACGTCGATCAGTTCGTTGCCGATCATCGTCGCCGAGCCCGAGACCAGCTACCGGCGCTCCGGCCCAGCTACCATGCCAAGCGGCCCGTCGTCACCGACGTCAACTGCAAGAGCACCTTCGAGATTCTTCGCAGGATCATGCGGGCGGCATTGGAGTCCGGTCGCACCGAGCAGATCGGGCTGGACCGGGAGTTCGTCGCCGCCTTCCCCACGGGAGACAAGCCGATCTTCCGGCCTCGCAGCCCCTACACCGACGACACCGCCCGCGCCCTCGCTGACCCAGCCAACCTCGCCCTGCTCGACCAGACCGACATCGAAGGCCGGGGAGCCCGCGACATCTGGGAAACGATCGTGGTCACCGGGCGGCGGGCCGGCGAGGTTCTCGGGCTACGGCTGGACTGCGTCGGAATCTACAACGGCGTTCCGCTCCTCTGGCACGATCAGACCAAGGTCGGCAACTACAACGAGGCCATCCGCATCCCCGACTACCTTCACGAGCGGCTGCGGGAACGGCAACGCACGACCATCACCCGTTTCGAGCAGCGCTACGCGCGGACCCCGACATCGCAGGAACGCACGACCATGGCGATGTTCCCCCGCGGCCACAAGAACCCGCGTGGCACTCACGCCGTCAGCTACACCTGGTTCCACGGGCACTTCCGCCGCTGGCTGCACGGCCTCAACCTGGGCCCGGCGGTTCCGCACCAGGCCCGCCACACGCTCGCGACCAGACTGCTGGCCGCCGGCGCCAGCCTGACGCACATCAAGCGCTACCTTGGCCACGTCTCCGAACGGATGACCGAACACTATGCGAAGGTCGCGCTCAGCGACCTCGACGACGTTCTCCAGCAGGTATGGGTCACCGGCCCCGGCGCGCCCCAACCCGGCCAGCTGATCTCCGACAAGGTGACACCGCTGCCGCACGAGCAGGTCCACGCCCTCGCGATCGATCTTGGACGGCGCGCCACCCCGACTGAAGGTGGGATCTGCACCTACCAGGTCGTCGTTGACGGCGGCGCCTGCCCGTGGAAGCTGGACTGCGAGCACTGCGACAAGTTCGTGATGACCGGCGCCGACCTGCACTACTGGCGGCGCAAACGCGAGCAGTGGTACTCCCTGGCCGAACGCGCACCCACCGACGAGATGGCCGACTGGCTGCACCAGCAGTTCGAGCCCACCGCCCGCGCCATCATCGGCCTGGAACGCGCCCTCGCCGGACTCGGCCTGCTCGACGACGCACTCGCGCTGGACCTGCGCCGCCCCCAGGACTACTTCCACCGCCTCTGGACCACCGGCTTCCGCACCACCGACCTGGCCACCATCGGCGGCGCGGACGCCAGCGCATGACCAACCTGGACGCGGGAGTAGCGCGCACGACGGCCGCCAACCAGGCCCGCCAGCAGGCCACCCGCGACAAGCTCACCCGTGTTGAGGCGACGCTGCGCACCCTGCGCCGCGAGCGAATTCCGATCACCTACCCGGCCGTCGCCCGACGGGCCGGCGTCTCGCGCACCTTCCTTTACCAGAACACCGACGCCAACAAACTGATGACCACGGCGATCGCCGCCAGCGGCGACCAGCGACGCCGAACCCAGGAAGCACACGACGCGCAGGTCGAAGCATCCTGGCACCAGCGGGCTCTCAACGCCGAGGACGCCATCAAGGTCGCTTACGCCGAAATCGACACCCAACGGGAACGGATCAGCATCCTCCTCGGACAACTCCGTGACCTGCATGCCGAGTACACCGAGGGCACCGCCCAACGCCTCGCAGAGGAGAACGGCGCGCTCAAGCAGCGTGTTCGCCAACTCGCCGACGGCAACCGGAGCCTGGAGCAGAAGTTGCACGCCGCCCGCTCCAACAACCGCTTCCTCGNCAAACGCCTCGCCGACCTTGAAGCCGAACTCGTCGACGCACAGTTGAACCGACCGACAGGCTCCCGACCTGATCGTCCTGATCGGTGACCTACGCGGTCGGAAGCCACCCCGCCCTACAGGGGCGGACCCCCGGTCATTCCGGCGCTGACGATCGCGACCTGGAGACCATGATTCAATATGCGCTTCGATCGATGAGCGGATGATGAGCCGACCGCCGGCGCTGACGGGGGTTCTGGTAGACAACGCTCGTCGGCTCCTCGCCGGCACAGGCACGTCTCGGCGGCTGGCGTGTCAGGCACCGATATCAACTCGCCGCCTCACCCAGGGAGGGCAATGACCGGGCTGGGGGCTTTGGCCGCCGCGGGCGGGGTGCGTCTGCTCGCGTCCGTGGCTTCGCCCGCGGCTCGGGCGCTCGCGCGGAAGGCGACGTTCCGGCGGGCGGTCTGTCGCCGCGTACGCAAGCGGGTCAAGTGGCCGTGTCCGTGGCGCGCCTATCGGAAGTGGCTCAAGACCCTCACGGCGGAGGAGCTCGCTGCGCCGGTCGAGGAGATCCAGGCGCACCTGGCCGCTCGTCTCGACGCGATGCTGGCCGCGGCGTCGACAGACTGGGTGCAGTCGCCGGAGCACCTATCACGGGCACTGCGTTTGGTTGAGTTGACGTACCCGGCGATCGCCGCCGGACTTGGCGACGCCAATCGGACGGCGATATGCGAGAGCTGGGCGCAGCAGCGCAGCTTGCAAGTGCGGGACCTGCTCCTCCAACTGGTCGGCCCCGGCGCCGGGCTCAGCTCGCCCGACCTGGCCTGCGCCCTGGAAGCCCGCTCGCGAGCGCGGCGCGCGGTACGCCTGCAGCCCTATGAACTGGACGAGGACACGCTGGCGCCGCACTTCGCGCACGTCGAGATCGTGCAGGTTCCGGCGGGCGAGGTCCGGGTGCTGCTTGGCGACTTCGGCTCCGGCAAGTCTGAAATCGGCGAGGCCTGGCACCGGGCCCGCATCACAGACCTCGCCGCGCACGAGTCGGCGCCGTTCCCCGTCTGGTGCAACGCCCGCGACCTCGTCGCCGAGTCGCTGGAGGCTGCCGTTGAACGGCAGGTGGGCGCCGCGTGGCGGCACGGCCGCGGCGCCGCCGCCGTCGTCGACGGCGCCGACGAGGTGGACCCATTCACCGCGCAGGCGCTGCTGGAAGCGGCGCGGACGACCGTTCGGACGTTCACGAACGTCCGCATGCTGCTCACAGCGCGGCCCGGCGTCCTCGCGCCCACGGATGCAGAGGAGCTGACGGCGCCGCTTCTGGCCGATGACGAGGCTCAGAGCCTGGTTGAACTGGCAGGGGGGCGAGCACACGACACGTGGCAGTGGACGGCCAACATGCGCACGACCGTCGCGCGGCCGTTCTTCGCGCTCGCCGCCGGCGCGATGCTAGCGCGGGACGAGGCGCCGCGCGGTGAGGCCGACCTGATCCGGGGGCTCGTCGAGGACGCTCTCAAGCACGGGAAGCAGCGCGCGGCGGTCACCTCGACCGAGACGCGATCGGTCCTCACAGCGATGGCCGTGGCACTCACCCGCTCCGGCACCGACGGGCTTTCGTTCGGCGACCGCCAGATCGCTCGGTCAAGCCGGCTCGTCGCCGACGCCGTCGATGGCACGGCCCGGTTCTCGCTGCCGATCTTCCAGCACTGGTTCGCGGCCCAGGCGCTCTTGTCAGGAGATGTGCCCGCCAGCGAAGTCATGGCTGACGCGATGAGCTTCAACCGATGGCGCTGGGCCGCGGCTGTGGCCGCCCTCAGCGCGAACGGGCCTGACGCCGTTGACGACCTGCTCACCGCGTGGGTCGCGGCGAACCCGGGCGCAGCCGCCTGGATCCTCAAGACGGCCTTCGCCGGTCACCGGGACTGGCGCGCGCCGGACGACAAAGCGCTCGACCCGACGACAAGCGGCGCGCGCCTGCTCCGCGCGCTGCGCACCTGGACTGACGCGCTAGGAGGCCTCGCTGCCGACACCGTCCCGTGGCCGGTCGTGGCAGGCCCGGTCGAACTGGGCGTCGCCGTGTCTGGGCCCCGCATCGACGTCGGGTTCGCCAGGTCCGCGCCGGCGGCGGATCTCGTAACCGAGCTGCCGCAGGGAGTGCATCCATTGGCTGGCGGATCGACGGTGGGCTGGTCGGCGTGGATCAGCGGCGGAGCGCCCGAAGGCGACGTCTGGCCGTGGACCATGGTCCGCAACCAGGTCGCCAAGGCGACGATCGAGAGGCTGTCCTGGGACCATCGGCTGGGTGCCTCGGACGGCGTGTGGGTCGCCGAGCACCGCTTCGACCTCGCGCGGCGGCTGCTCAACCGGGGCTCGCGATTCCAACAGCCGCTGCCCGCCGAACGGGTACGCGCGCAGGCCGTAAAAATCCTCGACGCGGTCGGCGGGGCACGCAACGCGAGGATCGTGCTCAACGGCCGGAAGATCGGCGGCAGTGACCTCGACGACCTCGTCCGCTGGATCGACGACAGTGCCGCGGAACACGTGGAGTCCCACCTGCCAACCGCGGACATCGAGCATCCGACCGGCGGGNGGGNCTGGGACCGGTTCTCGCCACAGCGACTCATGGAGTTCGAGGTCGAGGTCTACGGCCGCGCCTGCGACGCCTACGACGAGGCCGCGGCGCACGCGTTCGCTCGACTCAGCTGGTCAATGCCGGGTGCGGCGCTCGCGCCGTTCGGCGTCGTCATGGAATTCACAAGCGCCAGCGGCGACCAACCGCCGGGCCTATCGCTGACGCGAGTGCCGGTGGCGCTGCTCCCACAGTTCGCCGCCGAACGCGAGCCGGCCATCCGGTCCGCATCCGGCCGAGCGATCATCGCTTACGCCGAGCCGGAACCGTCAGCAGACCGGTTCCCGGCGATGCTCGGACAGGTACGGGCCTGGCTGGCGCAGCGCGGACGCGAGTCGACCGCCAGCCTGGGCTGGGCCCACACCGCCGCGGACGACATGGCCGAAGTCCGACCCGCGTCCAGCGTCGCCGCCCGCTGGCTGAGCGACGACCTGAAGAATCTAGGGCTGGCCACCGGGACTTTCCCCCAGCTCCGGTAACTGCGGAGCGAAGGAGAGCACCGCCTCGATCACATCCGATCATGGTCAAGCGACGCCGATCTCTCCAGAATCATGCTGGAACCCGTGCTCATTTCTCCCACCCGATGACCGTTGTCGGCCGCCTGCGCGGCGCTCGCTACCGACACCCGACTCTCGGGAAACCGTGTAAGGCTTCGCATGCGACAGCCCACGTCGCGAACATGTTCACGACGTGGATGCCCAGCCTGGAGGCGACTCAACACTTTTGGCGGTTGGTAAGGTCGAGCAGGACTACCTGCGCCGGGTGGTGCTCAGAGAACGGGACGATCCCGGCCAGGGCCCCGGCAAAGTTGTCGCTTAGCAAGCAATCTTCATGATCGTCTCCAGTGGGCGTTCGGGGCGGCGGGCGTGATAACGGATTCCCGCGGCGATGTTCGTAGTACCGGCCAGGCGCAGGATCGTGATCGCGAGGTTGCGCATGCTGGCCATGACCTGGGGCGCGTTACCGGTCCGCACCTGATCGAGGTCCTCGCCGAACGTGACGTCGCGGACCCAGTGCAGCCGGTTCTCCACGTGCCAGTGCTCCCGGGTGAACGCGGCGAGCTCAGCCGGGCTCGCCTGATGGGTTGGCAGGCTCGTGACCAGGTAGGCGACCTCGGTCTCGACCAGCCCGCCGGTGAGTGGCTGACGTCGACGAGTGATCCGCACCGCCTGCACGGCGTGCGGGAACAACAGCCCGGCGCGAACCTCGGTGGCTTTCACCGTGCGCCGTTCGCGGCGGCCGTGGCCCCGCTCGACGGTCCGCGCGCTGGTCCTCACCTGGCCCCAGGGCAGAGCCGCGAGCTGGGCATACAGGCTGGGCTGGTTCGCCTTCACCGTCAGGACGTAGTGCGCCCCGCGGCCGACCAGCCAGCGAGCGGTCTCGGTCTGGGTATGCAACGCGTCCGCCGTAACGATCACACCGGCCAGGTCGAGGCCCGCGAGTAGGACGGGTAGCGCGGGGATCTCGTTCGACTTCGCGTCCACCGCGACCTGGCCGAGCACCACACCGGTGTCATGGTCGAGCGCGGCGAGCAGATGCCGACCCGCGACCTCGCCGGTGCGGGAGCCACGCAGGGTCTTGCCGTCGACCGCGACCCGCCGCCGCGTCCCCTCCCGCGGGCTGGTCACCGCGGCGGCCCAGGCTCCCAGCGCCGTGTCCAGCGCATCAGCGTCGAGGGCTGCGAACACCCGGCGGAACGTCGACTCCTCAGGCACCCGGACGATCCCGAGCGGACCGGCGACCGCCTGACCGGCATCAGCGGCCCACTCGCCGATCGCGGTGAACGACCGCGCGCCAGCGACGACCGCGCAGGTCGCCAAGGTCAGCACCACGGCCAGGCTGTACCGCCGCCCTCGGGATTTCCGTGGATCCGGCACCCGGCCGAAGACCGCCAGCAGACCCGACAACGAGGACGGGCCCTGATAGCCGTCAGTGACAGCGACAGCCAGCTGATCGAGAACAGGAACAGGCGGTGATACTGGTACGGCGGGCACGGCACCTCAGGTCGATCATGATGGCGTAGGAACCTCCATGATCTCCAGGTGTCGTGCCCGCACCCATGAAGCCCCCGACCGCGGGCCGGTCTCCCGCTACACAGCCCCACCACAAACCCCAGGCCTGACCCACCGCCTACGCGTCAGCAAACTTGCCGGGGCCCTGCGATCCCGGCGGGTTCGCTCCGGCGCTGATCGATCAGACCGTGCGTTTCTGTCTTGATCATGGTTTCCACGNTGTGCTGGAGGGCATCCTCACCGCGGCCCGCTACGCCAGCATGATCGAAGGACTGCTTGGTGCGCATCAGGGCCGGAGTTTCGTCTTCTACCTTGACGTGTCGCTGGAGGAGACGCTGCGTCGTCATGCCACCCGGCCGCAGGCGGCCGAGTTCACCAGCGAGGACATGCGCGGCTGGTACCTGCCCCGTGATCTTCTCGGGGTAGATGGCGAACAGGTCGTCCCGGAACACTCGACGCTCGACCAGACGGTCGCGTTCATCGGAGCCGCCGCCGGGCTTGTACCCGCGTCGCCCATCCGGGCGGCACCAGGCAGTCCTGCCCCATGAATCGCGCGACGGGTGCGGGTGTGCGGGATTCGTGGCCTGCCGCTCCAGACNAGGTGTCGGCTGGCCGCAGCCCATGATGCTTCCGCCAGTCGCTGCGTGCTTAGGGGATCGTGGCCTTCTTCACCGTGCCGCTGACCGCTGGCAAGCCAGTCAGCGGGGCCGATGTGGGAGGCCTGGAAGATCCACTTCAGCTTCGTAGAGGTCCTCGAAGGCGCGGACCGCCGGATCGGCTCGAAACGCGGCGAGACGAGCGCGCAGGTGTTGGACCCGGTCGGAAGTGCGTGCTGATCCTGCGCGGGCGTCGAGGCGGACGACGTGTGAGGCTTCCTCGACGGCCCGGTGGAGATCGCCTGTCTGCAGGTAGGCCTCGGCGAGCCAGGAGCGGTAGAGGGCGGCTTCGCGGGCGTGGTCTTCGTCGCAGCGGGCGACCGCGTCGACCAGCAGTGGTTCGGCGCGTTTCGGGAGGCCGAGTTCGACGTAGCAGCGGCCGGCCATCATCTGGATCTCGTTGTCGTCGAGCCAGTACACCCAGGTCGGTTCGTCGTCAGGGTGGCGCTGCTCGTAGTGCCGTTCCACCGCGGCGAGCGCCTTCTCCGTGGCCGACCGGTCGCCGGCCTTCGCATGTGCCCAGGCGATCCGTTCGTACAACAGCGCCAGAGTGGCCGGTGTGGCGGAGTCCTCCGCTCCGCGCAGGGCGGTGCGGGCCAACAGGATCGCGGTGCGCGGGTCGTGCTGATTCGCGAACTGGTAGCTCAACGTCGAGATCAGGTTCGCCGCGACCGGGCTGTTACCCGCAGCGTGCGCGGCTTTCACTCCGTCGAGATAGAAACGGCGCGCGGCCTGGGTGTGGCCGGCGTCCATCGCGACCCATCCGGCGAGCTGGCAGAGCTCCGCGACCGCGGACTGCAGCCGACGTCCGAGATGCTCATCGTAGATCGCGTCGCCGAGCACGGCGGTCGTGGCGGCGACTTCCCGGGAGACCAACTCGTGCAGGTCCCGGCCGCCGACGAAGTCATCCAGACGGCGCAGCTGCACGACCCGGCCTTCCACCGTGCGGGTAAACGCCTCGCCGATCCGCCTTCCTACGCGGGTCTCCACGACCTGGGGTGGTTCGGTCACCAGCCACTCGTGCGCGCGGCGCAGAGCNGTATCCGCGTCGATGTCCTCCTCTATGGGATCGTTGCCAGCGGGCGCGACAGAGCTCACCCGGCCCGGAAGAGCGGGCACACGCACGTGTTCGACACTGACCGGCTCAGGCCGCGGTCGGCTGCTGATCGCGGTGGCGNTGTGTGCGGTGCCGTCCTGCGCCGGCCGTGGAATGCTCTTGTGGATCTGCGCGATGAGGAGCAGATCGTCGTGGGGCATCTGCTCGCGATCATCAAGGTCAATGAGGTTGTGGATGCTGGTGCCGTAGACCTCGGCGAGCAGCGCAAGGAGCTGGGGGGTCGGCCGGCGACGCAGGGGCAGCGGCCAGTTCTCCAGCTCGCTGAGACGGGGGCCGGTCATCGGGGCCTTGCCGTGCGGGTCAAGGCCGGTGCGGGCGGCGTGAGCGTTGATACGGCCCGCGGCCTGTTGCTGAGTCCAGCCGTGCGCGATCCGGTGCGCGGCGCGGGGACGGTAGTGGTAACGGCGGGCGAACTCGATCGCGATCTCGTCGTGGGACATGCCGACGGCGCGCATCCGCTCCCGCAATTCGTCCTGCTCGACGCGATGGCTGGGCGTGGCCACGACGATCGTGAGTCCCTTCCGTGACAGAGTGTCATCTCGCGATTCCGGAGGCCTGTCCACGGTAGTCGATCGATCACGCCCCGGGGAGGCAGGGGCGGTATCGCCGCGAAACGATTGCTGCCGCCGTTGGTGTTTTCCCAGCTCACACGGGGTCGAGAAAGACGAACAGCTTCTTCGCGTTCGAGGGAATGACCGGCGGCACGGCTGGGGCGATGGTGTAACGGTTCCACTTTGCCTACCGTCAGTGAGGGCCGTTCCCATGACGTGGATCGCCGACGCCACACTCCGCGACCATCCCCCCGGACCCGGCGCCACCCGCACCGGCCGGATGGAGCCGGCGGTGTCGACCGGCCAGAGGCCGCATCGGAGTAGCCGGCTGGTCGCAGGCGCATCCATGACGGGCTCGACGGGCTTCGCCGTGGGTGGGCCTGCAGGTCCGGGCGGTGCGAGGGGCGACGACTGCGTCCTGCCGGGGAGCGGGGAGCTGGCGCGGTGAGCCGGCCGTCCGGTTGCCCGGCCTGCTGGCCGGATGCCGATGTGCGGTGGCTGGTCGAGGACACGCGACGGCGGATCGTGTCCGCGACCGCGGAACTGTGGCCGCAGTTTCGGGTGGACATCGGGCCGCTGTTCACGGCGGGCACCACGTTCGCCAGCCGGGTCCAGGTCGGGGGGTCCGTGGTGTGCGCGGCGGTGCGACCTGGGGGTGCGCTGTCGCGTGTCGTCCGCGGCGACCACGGTGACCTCGCCGCGGTGCGCTCGGACGACCGCGGGTGCGCGGACCAGGTACAGGCACAGGCACAGGCAGAGCAGCTCACCGCACTGGCCGCGCACAGCGGGCTTCGGGTGGCCGCCCCGACCGCCCTGACCGGCGGGGTGCTGTTCACCCCCTGGGCGGCGGGGCCGAGCCTAGCCGCCCGCGTACAGGCCCAGCCTGCGATGCTGACCGAGCTGCTGGCCACGTTGATGGACGACCTGAGCGAACTGCACCGTGATCCGGCGCGACAGCTGCGGCAGGTCGCGGCACCGGCCCAGGCCCGCAGCCTGCCTCGGGTGGTCACCGCGGCGCTGGAGCACACGACGGATCACTTCCACGCCGACCGGGCGCCGGCGGGGGAGGTCGGGGAGCTGCGGGCGCTCGCGGGAAGCCTGTCGATGCGGCTGGGCCGGCTGGCCGCCCGGTGGGATCCCACGGCCTGTCCCAGCGCCGGACTCGCCTTCGGGAACCTCTCCCCCGGCCACATGCTGTATCCCGACGGTTCGCCGGCGCCGATGCTGGTAGCACCCTCGCTCGGGCCCGAGGGGGAACCGGCGGACACCGGGACGCTGCTCGGCCACCTGCATCTGCTGGCGGTCGGTGCCGCGCCGAGCGTACGGGCGGACCTTGTCGAAGGCCTCGAAGCCTGGCTCGCCGGCCAGCTGGCGGCCCGCCGGGAGCAGTGGAAAGGCTGGCTGTCCGCCGTCCTCACGGTCTGGGCGGCCACCGTCTTCGACCGGGTCGTCACCGCTGAAACGCTGCCCGCCGCCCTGCCGCTCGCACCCGTCACCGCAGCGCTCCGGACCGATCCCCTGCCAGCGCTGGCCGCTCTCGACGTGCTGACCTGCGAGCTACGCCGCCGCGGCACCGATGCGGCGCTGAACGCCACCCTCAACGCGCTCGCCGGCACCACATCCGCCGGCACCGCCACCGACAGCGCAGAGCTCACCGCAACAGCCACACCCCGCTGATCTTGCCGACCCTGTTCGCCTTCCCGTTCAGAACCCGAGGTGTCTCTGCATGGCTACGGCTCTCCGCCCGTCGGCGGACAACCGGTCACTACCCGAACCTGGCCCCAGCGGCGCCTCGGCCTGCGGGGCATCGTCGCCGATGCCGGCACCGATCCGGTGATCATCGGCGAAGGGCAGGCTGGCCGCCGCGTAGGCGAACAAGCGCCCGACCAGGCGAGTGCTGCGTTCGAGCGGCTTCGTCGCACCGCCGTCCACCTCCTGGATGTTCACGTTCACCGCGATGGCGTGTGCGCGGGCTGCGGAGGCACCTGGCCGTGCGGCACCGCGGTACTCGCCGAGCACAACCTCGCGCTCGTCCACGAGACGACCCCCGCCCGATCCCCGTCTACGCCCCCGCTGCGCGAGGGCGCGACCAGGCCCGCAACCCTCCGCCGGGAGAACCCCGTGACCACCACCGCTGCCGCCCCATCCGCCCCCACCGAACCGCCCGACCAGCCGCTGCCGCACCGCATCTGGCACTACCCCGCCGCCCCGCGGTCCGCCTCCGATGCCCGCCACCACGTGACAACCCAACTCCACCACTGGGGCCTCAACAGCCTGACCGACACGGCCGCCCTCGTGACCTCCGAGCTGGTCACCAACCCGCTCGCCGCCAGCCACCACGCACGCCACAGCGGGGACGACGACCTGACCTCCCGCATCGCGATGCGCCTGACCTACAGCCCTCAGGACCTGATCGTCGAGGTGTGGGACGCAGGCGCTGGTCGCCCCACCCGCCGGACCGCCGGACCCGACGCCGAGGACGGCCGCGGCCTGCAACTGGTCACCGCCCTGAGCGGACACAGCGGCCACTACCAGGCCCGGGTCCGCACCGCCGCCGGCCACCGGCCGAAAGGCAAGGTGACCTGGGCGAGCCTGCCGCACACAACCCCATCCACCCAGGTGCCGCGGGACACCGCCGCTGGGGATCTACCGCGGCGCGCCACATCCCCCGGCCTCACCGAGACGACACAGGACCCGATCGGGTTCGACCTGGCGCTGCTGCAACGAGTACGCGACGGCCTGCGCAACCTGGACGACGGGACCCACCTCCACACCAGCAGCCACCCCCACCAGCCTGGAACAGGCGGCACAGCATGACCCGATCCGCCGACCGTTCCTGCCCNCCGTGGTGCACGCAGCCCGCCGGCCACCTGGTCGCCGAACCCGCCGGCCCCGGCGACTACCACATCTCCGCGTTCACGGTCATCGNCCTGCCACCGANCCCCGGCCTGCGGGACNCCNCCGCGATCCAGGTCGCGATCGAGCAGTACGTCACCGCCACGACCACCCACCAGCCGATGATCGCCATCGGATTAGGTGCCGACGACGCGGACAACGAAGCCCTCACCCTCGATGAGATCGACGCCCTCATCTCGGCCCTCACCCGCGCGGTCACCCGCGTCCGTACCACCTCGCCGTGCCACACACAGGACGACCATGGCCCCGTCTGACACGCCTCGGGGCACACCCCGATCCGGTACGGTCGCCGATCCACCGACGCACCCTGCCGACGCCAGCGGTCCGCGCATCCACCCACTAGCGGCCAGCCGGGCGGCCGGACCGCGCAGCAGCGGGCCCGTGGCCGGCGCGGCGCCGACCGCCACCAAGCCCACACACCCCCCACGCTCCGTGCCGATCGCGGTCACCGCGCACCTGCTCCTGATCGACCAGACGGGACGGATCCTGCTACAGCAGGCGGCGAACAGCCGGTGGGGCCTGCCCGCGACCGAGCTGCGCTTCGACGTCTCACCCCAACGCCATGTCGTCGCCTTCGCCGGGAGGGATCTGGGGATCGAGGTCGCCGAACGCGATCTCCTGCTTGCTCACGTCAGCGCGCACAGAACCACCGCGCAAGACACGATTCGTCTGGTCTTCAGCGTCGGTGTGTGGAACGGCGAACCTGCCCACAGCGCCTGGCGTCAGTGGGCCTCTCCCGGCAGACCCCCTGAGCGGATGGCCCCCTGGGACGCCCAAGCCCTTCCGGTGCTCCTCACCATCACGCCCTACACCGAGATCGGCTGGGCCAGCCCAGACTGGCCCGTCCTGCCCTGACATCCCGTGATCATTCTTTTCTACTGGGCTCCAACCTCACTGCCCGCAGACCTACCCCTGGGACGCACCACCCCGTCTCTGGAGGGGAAGCGTCACACGACCCGGCAGCCGAGCCCGCCCGCCTTCACCCCTCGACACCGAAGCCGACGCCCATGACGCCCCCGCGCACGGTCCCACCCACGCTCCGACCGGTCGTCCTGCTCGCGCGGATGCGCGATCTCCTCCCGCCCACCGAGCTGGCAGACGTGCTCGCCGCCTTCATCCCGCCCATTGACCCCGCGGGCGCGGCCTGGATTGACCTCTGCGCGGCGCTGGACGCCTATGACCACGCAGCTGAACAGAGACTGGACCTGGACGAGGCATGCCAGCAAGTCGACATCGCCGCCATGATCGCGGGGGCCGGGGTCGACGGTCTGCCGCCCTCGGCGACGAACAACGGGCGCCGCATCACGGCGTTCACGCAGCTCAGGCCAGTGGCCACCAGGCGAACAGAACGTTCCCTCCGCGGGGGACGACACGGCGATCAATCCAGCTGATCATTCTGTTTGTCTGCCTGCCCGCGGGAGGTGGGTACCGTCTCAATTCCAGGAGTGGCCGTGGCTTCGCAGCACCTGTCCGACACGAGCTGGGGCGCCCTCCGTATCAGCGAGTGGACCGAGTCGGACCTGCTCGTCGTCCGCCGCTTCGATCAGCCCGACCCCCGTCACCGCCGACCCTCCGCCGGCGAGACCGTCGTCCTCGCCGGCGCACGCGCCCGGCCCGGACAGGACCTGGTCGCGCTCAGCCCGACCCCAGGGCTGATGACGGGCGCGCTGACCGCGGTCTGCCCCGGGGGCAGCGTCACCGCCGTCGCCCCGACCGCCTCAGCCCTGGCCCTGATCCGGCCAACCCCGGAAACCCGCTATCGGTGGGGATCCGTGTGGGACCTCACCGATCTACCTCTCCTCGACGCCAGCGCCGACGCCGTGATCGGCCGCACCGTCCTGGCGCCGCTCGGCCATCCCCGCCGCATGCTGATCGACATCGCCCACGTCCTGCGACCGGGCGGACGGCTGTCGATCTGCGAACCGCTGCTCGGCCAGCGAAGCCCGACCGACCTCGACGGACTGAGCTGGCACGACCTCGCCCAGGTCGTGAAGGTCCTAACAGACGTCCAGCCCGCAGCTCACGCCTTCNCCGTGCCCGCCGCGGTCGGTAACGCCCGCCTCGCCGGCCTCGTCCACATCGAGCACATCACCGACACCGTCACCGCCAGGATCACGAATGTGGCCGCCGCCGAGGCTGCACTGCNCGCCCCGGGCCCGGCCGGCGAGTCCGTCTACCAGGCAATCANCCGCGCCTNGGGCGCCGCCTTCGCCCGCCGCTACGCCGATGCGTGGCGCGTAACCGCGCGCCGCCGCCCCCTCGTGCTGACCACCCCGATCGTCTACCTGACCGCCGTCAAGCCAGACACCGGGACCTGACCGCTGGACACCGCCGCGTCGCGCAGGGCGCGGCGCCGCGGACCGCCACCCACGAACCTGACATCTGTTCGGGAGTCCACCGATGGCCGCATACCCGCCGCCCACCTTCGCCACCACCCGCCCCCACCCGGCCAGGGTGCGGAACTACTTCCTCGGGGGCAAGGACCACTTCCCGGTCGACCGGGAGCACGCCGCCGCCCTTGTCTCGATCGTCCCGAACATTGCGGAGGCGACCCATGCGTCCAGGCAGTTCCTGGTCCGTGCGGTCACCTACCTGGCCGTCGACGCGGGCGTGCGGCAGTTCCTCGACATCGGGCCCGGCCTGCCCGTCGAACACGCCACCCACCAGATCGCCCAACAGGTGGCACCGCAGTCACGCATTGTCTACGTCGACAACGATCCTCTTGTCCTGGCTCACGCTCGCGCGCTGCTCATCGGAGCGCCCGAGGGGGTGACCGTCACCGTCGATGCCGACATCCACGAGCCGAAGGTGATCCTCGGACGCGCGGCCGAGACCCTCGATCTCGCCGAACCCGTGGGCCTGATCCTGACGGCGGTCATGGGGCTGGTCGACCTCGACGAGGCGTACGCCATCACCCAGACACTCCTGGATGGCCTGGCACCGGGCAGCTACCTCGTCCTGGACGACGGCACGGTCGACCCGGACAACGAACAGATCACAGAGCTCGAAGAGCTGTCCGAACACCACGGATACCAGTACCGAACACCACAGGAGATCACCGGATTCTTCGACGGCCTCAACGTCGTCGAACCCGGCATCGTGCCCCCAGCACACTGGCGAAACGCTCCTGAACCGGAGGACCCACTCGCACCGTTCGGGATGTGCGGAGTCGGACACAAGGACTGATCGCTAGCGAACCAGCCCGCAGACCCCTCTCCGCCAGGACGGAGACGCCGTTCAAGATCGAAAAAGCTTGATCCGGCCGAACGAACTGACATGCCCGTGGCGAACAAACGCGGCCAGCAGCAACAGTTCTCGCAGGTCAGCCGCCTTGCAGGTACCGAAGGAAACGTTCGTGGCGAGGGGAATGACCCGCCTCGCGGCGCCAGGCATCGTAGAGCCGCGTCGCACCAATCCACCCGCACCCGAAAGATCGTTGACGCCGTAGAGTCGACAGGCCATCACACAAGGTCGTCATCCGAGCGAGGAGAAGCCTGGTGTCCACCTCCACGAGTGAGCCCACCCAGGAACAGGTGGCCCCCCAGCCCGACGATGTCGCTCGCCTGCGCGAGGAGCTCATCCAGGAACTGCGGGAACTGAAGGCAATCGTGACGCCGGAGGTGGAGAAGGCGGTGCGGGCAGTGCCCCGGCATCTGTTCGTCCCCGAGCTGCCGTTGACCGAGGCGTACGCCGCCGAGCGCCACTACGTGACGAAGAACGACGAGCTGGGGGTCAGCATCAGTTCGGTGTCCGCCGCGCGGGTTCAGGCCATGATGCTGGAGCAGGCCCAGATCCGCCCCGGGATGCGCGTTCTGGAGATCGGCACCGGCGGGCTCAACGCCGCGATGCTCGCCGAACTCGTGGGCGAGACCGGCCAGGTCGTCTCGATCGACATCGATCAGGACATCATCGACCGGGCAGCTCGGTTCCTACCGGCGGCGGGCTACGACAGCATCATCTTGCTGCGCACCGACGGCGAGTTCGGCGCCCCCGAGCACGCTCCCTTCGACCGGATCATCGTCACCGTCGGCGCGATGGACCTGCCCCCAGCCTGGAGTGACCAGCTCGCCGAGGGCGGCCGGCTCGTTGTCCCGCTGCGGATGCGTGGCCTGACCCGGTCGGTGGCGTTCGAGCGGGAGAACAACCGTCTGGTGGACCGCGGCTACGAGCTGTGCGGCTTCGTGCCGATGCAGGGCGCCGGAGAACAACGTGAACGCCTCGTCCCGCTCCACGGCGACGAGGTGCGCCTGCGCCTGGACGACGGCCAGCAGGCCGACGGTGACGCCTTGGGCGCCGCGCTGACGATGCCCCGCAAGGAGGCGTGGGCAGGGAGCGTCGAGAAAGGCGGCAGGTTCGACGGACTGTTCCTGTGGATGGCCATGAAGCTGCCCGACTTCGGGCTGCTCGCCGTGACGAAAGCCGCCGTGGATTCCGGCCTCGTCACCCATTCCTGGGGGCTGGGAGTCCCGACCCTTCTCGACGGTGACAGCTTCGCGTACCTGACCTTCCGACCCACGGACGAGACACGCGAGCATTTCGAGTTCGGCGCCTACGGGCACGGCCCCCACGCCGACACGACCGCCGCGAAGCTGGCCGACCTCATCGGATCCTGGGACGGCACCAGTCTGAACGCCCGCATCAGCGTTCACCCCGCAGACGCCCCGGACGAGTCCCTTCCTCCGGGCGCCCTCATCCTGACCCGCCGCCACAGCCGTATCGCGGTTACCTGGCCGTCCTCCACGCAGGACCGGCTGTCCGGCGAGCACTCCGATGCCGCTTCCCAGCCGCGCCGAGCGACCGAGGACGACCTGGGTGGCGCACAGGCCCAGGAAGGGTGAGACATGACGAGGCCCAGTCTGCGGGCGGAGCAGGATGAGCTGCGTACACGGATGCGCGCGGCCGGCATGTCCCACGACGAGATCGCGGTCGAGTTCGCCCGCCGCTACAAGCTGCGCCCCCGCGCCGCGCACCGCATCGCACACGGCTGGACCCAGGCACAGGCCGCNAACCACATCAACGCCCACGCCGCCCGCACCGGCCTCGACCCCCACGGCACCGCCCCCATGACCACCCCCCNACTCTCGGAACTGGAGAACTGGCCACTACCGAACAACCGCCGCCGCCCCACCCCCCAGCTCCTCGCGCTACTCGCCGAGGTCTACGGCACCAGCATCCACAACCTCATCGACCTCGACGACCGCGAAAACCTCAACCCCGCCGACACACTCCTGATCAATGCCACACGCGGAGACGCTCCATCGACACCGCTGGCAGGATTCCCCGCGGCGCTGTCACCGCCCACGGTTCCCTATTCCCGGCCGCCGGCTGATCCTGGCGCAGACGCGGGATTCGGCGGTGTGCCCAAGCGGCTGCGTCTCGATGCGTCGGCTGGGAGCATCGAGGGAGTGGACGTTCTCGGCCGCCGCGGGTTCACCCTCCTCGCCGGCTCCGCGCTTGTGGCGGGTCTGGCAGGGCCACGTCGTGCCCGCCGCGTCGACCCGGCGCTCGTCTCCTACTTCGACGACCAACTGCAGGGCCATTACCGCGCGGACATGCTGCTCGGCTCCGGCGCGCTGATCGGCACGGTCGTCTCCCAGTTCGAGGTCATCGAGCAGCTGGTGGACACAGCGGATGGGCCGACCCGCCAGCGCATGGCGAAGGTCGGCTCGTCGTTCGCCGCGTTCGCCGCGTGGCTGTGGCTGGACGCCGGCGATCCGGTCGCCGCGATGCGCTGCCACGACGCCGCCCTCGAACTGGCCCACCGCTGCGGGGAACGCGACGCCGTCGCCTGCGCTCTGGTCGACCGGGCGATGGCCTTCACCGACCTGGGCAACGCGATGGCCGTGATCGACCTGTGCCAGGCCGCGCTGGTCGACGCCCGGCATCTCACGCCCGAGGTTCAGATCTTCGCCCTGCAGCAGCAGGCGCACGGTGCTTCGCTGCGCGGCGACCGCCGGCAGGTCGATCTCCTGCTCGATCAGGCCGGCAGGCTCGTAGACCAGGTCGACGTCGAGGAGTGGGGCACAGCCTGCCGCCGCACCGACAGCTACGTCGAGGTGCAGCGCGCCACCTGCTACGGACGGCTCGGCCTGGCTGACGACGCCGACCGTCTCTGGCAGNAGATCANCCCCGCCGCGCCTCCCTCTGCCCGCCGCGATGTCGGGGTCTGGTCCGCACGCCATGCCGTCGCCGCCGCGCAGCAAGGCGAGCCGGAACGAGCGGTGGGCCTCGCACGCTACGCGACCGCGCTCGCGGTGGAGACCGGCTCCGCGCGAGCCCGTCGAGAACTCGCCGCGGTCGCCGCAGCGATGACCCCATGGCACACACACTCCGTAGGCCAGGATCTGGCGGAGGCGCTCGCGCCCGTCACCACTGACGAGACCGGGAGAGAACATGGCTGAGGCTCTGTCACGGGAACAGATCGAGCACCACCTCACGACCCTGGACGGCTGGACCACCGATGGCCGACGCATCGAACGGCTGTACTCGTTGCCCCACCTCCAGGGAGCGGCGTTCGTGATGCACATCGCCGCCATTCAGCACGAGTTCGGTCACCACTCCGACGCGACGCTCGGCTACAAGACCGTGCACGTGTCCATCAGCTCCAGCGACATCGGCGGCTACGTCGCCGAGCACGACATCGAGCTCGCCCGGCGCATCCAGGCAATCGCCTCAGCGCACGGTGCGGGGTAAGACCAGGTCAGCGGCGCGTTCCCGGCTCCCTTCGCCACCAGTCGGGCTCGTGCCGCAGCCGTGAAGGTTTCCCTTTGATCGAAGTCGTAGCCTCACGCAATGACCTGTTCCCATGACCTTCGGGTTCGGCTCGCTCTGAGCAGCGATCGAGAGTTCTTCTTCGAGGTGAGGCGAGCCGCCCTGCGGGCATACGTCGAACAGACGTCGGGGTGGGATGATGCGGAACAGCGCATAACCGCCGACAAGGAGTTCGCCAATCTGCCATGTGCCGTGGTCGAGGAGAGCGGGCGACCCATCGGCTACACGTGTGTCATCCACCAGAGTGAGTACGACTTCATCGAGGAGATCGCGCTGCTCCCCGAGGCGCAAGGCCGTGGCATTGGCACCCATCTGCTACAGGGCATCCTTCGGGCGGCTCAGCGGCGTGGCGTTCCGGTCCGGCTCAGCGTCTTCGTCAACAATCCAGCACGGGCCCTCTATACCCGCCTCGGGTTCGAAGTCGTGCGGATTGAGGATCCGCGCATGTCGATGCAATGGACCCCAGGCAACGCGTGAGGCACCCCTGTCAACGGACACTGAAAACAGGATCTACCCCTGATCTTGTGGTCGAAGTGGACCCTCACGCTTTCAGGTCGCGAGGAGAACTCGTTTGCGGAGCAGGTTGAAATTCGCCCTGCCATACATCTACCTCTTGATCATTTTCGCGGCACGAGGTCGCAGCAGGGTAGCGGCGCGCGAACTCGACAGCGATCTCATCGTGCGCCATACCCACCGCGCGCATTCGGGCGCAGCTCCTCCTACTCAGCCCGCTGACTGATCTCGCCCATGGCCCGGTGTCCCCTTCCTCAACTTCGACTCGATCGGCCTTGGGGATCTCGGCCACCGACTGAACCAGCACCACCGTAGCCGTCCACTCGCAGGCGAAACGGGGGCTTCGGGTGAGCCTGGGCTCAATGAGCACCCGAACGATTCCCCGCAGCCGAGACGAACATGAGGGCATGCCAGCGCGCTTTCGGGCAGGTCAGCGACCACCTACGGACCCGAATCAGATGTTCGTTCCGTGGGGAATGACCAACACGTGGGTCGCTTGGGACGCTGAGCGCGTTCAGCATCGGTTCGGCAGCCCGCCGCCATGAAGGCTGCGAGTATCTGGCCCGGTCGTCGTACGCGCCTACATCGAGAAGGACACGGTGATCACGCATTCCCCGCCCGCGCCTGCCCACGGCCCCGCGAGCCAGTCCAACGAAGCCGAGAACCCTATCCACACCGACGAACCTGTCGTCTTCACTAAAGGTCACCATTTCAACCTCGCGGCGTTCGGCGACCTGGAGACGATCGCCGCAGGCGCATCCGGCCCGCTGTCGGNGATCCTGCAGGTGACAAAGCGGTGCAATTTCGACTGCTCGTTCTGTTCCGAGACGCTGCAGGAACCGGATCCCACCCTGGCCACGCTGGGGCGGGTGCGGGACAATCTGGTGGGGGNGCCCCGGGNGTTCCTGTCCGGCGGCGAGCCGCTGCTGCGCCGCGACATCGTCGACATCGTCGACATGTTCGCTGGCACCGTGATCGGGTTGCCGACCAATGCCACGCGGGGCCTTCAGCAGGCACGTCACCTGGCCGGCAAGGTCACGTTCGTCACCGTTGGGCTGGAGGGGCCGCGGTCGACGACGAACCGGGTCCGCGGCGACTACGACAGGATCATGGCGGGGGNGCGGGCGTTCCAGGACGCGGGCCTGCCGCTGTCGCTGTCGGCGGTCGTCTATCGCTCAACGCTGACGGCGCTGCCATTCACCCTCCAGATCGCCGACGTACTCGACGCCGGGAAGCTCAAGCTGATCCTCCCCTTGCGCAAGGGCAACGCCCTCGATCTCGCCGACCACGAGTTCCTCACGGTCCAGGAGGCCACGGCGGCGTTTGAGCGGCTGGCCGAGCTACGCACCGTGAACGACTGGCGGCCAGCGTTGCGGCTGACAACCTGGACCCCAGACACCGAAGGTCACATGATCGTGATCAGCCCACGTGGGCTGGCGAGTGCCTGGCCGGTCTACGACGCCCCCGATCTACTCGAACCGTTGGGCAACCTGCTCGACGAGCCGATCTCCGCGATCTGGGCACGCTACCGGTTCAAGCGCAACCACTACGCCAAGTACCTCGGGCACACGATCCACTCCGCCAGTCGCACCGAGCGACCGCCGGCCGCACGCCATCCGCTGCGGATCACACATGCGTGACGCGACCAACCTGAACTGGATCGACACCCCGTTCGGCGGCGCACGGCGCCCGTTCGCCAACCGGGCCTCCCTGCTTGCCGCCTTCACCATCAACGCGGCAGACGACTCACCGGCCGCCGCCGCCGTGTACCTGCCGCTGCCACAGACGCGCCCACTGAAAGTGGCTGACACGACGGTTCGGTTCGGCTTCCATGCGGTCGCAGCCGAAGGGCGGGCGGAGGCTGCCGCCGTCGTGGCCTCGGTCGACGCTCTGTTTGTCCAAGCCCGACGACAGGCGGCGATCCTCGCCGGCCACCGGCTCGCCGGCGAACTCGCGGCCCTGACCGCCACCAGCTCCGGACAGGTCACACGGGGAATCACTGCGGTAGCAGGCGCGTGGAACGGCCAGCCCCCGAAGCCAGGTCTGGCGCGCCTGTATGAAACTGCCAGCGAACCGGCCCCGGCCACGCTGGCCGACGTGTGCGCCGCCCACCGTCTTCATGGTCTTTCCCTCGATGCTTCCTGGGTCGCGGCCGGCTCATCGTGGTCGGGCTCGCAGATCCTGCGGCATCTCGTCACGCGTGCGCTGGCCATCGCGCTGATCGCCGCGGGGAGCACCAGCCACTACCAATGGAACGCGCTCCACCTCGACACAGTCATCGAGGCCACCGCTTGGGACCAATTCACCGAACTGTGCTCCACGCCCGTCCCATGACGTCGTCAGGCACGTGGGCCGATCCGGCCTTGCGCGCGTTTCCGCGCACCGTCCCGCCGAACGCGACGACCGGCCTCTGGTCCTGAAAGGAGCTTGCCGATGCTGCGTAACTGCCTGGTTGTCGCGGTTGAAGGCACCCATGCCTCCGGCAAGACCACGCTCACCCACGCGCTCGCCGCCTACTACCGGGAACGCGGCGTACACGTCGCCTGCGTCCCCGAACCCGCGCGCAACAGCCCCTTCATCGAGGAGATCGTCGTACACGGACGCGGCGAGTTCGACCTGGAGACCGAGGTCGACCTGTTCGCCGCCCAGCTGACCAGCCAGCTGCGCACCGCCCGCCAACACACGATGATCATCGCCGACAAAACCATCGCGAATGTCCTCGCCTACGCCTGGCTGGTCCTGCCTGGCGGCCCAGACGGACCACATGCGCCCATCCTACGCGCCATGGAATCCTTCTGCCGGGCCTGGTCGCACGTCTACGACGCGGTGTTCTACTGCTGCGACAAGTTCGACCAGCACCAGATCGGAGATCCCTACCGGTCGAAAGTCCTCGACATTCAGCCAGCAGCCGACCGAGTCGTACGCAGCATTTGCGCCAGCGTCGGGCAGCACATTTACGATATCCCACCAAACATGTCCACCAGCGCGAGAGTCGACTGGATCGCCGGGCAGCTCATCGCGCTCGGCCTCGACCCGACCACCCGCTGACCNCCTCGCACCGCAGGGAGACCCACCATGACGTACCGCAGCGTCATCGACGTCATGCTCCTGTTCCTCCGCGGCGACACCGTTCTACTCGCCCTGCGGTCCGGTACCGGGTTTGCCGACGGGTGGTGGAATCTTCCCAGTGGAAAACTCGATGCCGATGAGGATGCGGTCGCCGCAGTATGTCGTGAATCCCGCGAAGAGGTTGGCATTCTACTGACCCGGGACGACCTGTCTCTCGCCTCGACCGTGCATTTTCGAAACGAGCACGGCGAAGCACGCCTTGGACTCTTCTTTCACGCAAGGTCATGGAGCGGAGAGCCGGTCAATTCCGAACCCCACAAGTGCGCCCGGATCGCCTGGTTCCCACTCGACAGCCTCCCCGAAAATACCTACCCGTACACTCGCGTTGGAATTGAACTCTGCAAGCAGAAGAAAAACTTCACCGTCTCCGGCTGGAATATTTAGCGAACACCGATATCGGCTCCGACGAGTCGCCGGAGAGAGTCTCCACTCCGATATTCCGCATCGAAGGTTGCCGGATTTCAGTCGATCTTCGGCTCATCACCGCTAATCCACTCGCACCCAGCGGTCCAATTGATCACCCCGGGGATCCGTAGCACAGTTTGCCGAAAGGATTCATATTCACGATGAACGAGCGCGAGTTTCATACCGTCGTCGTGGGGGCAGGCCCCGGCGGATTAATGGCGGCGCACCGAAGTGATGTGCCTGCGCCAGGACTTCTCCTCCTCGACGGAGGGGACGATGTAGACGATCGCGTTGGCGTCATGCGGTCGGGAGATCGACGTAATGTCGTGACCAGNGGTTTCGGGGGCGCTGGCCTGTTCTCCGACGGGAAGCTGTGCCTGTCTCCGCGGATCGGGAGCACCGTCAGCCACAGATTTCCCCCAGCTCTCGTCTCGAAGCGTCAGCACGCGATCGATGAGATTCTTCGTTCCGGTGAACGGGCAGACCTTCNCGGCTCCGACGCGGAGACCGCAAAAGGTTTGGAGAAACTGGCCGAGACCGCCGACCTGGAGTATGTTCACTATCCGGTCCGACACTTAGGAACCGACCAGCTTCCACGGATGCTCAAGCGGCTGAGATTGCGGTTGTCTGAGAATGCCACTATCGCCTGCCGTACGACCTGTCTGGACCTTCGCCCGTCTGGACGTCGCGATTTCCGGTGGGAGCTGGAGCTGGACGGCCCAGTTTTCAAGCGGGTCCATGCGGTCAACGTTGTCCTGGCGCCCGGGAAAGTAGGAGCATCGTGGCTCGGGGAGGTTGGCCGCGCCCTCGACCTGCGCCGTGACCCGGCGCAACCGAAGANCGGTTTCCGATTGGAGGGGGCGAAGGAATTTCTCGCACCTCTCCTGAAGGTCGCTACTGATCCCAAAGTCATCTGGAGCGGACCCGACGGGGTCGAGGCGCGGACCCATTGCGTGTGCTACGGCGGCAATGTGGTCCCTGCCGACTATCACGGCCTGCTGCTCGTGGGCGGGCATGCGACCTCCACCCACGCCGAGAACCGTTCGAACAGTGCCATCATCGCTACGGCCGGGCGCCGGCTTCCCCTCAGCGCGGCGGATGTCCGAGGGCTAGTGGCCGGGATCAACAGCCGCTACGGCGGTCTGATGAGCCAACGTCTCGGCGATTTCCTCTCGAACGAGGACGTCGCCGCCGGCCGGGCGGTACGCGGTTTTTCGCCAAGCATCCCGGCAGCTACTCCCGGCGACTTCACCACCGAATTCCCGGCCGAAATCGTTCACGTCCTGCAGTCATACCTTCACCGACTCTCCGCCCTGTGCCCTGAAATCCTCCATCCGGAGAATGTCCTTTACGGGCCGGCGGTAGAGCGTTGGGCGTCCCGCTTCACCGTCAATGACGATATGTCAGCCCTTGGCCATCCAGGATTGTATCTCGTGGGCGACGGGCCCGGACTGACCGGCGGAATCATCGGTGCCGCCGAAACCGGCTGGATCGCGGGCGACGCTATCACCGCCGAGGCGCACCGCTAGATATCTCTCGAAAACTGCCAGTTCCTTCAATCCGGAGGGCTCCAATGGCGAATCCCACGGACCCAGATTTCTCCCCTGTACAGCTTTCTACCGACCATGCGCCGATCTGGATCGGTCGGGATCTGCGCCCAGATATCTATCTTCAGCGGATCGANGACGGCCATCGTGCCGATCTGGTTGCGGAAGTGCGCGCAGCTAGTGCACGGCTGGCAGCTAGGGACGTTTTCCGTGACCGCGACCTGACGGACGACGATTTCTCTCTGTCGCAGCTGAACACGCACCTAGGCGCGTTGTCTGCGGCCGTCACCAACGGGCCCGGGTTTGCCGTGCTCCGAAGCCTTCCGGTCGACGAACTCAGTGAACACGAAAGCCTCGTACTGATCCGCGGCGTGGCTGCTCAGCTGGGACGAATCGCGACTCAGAGCCGTGACGGGCAGCTCATCCGCCACGTTCGCGCCGGTCACACTCTCGGTGACGGTCGGGTGCGGGGACACCAGACAGCTGAGCGTCTGTGGTTCCACACCGACGGCGCCGACGCGGCCCTTCTGCTGTGCTTGCGTGCCGCCGACCGGGGTGGTCTGAGTCGTGTGGCCTCCGCTGCGGCCGTGCACAACGCGATGCTGGCGGATGCACCGGACNTCGTCGCCGAGCTCTACCAGCCATTTCACTTCCATATGGCCGGGGGGAACATCCCTGGCGGTCCACCGACGTTCATCTCACCGATCTTCTGCGTGCACCGCGAGCAATTCAGTACTCGCTTCGTGCGGCACACACTGCTGGAGACGCAGAAGATAACCGACGTACCGCTGTCGTCGCGGGCGCTTGCCGCGTTCGACCTCCTGGACGATGTCGCGGACCGCCTGGCCTGCGACATGGAACTCCAGCCCGGTGATCTCCAGATCGTGCACAATCACTGCGTCCTGCACTCCCGCACGGCCTACACGGATTCCGATCCGCGGCTGGCGCGGCATCTGCTGCGATGCTGGATCAGTTTGCCGGTGGCCGACCGGCGGCCCGGTGCCGTCGAACGGGGCCTGCGCGGCGGATGGCTCACCGACGATCTCCAGCGCGTCGCCGCATCCACCTGGACGCCGCCATCGGTCCCCGCCGGCCCCGCAGGCGGAAGCGCGTGAGCGGCACGCGGCCATGGCGGCACGAGCTTGCCGCTGTTCTCGATCGCCTCGCGGATGATCGCCGCGACGCTCCGGCGGTGATCGACTCTGCAGGCCCGCTTACCTTCAACGAACTGCACCGGCGGGCTCGCGACAGGTCACGGAATCTCGATCACTGCTGCCGTCGGCTGCGTCCCGTCACTGCCAGATCGAATGTCGACTTCCTCGTCGACGTGTTCGCAACCTGGCTGGCCGGCGGAATCCCCCTGCCACTGCCAGCCCACGGTGCCTCGGAGCTGGCGCGCACTTTGCCGCGCACCCCGGGCGCCGGATGCGAGCCGTGGAAGGCTGTCCTCGGCATCGACGAAGGTCGTTACCGTCTCCTGGTCACTCACGGGGAGCCACCGAGCGTCCCACGGAAGGCGCTCGCGCTCAGCATGCGGCCCGACGGCTGCGCGTTGATCAGTTCTCCGTTACNCCTCAACGGTCCGTTCGAGTTCGCCGTGCGGCAGATTCTGCTCGGCGGCACCGTCGTGATCTGTCCGGTCTACGCCCCCGAAGTCTGGGTCACATATGCGGACCGGCATCGGCCGAGCTGGATCTTCCTGGTCCCCACCCAGTTACGTCGGCTGTTCGACGACGTCGGCGAGACCGTTGTCGCCCAGGCCGCCGCCTCGGTGGACAGGCTGGTGTATTCCTCCCAGCCCTGTCCGCCCGACCTCCGTGCCCGTCTTCTCGCCGTGTTCGGCGCCGAGCGGATCGCGGAGTACTACGGTTCCGCCGGGTACGACGGCACACTCCGCATCGGTGACGCCGCAGGCGGCGTCCCGATCAACGGGGCCGAGATTCGGATCTGCGGACCGGACGGTGCACCGGCCCCGGCGGGGACCGTCGGCACGGTCGAGGCGCGCAGCGACGTGGGGCTCGCCAGCCATTTCCTCCCCGAGGGATGCCCACCACCCGGCGCCTGGCACACCGTCGGTGACCAGGGCCATCTCGACAGCACAGGGCGGCTGCATCTCGCCTCCGTTGCCATGGCCGGACGGGCCATCGTCGGCGGCGTCAACGTCGCCCTCGCACACGTCCACGCAGTACTCGCCGCGCACCCCGCGATCGACTACTGCACGGTGTCCGCAGTCCCCGACACCGTCTACGGCCATCGGCTGATCGCCGAGGTCCAGACACGGGCCCTGACGCTCACCACGGAGAAGCTCCACGCCTACTGCGCCGCCCGCCTTGCCGCGCCCGAGCGCCCCGTCCGTCTTGACCTGATCCGTCCCAGTCCGCCGGAGGCGACTGCCCATGCCGTCGATCTGTGACCTCTGCGCCGCTCTCGACCCGGCCGTGATCGACTGCGCGTTGCAGCGGCATCTGGCCAGGGCGCAACCTCGCGTCCTCGCGGCGAATGCGCATGCCTGTGCGATCCCGACCATCGGGGCCTACACGGCCGGCTACCTGCTCCTCGTCCCCAGGGCCCATGTCCTGTCTCTCGGAGGTCTCGATCGGGATGCCCGAGCCGGCGTCGACGCACTGATGCGCGAGATGGCTGGGCGGCTCGCCGAGCGGTACGACAGCCCGGTGCTCGGCTTCGAGTACGGCCTGAACGCCGCCGGGCAGCGCCGGATCGAACATGGGCACCTCCATCTCCTGCCCACCACGGCGGATCTGCACGGCTGGCTGGCGGACCGGCTCACCGGGTACCCCATCGCCTCCCTCGCCGACCTCCCCGCCAACCCCGCCCACTCCTACATCACCGTTCGCGATCAAAGTGGCGTACTGGCCGTCTTCCCGGTCCCCACCGACACACAGCCGCGCATTCGGTTGCGGCAGGTCGTCGCCACGCTCGACCCGCGGCTGGAGGACGGCACCTGGGACTGGGAAGCCGCCCCGCACACCGATCTCATCCGCCGCACCGTCGACGACCTTGCCCCCGTCACGGCCAGGCAGATGTCATGACGACCTCATGGACCCTCACGGCCCTCTGGCAGCACATCACGACACTGCAGCCCCACACGACCGCGCTGGTCCACCGCGACCTGGCGTGGACCTGGGCGGAGTTCGACACGGCGGCAGCGGCCGTCGCGGACGACCTGCGCCAGCGAGGAGTGACACCCGGTCAGGTCGTCGCCCTCTGCCTGCCCAACATCCCTGAGCATCTCGTCAGCCTCGCTGCCGTTCTGCGTCTTGGCGCGACACCCGCACAGCTCAACCCGCGCTACCGCTCCCGTGAACTCGACCAGCTGCTCCGCCTCCTGCAACCCGCCGCGACGATCTCCGACCCGGACTCCGGCTCTCACATCGCCGCGCTCCACGCCGGCGACCGTCTCCGCGAGGAAACACAGATCCGNCCGCTTGGCGCTTATCCACTGCTCGTGGCCAGCGCAGCCGAGCGCCTCTCCTCGGTGCCGCCGCGGGATGAATCAACTGAGTGCATCATGATCAAATGTACGGGTGGAACCACCGGGACTCCTCAGGCCGTGGCCTGGCGCGTCGCCGACATCCTCAACAATCTCAACGCCCACAACCCCTGGGCGCGCCATGACCTGACCCGTTCTCCCGCGCGGACCGCCCTGGCTCTGGCCGACGCTCGTATCGTCGTCGCCAGCCCCCTGAGCCACGGCTCGGGTCTGACCCGAGCACTCGGCGCGCTGTGCGCCGGCGGGATGGTCATCACCGTGCCCGGGGCCTCCTACGACCCCGCCGGAGTGCTCGACGCGGTCGTGCGGCACCGCGCTGACACCCTGGCCATCGTCGGCGACGCCTACGCGCGCCCGCTCATCGACATCATCCACGCCGGCCCTGAAATCGACCTGTCGGCGCTGCGCACCGTCACCTCCTCGGGTGTGCCCTGGACCGCCGAAGCCAAAACCGAACTCCTCGCCCTGGTCCCGCATCTGCGGCTGGTCGAGACCTTCGGCGCCACCGAGGCCACCGGCCTGGGCTCGTCTCTTGCCCGTTCCGGGCACGTGCCGGCAACCGGGCACTTCGACCTCGGCCGCCACGCCCAGGTCTTCGGCGCGGATGGAACACCGACCCGCGTCGGCAAAATCGGCCGTGTTGCCGTCCGCCAACCGCTACCAGCCGGTCTTCACCCTCAGGGCGCCCTTCCGGCCGACCGCTATGTCCACTCCGATGACGGACGCACCTACCTGCTGTCCGGGGATCTCGTCCGACTTCTGCCGTCCCGGAAGATCGAGCTGCTCGGCCGTGGGCAGGACTGCATCAACACCGGCGGCGAGAAGGTCTACGCCCCCGAGGTCGCTGCCGCGCTCCTCGCCCATCCCCATGTCGCCGATGCCGCTGTCCTCGCCGTTCCCGACACGCGGCTCGGCAGCGCCGTCGGCTGCGTCCTGCAGCTCCGCGCTGGAGGCAGACTCGCGCAGGTGCTCGGCGACATCCGCGGCGACCTCGCCGGCTACAAGATCCCACGGGTGGTCCGGGTCGTTGCCGCCATACCCCGAACCCCGGCGGGGAAGGTCGACCTCGTCTGCGCCCGCCAGCTCCTCAGCGACCAGGAGGCCAGCTCATGACAACACCCGACATCACCGCGTGGGCTGACCTCATCGCGCTCGCCGAGCAGGAACAGCAGGCGCTCCTCGCCGTCCTGACCCGGCTCGTCACCGACTCCCAGCTCGAATCTCAGGTCGCCGCGGCCCTGAACTACCCCGACTGGCCTCTGCCCCTGACGCTGCTCCCGAGCAGGGCCGCGCACCTCACCGCCGGCACACCCGAACTCGCCGCCTACGCAGCTGTCTCCACCGCCGCGACCGCGCAGGTCCTCGCGTCACTGAGCCGATGGGGTTGGCCGCCTCCAAGCCACCCCGCGGCCCGCGACGCCGCCTGGCTGCTACTCCAACACNCCGACACCGAGACCGAGACCCGCCGCGACCTTCTCCGTGACATGGCGGACGCCTGGAAAAATCGCGGAGCAGACCCTCGGCATCTGGCGCTTCTGACCGACCGGGACCGATCCCTGCGCGGCGAGGAGCAGCGGTACGGAACGTTCGTCCTCGTCCGTGACGACCGCCCATGCTTTCTTTACCCCACCGCCGAAATCAGCAAGGTCGACGATGAGCGGCAGCGAATCGGACTGCCGACTCTGGCCGACGACACGCCCTACGCCTACTGCCCGATCNCCCCCTACCGGCAGGCCCGCAGCGCACCCGTCAACCCGCCGGCACCGGCCACCATCGCCGTCCTGCCGCCACCACGCGCCCCGCAGCCGACGACGCACAGTCCCGCGGAAGACTCTGCCAACCGTCACGATGTCTACCTTGCGGCGACGCTGCGTGACCGGGAGGAAATCCGGCGCGTCCGCGCCCGCATGCCACCGCCCCTGGAATCCACCGCTCGCTGGATCGATCTCGACCCCCTCACGCGACCCAGCAGCCAGTTCGACGCGGGCATCGTCCTCAACCAGCTCGCGGCCCAACTCTGCATCGACGACATCGCCCGCGCCCGACTTCTCCTCGCCTACCCGCTCAGCCGGCGCAGCGACGGCGTCACGACCGAGATCGGCTGTGCACTCGCCTACGGCAAACCCGTGATCATCGCCAAGGGCTCACCGCAGTGCAGCTTCGACATGCTGCCGTCCGTCACAATCAGTAATGACATAGACAGTGCCCTGGCAGCAGCATGTCGTGCGCTTACCGACGCGGCCTGAGGCGGCCCGTCAGGCCGACGCGCTTCAGTAGGAGACCTGGACGGGGATGTCGAAAGGCGCGAATCTCGGCGACTGCGGCGTGTTCGACGACGCGGGCGGCGGTGGTGCCGACTCGGCCGCGAGTTCGGCGTGCTCCAGCGGCGTGAGGACGCCCAACGCAGTGCGATCCTCCAGCGGCAGGAAATCCAGCGCCAGCCGCCTGACCACATAGTCGATGATCGACAGAGCTCGCGGGATCTCCGGATCGTCCGTCATTCCCGCGGGCTCGAACCGCAGGTCAGCGAACTGCCGAACGTATGTCGCCAGCGGCACTCCGTGTGCCAGACCGGTCGAGATCGCCGACGAGACGGTCTCGGTCATTCCACGCAAGGTGGATCCCTGCTTCGCCATGATCAGATTGACGTCCGCCAGCGAACCGTCGGTATGCAGAGACGCGATGATGAAGCCGTAGGCGCCCCCAACCGTGAAGGCTCTCGTCATGGACTGACGATGGCGTGGCGCCCGCCGTGCCACGCCACTGGGCGTACGGGTTCCCATCGTCGACGTCGCGTCAACCACGGCGCGTTCCTCTCGATCGACATGTTCATTCTGACGAGCTACATCCAGTAATGATCACAACAGATAGCGTCACTACATAGCGAGGGGCGCCAGATGTTGTGGTGCGGCCGAGAGGTCAGCATAGGGCAACGGTCATCCCCTCTCGACGTCGAGGCTCGGCGTGTCCGACTTCTTCCGACCGCGCCAGTCGCGACCTGCCCACATCGGGGGCTCGCGCCCGCATGTCTCAGCCACGAGCCCGGGGGAGGCGAAGAGGAACCGGGGCTTTGCGAGATCGGCCCCGCCGACTTCTCCGGCGATGAATCCAGCCTGCTTCGCGGGAGCCTCGACGCGTCCGCTGCGACAGGCACTCACCTCTCACCAGTGAGTCGCCCTGCAGGCCCGGTCACGCTGGAAGTAACGCGGCCCGGCTCCGCTGTTTACGCAGGTGGAGGCCCTTTTCGGTACCGAAGAACTTCTTCGCAGTACGGGGAATGACTCATGTCGCCAGGTCGCGGACAGTGACAGGACCTTTACAACCGCCGAAACCTTTTGGAAGCCTCAGGGCAGGGCTTCGGCACCGTCCGTCCGGAGGCAAAGTCCATGCAGCATCCGCATGAGCCCTTCGCCCGGCTGTCCGCTGCCCTGCGCCTCGCTGGCGCGAGTTCAGCCCCCACGCCACCTCAGAGTGATCTTTTTCTGGATCCCGGTGCGCTGCGCGGCTGGGTGGAACGACGCTTCGCGGACGAGGTGGGCCGAGTCCGGGTCGCGGGCACGCTTGACCGCCGTCTGGTCTTCGTCGAACGGCTCGACGATCGGTGGGTCGTCGCGGATCTGTCCGGTCAGCCGCACCGTTCCCGGGCCTGGCCCCCGTGGGCGCGAGAGTCGGTCGTCATCGAAGATCCAGGATCGTCGCTGTCATTGGCCATGCTGGCCGAGGATGCCGTGCGCCGGCTGTCGCGTCCCAATGTTCTCCTGGCGGCGCTCTATCACCCGGAGACGTTTCCGCTGCCGCGGTTCCCGCTGGGCATCAGCACGGTGGCGCGCGCGGCCCGGGGAACACTGCTCGGCACGGTGTCGCTGGCAGACATGCAGCTCGGTCTCCCCCTCGACGACCTGATCGCTCGCGTCGAGGCGGACCGGCCGGACGTCCTCGGGGTCTCCGCGACGTTCGGCCAGTACGACCTGCTCACCCGCCTGCTGGAGGTGGTCTACGCCAACGTTGATCCGCCGCTCGTCGTCGCCGGTGGCAGTCTCACCGCCAGGGTCGAGCGGGTTCTGCTGGACCGGTTTCCCCAGTTGTTGGTCGCCAGGGCGGGTGGGGAAGCGACGATCAGCGCCCTGCTGGCGCACTGGCACGGCGACGGCGGCCTCGACGAGGTCCCCGCGCTCGGCTACGTGGGAGCGCCCCGTGGGGGCGGGCTGGCGGTCGGACGGCGGCGAACCGCGAAACCCGTCGTCCGGGACGTGACAGCGAATGTCGTTCCCGAGCTCGATCTGCTGCCGGCGACGTTGGACCGTCACGGTGTCGCACAGTTGGAGACCAGCCGGGGCTGTACCAGCTACTGCTCGTTCTGCCCCCGCGATCACAAGGGAGCCTGGTCGGGTGCCGGTGTCGAGCGGCTGCCGTGGCTGCTGGGCGAGCTGGGCGCGGTCTTCGACCGCTACCCGCGGGTGTCGCGGACGTTGTACCTGGTCGACGAGGAGTTCCTCGGCCGCGGCCCCGATGCCCCGGGCCGGGCGCTGCGGCTGGCCGGTCTGCTGCGCGGGGCGGGCTTCGGCTGGGAGTCCAGCTGCCGCATCGACCAGGTCGTCGACCCGGACCGGGACCTCGGTTGGCATGCCGAGCGCGCCGAGATGTGGCGGATGCTGGTCGCCTGGGGTCTGCGGCGGATGCTGTTGGGTGTCGAGTCCGGGGTGGACAGCGTCCTGGAGCGGTTCGCGAAGGGGACGAGCGGCGACCAGAACGTGCTGGCGGTCCGGACCCTGTCCGTGCTCGGCGTGCCGACCCGGTTCACCTACATCACCTTCGACCCGCTGATGACCCTCGACGAGCTGAAAGCCACCCACGCCTTCCAGGGGCGCACAGACCTGCTCCTGGCCCCGCAACCGGATATTCCCGCCGCCGAGGTCGCGCGCGGAGTGCGGGACGGCCGCTTCGTCGCGACGGCCAGCGCGGGCATGCCGTTCTACCGGGGGATCTCCTACCTGCTGGTCGGCATGGAATGCCTGATCGGTGCCGCCTACACCCGCCAGGTCCAGCGGGCCGGTCTCACCGGGGCGGTGACGCCGTCGATGGGGCGGGTGGAGGCCCGCTACGCGGACTGGCGGATCGGGGNCGCCGCCGGCTGGGCGCAACGCTGGGTCGACCGGCACTTTGCCCTCGACTACACCTTCAAGTCGACGGAGAAAATCCTCGACGGCGAGCCGCGCCGCCTGATCCGCGAGGCCCGTAGGGTGCTGAAGGACGCAAGCTACCTGCTACTCGGCGACCTGATCGCCGAAATCGACACCCAGCCGCCACATCATGATCCGACGGCCGAGGCCGTCCTGGACGCCCGGATCTGGCAGCGACTCGAAAGGCGCCTCGCCTTGCTGCGGGGCGAGCTCGCGGCCACCGTGCACGACCTGCTCACCGCCCTCAGCCGTGAGCACGCAGAGCTGCTCGCCGGCGAGCACCGGCGATGGTCGGCGGCCCGCGGCTGGACGCTGATCAACGCGGTGGACTCCTGTGCCAGCTGACCCGCCGGCCCGCGCCAGGTCAGGTGCCGGTCTTCTCCGGGATCGGCACCCAGTTGAACTCCGGACAGAACCGGGCGTAGGTCACCAGCTTCCACGCCGCGTAGTCCTCCACCCGGCCGCTCTGGCGCAGCAGGTGCTTGACCCAGGTGTGGCAGACCCGCTCGTCGTGGCTCATCGCGGTGTCGATCTGGTCGAGCATCCGGCAGGCCACCGCGAAATCGTCCACCGTGAGCGCGCTCAGATCGACCTCAACGCCGTCCACGGTGAAGCTGAACACCAGCCGGGTGGTGGAGAAGCTGGTGTGGCGCTCGCCAAGGAAACGGGCGCGGCCGTCGAGCGTGGACATCAGCTCGGCGCGGCGTTCCACCGGGTAGCCGATACCCAGGTCCAGGTCGGAGGCCTCCAGGTTCAGCCGGGTCCCGAACGAGCCGACGTCCCGCGGCCGGTGCCCGGTCCAGCGCTCGATGAGGTCCGACGCCTGCGCGCGCACCGCGTGCAGTCGCTCGTCGTGGGCGCGCATCGCCGCGTAGAACGCCGCGGCCCGGTCGAACTCGGCGTCGGGGAAGTCGCTACGGTCGGCCCACCCCTTCGCCCTGATCGCATCCAGGTCCAGCAGGGTGGCAGGGTCCGGAGTCGTCATGCCGGTGACCCTAACGTCACAGCCAGCAGCGTTCACACACAGGTCGATCCCAGAGATCGCCGGCGGACAACGAGGGGAACGAGATGACGGCACCGAATCTTCTGACCGCCCGGACGCTCGCCGGCGGGCTGACGGTCCACCCCGTCGGCGTCGGCTGCTGGGCCATCGGCGGACCGGACCACAACCTGGGCCTGCCGATGGGCTGGTCCACCGCCGACGACCGCGCCTCCCTCGCAGGACTGGAACTCGCCTACACCCTGGGCGCGAACCTGTTCGACACCGCCGACGTCTACGGCCACGGCCACTCCGAACGCCTCCTCGGCCAGCTCGTCGCGCAGGTCGACCGGGACAGCCTCGTCCTGTCGTCCAAGGTCGGCTACTTCGCCGGGACCGCCGCCCACGCCTACCTGCCTTCGGCGATGCGCCGCCAGCTGGAGACCAGCCTGGAGAACCTGCGCACCGACCGGCTCGACATCTACTTCTTCCACAACAANAGGTGCCGGTCTTCTCCGGGATCGGCACCCAGTTGAACTCCGGACAGAACCGGGCGTAGGTCACCAGCTTCCACGCCGCGTAGTCCTCCACCCGGCCGCTCTGGCGCAGCAGGTGCTTGACCCAGGTGTGGCAGACCCGCTCGTCGTGGCTCATCGCGGTGTCGATCTGGTCGAGCATCCGGCAGGCCACCGCGAAATCGTCCACCGTGAGCGCGCTCAGATCGACCTCAACGCCGTCCACGGTGAAGCTGAACACCAGCCGGGTGGTGGAGAAGCTGGTGTGGCGCTCGCCAAGGAAACGGGCGCGGCCGTCGAGCGTGGACATCAGCTCGGCGCGGCGTTCCACCGGGTAGCCGATACCCAGGTCCAGGTCGGAGGCCTCCAGGTTCAGCCGGGTCCCGAACGAGCCGACGTCCCGCGGCCGGTGCCCGGTCCAGCGCTCGATGAGGTCCGACGCCTGCGCGCGCACCGCGTGCAGTCGCTCGTCGTGGGCGCGCATCGCCGCGTAGAACGCCGCGGCCCGGTCGAACTCGGCGTCGGGGAAGTCGCTACGGTCGGCCCACCCCTTCGCCCTGATCGCATCCAGGTCCAGCAGGGTGGCAGGGTCCGGAGTCGTCATGCCGGTGACCCTAACGTCACAGCCAGCAGCGTTCACACACAGGTCGATCCCAGAGATCGCCGGCGGACAACGAGGGGAACGAGATGACGGCACCGAATCTTCTGACCGCCCGGACGCTCGCCGGCGGGCTGACGGTCCACCCCGTCGGCGTCGGCTGCTGGGCCATCGGCGGACCGGACCACAACCTGGGCCTGCCGATGGGCTGGTCCACCGCCGACGACCGCGCCTCCCTCGCAGGACTGGAACTCGCCTACACCCTGGGCGCGAACCTGTTCGACACCGCCGACGTCTACGGCCACGGCCACTCCGAACGCCTCCTCGGCCAGCTCGTCGCGCAGGTCGACCGGGACAGCCTCGTCCTGTCGTCCAAGGTCGGCTACTTCGCCGGGACCGCCGCCCACGCCTACCTGCCTTCGGCGATGCGCCGCCAGCTGGAGACCAGCCTGGAGAACCTGCGCACCGACCGGCTCGACATCTACTTCTTCCACAACAACGAGTTCGGCCCCGACGACCGCCACCTCGACGGCGCCATCGAGCAGATGCGCGACTTCCAACGCCAAGGCCTCATCCGCGCCGTCGGCATGCGCGGCCCGCACCGCTACGCCCCCCACCGGCTCACCCAGCCACCATCCGCCCGGCCAGACAAACACGCCCGGTTCCGGGCCCTGTTCGACCGCGTCCGTCCTGACTTCCTCGCTGTCCGCCACAACCCGCTGACCCCGCCCGCACCTGCCGGCGAACAGGACATCTTCACCCTCGCCGCCGAAAATCACACCAGCATTCTGATCAACAAGCCGCTCGGCCAGGGCCTGCTCACCGGCAAATACGACCCGCGCCGTCCACCCCGTTTCGGCGACGGGGATCACCGGCGACGCAAACGCTGGTACACCCCTGACGCACTCGCGGTCGTCGACCGTGGGCTCGCGCCCCTGCGCGACCGGTTCGGCCCGTCGACTCAGGACCTGGCCCGGGTGGTGCTGGCCTACAGCCTTCAGCGCGCCGACAACGCGGCCGTGCTCGTCGGCTTCACCACCCCCGACCAGATCCGCGAGAACCTCACCGCCCTCGACACACCCCTGTCCGCCGACGACCTCACCTTCGTCCGGGCCACCCTCGGCCAGCTCCAGCAGGACCTCGACGCCGCTGGCGAGGTCTTCCTCGACGAAACGGCGCCACCCGCATGAACCCCCAGCAGGCCCTGTTCCCAAACCCGCCCGCACCGGTCGCTCCCGCGGCCACGACCGAGCTGCGGCTGGTCACCTTCAACGCCCAGCACGCCGCACCCGACCGGGCCCGCCGCCAAGCCGCCTGGCTCGGACAGCAGACCGACGCGGACGTCGTCGTGCTCACCGAGGTCGGCCACGGACCCGGCGGCCACACCCTGCTCGACGCACTCGCGCAGCACGGCTACGCCCACATCCACGCCCCACGGCCGGGCGCGCCCGACTACAGCACGGTCATCGCCTCCCGCAACGCGCCCCTCGAACCTGTGGCCACGGGCATCGACGTTCTTGCCCACCGCGCACCCGTCGTGGACCTGCGGATCGATGGACAGCGCCTACGTCTGGTCGGCCTCTACGTCCCGTCCCGCGGACCGGCCGCACGCCGCAACGAGAACAAGCGCGCCTTCCAACACGCGGTCACCCGGGCCCTGCCCGACGTCCTTGCCGGCTTCGACGGGCCCGTCGTGGTCACCGGCGACCTCAACGTCGTCGAACCCGGCCACGTCCCGCACTATCCAGTCTTCGGCCGCTGGGAATACGACTTCTACCGCTCCTTCACCGACACCGGCCTCATCGACGCCTACCGCACCCTGCAACCCACCACCCCGGGCCACAGCTGGTACGGCCGCGGCGGCAACGGCTACCGCTTCGACCACNCCTTCCTCNCCNNCGACCGNCTCGACCTGACCCGNTGCGACTACNTCCANGCCCCCCGCCACNANGGCCTCAGCGACCANGCNGCGATGGCCGTCGCCGCTGTCGTTGCTCCCCGGCATCTCCAGTCGTAGTCCGCCGGCGTCAGATCGATTCCGCCGCGATCCAGGCGAGGATCACTCGTCGTATGAGGGCTCGTCCTTCGGTGAGGCTCATGGCCGATGTCTTGCTCGGGGTGCCGGGCATCCTGGCGTGCCGTGCGGCCTGTCCGCTGATACCGGGATGGTTCGCGGCCTGCTTGAACGCCTGCTTCTCGGCTTTCGTTACCCAGCCGAGGGCAATCGGGTCGCGGCCGTCCTGCACGATCTCCCACACCTTGTAGAGCTCGACCCACCCAAGGTGCGTGGCCCGGCCGAGCATCGCCAGGGCCTCCGCGAGCGCCGGACCGCGGGCCGCGGCAGCCGCCTGCGGCGGGCCTGGCGGCGGNGGCGGCTCGGAGGCCACCGCGTCTCCTCCTACAACGACCTTCCCGAATTGGGTAGTACACCTAATTGTCTCAGGCGTGAGGACGGCGTGACGTCGATCACCGTCGTCGTACATCCCGGTCAGCTCGACGGCGTGGAAGTCGGTGCCGTTCAGCCAACCGATGCCGTTGACCCAGGCGAGCACCTCGGCCGCTGCCTCGTAGAAGTCCGTGTCCTCGGGCCGGTGGTCCACCGCTGTCGAGGTGAGGTAATAGCCCTCCTCGTCGCAGGAGACCTGAGTGTCACCCGTGGGCAGCACCCGCGAGAGCAGGGCGAGGTCGGTCTCCCGGCCCCGTAGACGCGCTTTCAAGGTCATCTGCCCAGCGTACGGTCTGCGGCCATCTCCTCCGCCAGGTGCAGATGCCGACGACTCCTGTGGCGATGGGCGGATCTGTCGGTGCGCCGGACTAACGTCGCGCAATGACCGACACGGCAGGTATGTCCTGTACGCATCAGGGCTTGGCTGCGCCTGTACGCCAATCGTCGGACGACGTGATCGGAGATCTTCGCGACGCGCATACCTGCATAAAGATCGCGATCCGGCGAGCTGCTGCGCACGGACTGGTGTCCGACCCAGATGCCGTACTCGACGCGATCGCACCTGAGCTGGTGGCTGTCAAGGCGCTGGCGGAGGAGGCCGCGCTGCGCATCACCGTCGAGACCGAACGACGAGAACGCACCGAGCGCGCCCACACGCGAGTGCTTCGAGTCGTCGAGTCACGGGTGCGCAACGCGCTCGCGAACCTGGTCGTCACCGCCGTGGACAGGGAGTTCAACCCGCACGGCTGCTTCGTCTACCTGCTTTGGGGGACCGACCCCGACAGACCGCTCTACGTGGGGAAGTCGACCAACATCCTGGCCCGGCTCGGCCAGCACATGAGCGACTCGACGAGGCGCTACCGCGTCCAGCGGGTCACGGTGATCCGATGTCGGGACGGCCGTCAGATGGACCGCACCGAAGGACGGCTGATCGAGGAGTACCAGCCGACCCTCAACATCCAGGGCATTCACTAGCGGAATCGCCATTTCGGCGTTCATACCGGCCGTCCACGCGTCCGTCGAGTCACTCGGCCTGCCAGCGACGACATCGACGGAAGCGCGCCGAGTGGTGGACAAGGGAGTCGGGGCCAGGTCATCGACGCGACCATGCCCGTCGATGACCTGGCCCCGACCGCCGTGGCCTTCCTCGCCGCGAATCCGACCTCGCCGCCACCTGAACGTCTGGACGCTCATGCTCGACGCCCCGCGGATTGTCCGGGCGCGATCCTCCTCACCTACCGCACGCTGCGCCTCGACGCGTTCGCCCACGACCCAGAGCTGCATGGCCTCCTGGATGAGGTTCACGTCGAAGCCGTGGACGCCCTGGACAGCGCCGCGCACGCTACCCGTGTGCTCCAGCGCAGCCTCAATCAGCAGACACCGGCGGGNACACCNGCTGCGGNCCTCNCCNCCNACNCAGCGTCAANAGCCAANCAANTCCGGGNGGNCATCCTGCGCGGGNTTGAGGAGTTCCTCCGATCTGGGCAGACCTCGTCGCCGGGCTGGGGAGAACCGTCGAGCCCCGCCCGCGATCAGAATTGTCCGGGTCTTCCTTGCGGGGGATGCGAGCCAGCGGGTGCCGGCAGATCTGGCCGAGATCTTTGCTGTCCTGGTCGGCCTCGCTCAGCTGGCCCTCACCCGGCCCTAACCNCCGGCCTGCNCCCTCGTTGCAGCCCCGCCGCGTCGTCCGACCCGGGCGACCAGACGAGACGTGTCAGGCGCTCAGAGGGGCAACGGTCGCGGTGTCCCACTGGTAGGTCCGGCCTTCGCGGTACAGCCGCACCAACCGTAGATCGGCTACGGAGACCTCGGCGGGGGGCAGGTCACGCAGCCCCGCGACCCGGTGGATGATCGGTTCCGCGGGCGTGTCGCGGTTGCAGTAGGCGATGCCGATGTGCGGACGGAAACGCCGTNTCACGGCGGGCAGGCCGCAGGCGGTGGACACGTCGTCCAGGGAGTCCCGCAGTCTGATCAAGGGTTCCCAGGGGGNGACGGTGAAGCGGACCGCGCCGTTCGATCCTGCCAGCGGTCCGACCCGCAGCCGGAACGCCGGCTGGTGACCGCACTGTTCGGCGACCCGGCGGGTGACCGCGGCGAGGGTGGCGGGGTCGATCTCGTCGGTGAACGCGAGCCGGCGCACGGTGAGGTGCAGCCCGTCGGCGGGTACCGGGTCGAGACAGGCGAGGTCGTGCAGCTGCTGCTGGCAGGTCGCGGCGAGGTCGCGTAGCGCGGCGCTGTCGAAGGTCAGGAACCAGTGGAAGCTGCTCCGGCCCGGGGTCCAGCCGGGCCGATCCCAGTGGTCGGTCATGGAGGGTAGGACTCGGAAGCGTTCCCAGTCGTCGTGGACCGGATCGTGCTCGCTCACCGTGACGCGCCGCGGGGCAGCGTCTGGGTCACCTCGGCGAGTTCAGCGACGGCGGGCAGGGTCCGCCAGGGCGCGGTGCGGCGGGCCAGTTCCTGGCCGCGTTGGCGGATCGACTCGATCGGGGCGGCACCGGCGCGGGNGAGGGCCTCGACGCCGAGCGCGGCGCTGTGTTCCGGGTCGGGGTCGGCGCCGGCCGTCAGCGCGGTGGCGACATCGAGGGTGATCAGGACATCGCTCCACCGGGAACGGTCGGCGCCCGGCATGCTGCTGGCGGTCTGGGCGTAGCTCTGGACGAGGGCGGTGTCGCCGGTGCCGACGTGGGCGGTCGCGGCGTTCGCCGCGATCCGCGCGAGGCTGTAGGCGCCGAAGGAGATGCACGGCGACATGCCCTCGGGTAGCTCGGCGTCCTCGGCGAGGTCGAACGCGCGGCCGACGGCTTCCCGCACACCGTCGCGGTCACCGAGCTGGCCCAGGGCGCGGGCTTCGCCGTTGATCGCCAGCCGGATCGCCTGCGGCCCGCCCGCGGCGTGGATCTGCCCCTCTCGGGCCCGTTCCAACGCCAGCCGGTAGTCACCGGCGTAGTAGGCGCACAGGCTTTCGGTGCCCCGTACCCAGGCCGCCAGATCGCTGTCCTCGACGGCCACCGCAAGGGTGAACGCCTCCACGCAGTAGGCGCGCGCGAGTGGGAAGTCCCCGAGGTTCACCGCCATATAGCCGGCCAGCCCCGACAGCCGCCCCGCGGCCCGCAGCAGCCGGACTCGGTCCCGGGACGTCTGCCAGCCCTCGATGAGGGTCTGCACGACCTTCCGCTGGCGTACGACAAGAGCAGCCAGGGCGGCGTGGCCGCCACCCTTTCGTATGAGAATTTGAGTCCGGCCGCGGGACGCCTGTGGTCCTGATGTTGGCCGGTGGGCCGTTTCGGCCCGGTATCGCCGAGTCCCGTGCAGCATCTCCGATGCTGTCCGGATCGACGTCGGCGTTCTCTGGTGCTCAGAGCCCGTCCAAGAGTATGGCGGTGGNGGNCCTGGGGNACTCTTTNCTGCTGCTACGAGCGCGTTCCTCAGTTTCCTGTGGTCAGGGCCTCTCCGGACAGCACCTACAGGTTGCTGACCATGGAGGGCTGGCAGATGCAGGTGTTATTCCCACGGTGCGCGGGCCTTGACGTGCACCGGGACACGGTCGCCGCGGCGGTGCGCATCCAAAC